>JAPYNU010000065.1 GCA_028283245.1 Candidatus Aldehydirespirator catecholifindens | reverse complement strand
ATTTAAATACATTAATGTTATATTATGACCACTATGGCTGACCGAAACAGCGCTGCCTTAGCTAAAGATCCTGAAACTTGTCTAGCCCCAGAGCCGCAGGAAATGGCACCTCCTCGCGGTCATCGGGTGCCCACACTCCCGAGGGATACGGAGATGCCGCCGGGCACCCACAAAGAGTCGACACTTTCGAACGAGGAGACTGCCAGGCTCGGCGAGGAGATCTATGAGCGCGACATTCGCCCAGATTTTGAGGAGGCACACCTCAACGAATACGTGGCCATTGATGTGGACAGCGGGGGCTGGGCATTGGCCGATGAACTCCGAGTGGCTGCGGCATCGCTGCGCTCTGTGCATCCAGACGCTGTCAACGTGTGGCTAATCCGAGTTGGCTATAACGCTGTCTGGGCTATTGGTGCCAGACCCTTACGGAGGGCACCATGATCAGTGGAGTCGTCAACGATCACCTAGAAGCTGTCGTTGAGTTGCCTGTAAGCGGTCCAACAGGGCGAGTTCTTGAGGTCGAAGCTGTAGTCGATACCGGTTTCAACGGGTTCCTGACGCTGCCGCCGACAGTCGTAGCAGATATGAGGCTTCCAAAGTCCGGCACTTCAAAATCCATCCTGGCCGACGGGACTGAGGAAGTCAGCAACACCCACGATGCTGCGGTGATATGGGAAGGCCAAGTAATGTGCATAGAAGTTGATGCTTCTGGCCCCGTGCCGCTACTGGGCATGGAACTGCTGGAAGGTCATAACCTGAACATTGATGTCCACCCCGGCGGCAGCATCCGCATCAATTCTGCCCAAGCCGCCTGACCCGCACAACAAGCCAACCATCGCCGCAATACCCCCTCCGCCCAGATGGCTATCTCTGGTTCTGGTCGTATGAGCGAGATGCTTCCTCAAGGTTGGGCACGATCAGAACTAATTGGCATGTCCAGAGTCGAGTATGGCAAGGGTCTATCTAAGCGGCAGCGCGTCGAAACTGGATCAGTGGGTGTCTACGGTTCGGCCGGTCTAGTAGGACACCACGACCGAGCGCTCGTTGATGAGCCTGTGGTTATTGTCGGACGCAAGGGAAACGCTGGCGCAGTTTGGCATTCAGAGGAGCCTTCCTGGCCCATCGATACGACGTACTTTCTTAAGGTTCCTAGCGGTATCTGTGCGAAGTATCTCGAACTGCAACTTGGACACTTGGACCTTGTTGGACATGACTCCTCAACAACCATCCCAAGCCTCCGCCGTCCAGACCTTGAAGCAACTTCGATAATAATTGCACCCTCTGCGGAGCAGGGGCGGATTGTTGCTGCTATTGAGGAGTGTTTTTCGCGTCTTGATGCTGCTAGTGATGCAATCACTGCTGCTCAAGCCAGGATCACAGCCTTGCGTCGCAGCGTGCTCACTGAAGCTTTTGCGGGTCGTCTCGTGCCGCAGGACCCAGATGACGAACCCGCATCAGTGCTGCTAGAACGCATCGCCGCAAATCGACAAACTGAACCCTCCGCCCAAAGAGCTATCTCTGCTTCTGGCAGTATGACCAGCGATCTCCCACCCGGCTGGGTTATCGCAACGCTGGGTGACGTGTTTACGCCCCGGAAGGGCAAAGACGCACCGTCACCGTTGGATAGGCGTCCATATCTCAGCCTTGACAACGTTGAGAGTCACACTTTGCGGATAACTGCTTGGGAGCGATCTTCGGGCTACTCATCTCAGTCCTCTCAGCTATTCGCAGGGGATGTTGCTTATGCACGATTGCGGCCTTATCTCAACAAGATCGCTCTCATTGATCGCGAGGCGCTCGGTTCGGCGGAGTTCATTGTGTTACCAAGGATGCCTGGTGTTCTTTCAGAGTTTTTGTGTTATCGGTTGCTTTGCCGCGATTTTGTGAGATTTGCTGATCAACACAGCACGGGGGATCGCCCCAGACTCAAGTGGGCGCAGATGCGGGACTTCCCGTTTGGTTTGCCGTCAACTGCCGAGCAGGGGCGGATTGTTGATGCTATTGAGGAGTGCTTTTTGCGTCTTGATGCTGCTAGTGATGCAATCACTGCTGCGCAAGCCAGGATCGAAGCCTTGCGTCGCAGCGTGCTCACTGAAGCTTTCGCGGGCAGGCTCGTGCCGCAGGATCCAAACGACGAACCCGCATCAGCGCTACTCAAACGCATCACCGCCGCTCGGACGGCTAAGTCAAAGCGCTGAAATATGTCTGAGATGGTGGCAAATCGGCAGCAGACCATTGTCTATATTGACTGTCTATATTGACGGGTTCAACTTCTACTACGGCGCGATCAGCTGGTAAAGCACGAAGACCCGCCGAAGCGGGCCTTCGCCCAGCCACCAGAAGCGACTGAAGACACGTCACTACAGTCAGCGACAACCCCGTCAAGGGTCGTTGCTCGTTCCTGGTTAGTCCTCATCAACCCGAGCAGAGGCACTCACCAGAGGGTTGCTGGGGCTGGGTCTCGAGCTTGAGGATTTGCACGGTTGTTGAGAGTCTTGCTGCGGGTTCGTGTTCGGGCTTTCTGTTTCGCAGGCTGCTGTGATGGGTTGGTGGGGGTTGATCGTCGGCATGCGCTGGGCCGTAGCGGGATGCGGAACTTGCAGAGATTCTCTCGGGAGGACGCAGCGTGTGGCTGCCATCGGCATGCTCGTTGATTTGCCAGTTGTGGTGATGAATTTTGTGGTGACAGCTCCAACACACCATAATCAGGTTGTCAAGGCTGGTGGCTCCGCCCTGGGAGTACGGCGTGATGTGATGAGCTTGGCATATGTTCGGTGGGGCTCCGCAATGGAAGCAGCCTCCATAGGTTGTGAGCAGCGCTTGCCATTGGCTTTCAGTGACGGTGCGTCGTGAGCGAGTGCGCCAAAGCGCGTCACCTGCACGACTGTAAACCAGCCCGGTCAAACGTGCGTTGCAAGTCATTTCTTCGACTATTGCAGGTGGCAGATGTGATCCGTCGGAGAGTTCGTAGATCAGATCACCGGTTGATTCATCTACTTGAGCCAGAACCGTGATGTCAGCCAACCAGCCGCCCCCACCGCTTGATTGCGACGTGGTGTCGGTTGCGGATACAGCTCCTGATCTTGGTGCAGTGCCGGTTGCGCTGCCGGAACTGGTGCTGCGATGCTGCTCACGAGCATCGTCATATGTTCCTTCTGACCCGAATGTGCCGGTAGCTGCGGTGCTGGTGGTGTGATGCTGTAAAGCATCAGCCATGCATTGCACGAATTCGCGACGCTGGTCTGCGGGCAGTTTCTTGTCAGCTTTGAGCATCATCTCGGCTGTTCGACGTAGCCGGTTACCAATTCGCTGCCCGGTGACCTTGTCGAACTCACCACGCACACAGACCATGCCGTCTTCGAGATCAAAGATTCTCAGATTGCGTCTAGCACGCTGGCGGGCGTGTTCTGAAGCTCCGTGATCGCCTCTCTTGCGGTTGATCCAACGCTGTGCTACAGGTGAGAACTGTTCAGGCCGCATTGAGCCTGCCTGCTTCAGCAACTCTGCGTCACTAGCGACTGCAGCTGATCCGGTTTTGGTGATAGCATCAGCAAGCTTGCGAGCGTTAGCTTGCGGCACTTCACCTGATTGCACTGCGTCTCGCAGTTTCGGGACTTTATGCAACGCTTGCGCGGTTTTGACCTGGCTGCGAGCTTCGCGCTGTGGCAGACCCGCAGATGTTGCCAGTATCTCTGCACCACCGTCACCGTGACGTTCGCGTGAAGCGATCAACTCCGCAGCAGCCGTTTGAGTAGCGGTAACCATAGCAGCTATTGACCGTGCTGATTTGAGCACCTGCCGCAGTTCAACCGTAGCCACAGCATCAGCATTGACCGCAACGAGAAGCTTGTTGACCGCCGTTTCGGCTTGCTTCGCTAACTCCATAACCATAAACGCCGGTATATATTTATGGTGTGACAAGACAACCCCTAATAGTAAAAATTATTATCTATCACATAGCAAAATCGTCTCCGCCAGACGCGCATCGCCCCAGTGCAGCGTCACCACGACCGATCCCCGGACCTGCTCGCTTAACGGTTCACGCCTTGACTTTCGACAAATATGAGACTTGATAAAAACCGCAGTGAGCAGCGATAAGAGGACGCTGGTGCAGAGGTTGCAGGGCTCACCACCGAGCGTTGGTAGCGTCGTCGCTGTGGGCATTGATCAGAAGGCGTTGGTGCAGAGGCTGTGGGATTTCTGCAATGTGCTGCGAGACGACGGCCTGTCCTATGGCGACTACGTGGAGCAACTGACCTATCTGCTGTTTCTGAAGATGGCTGATGAGCAGCACGAGTTGCTGGGCGGCGAGCGGGTGGTGCCGATCGAGCATGACTGGCAGTCGCTGCTCGCCAGGTCGGGTGCCGAACTCGAAAACCACTACAGCATGACCCTTTCGGAGCTGGGAGCTGCCGACAACATGTTGGGAGTGGTGTTCCACAAGGCCCGCAATCGGATCCAGACCCCGGCCAAGTTGGAACAGCTAATCAAGGACTTCATCGACAAACACGAATGGCTCAGCTACGAAGCTGACCTCAAAGGCGAGGCCTATGAGGGTCTGATCGAGAAGACCGCTCAAGAGGGTGCCCGAGGTGCCGGTCAGTACTTCACGTCGAGAGCGCTGATCTCAGCAATTGTGGATGTGATGCAGCCCCAGCCCGGTGATCGCATCTGCGACCCGGCTTGTGGCACTGGCGGCTTCTTCCTGGGTGCCTACAGGTCGATTATTGATCGTTGCACTCCTCTAGAGCCCGAGCACATAGCACATCTGCGTTCGGGGGGGGGGGCGTTCACTGGCTGGGAGCTAGCGGACCTGCCAGCGCGGCTGTGCGCTATGAACCTGCTGCTGCATGGCATTGAGAGCCCCGAGTCGGACTCACCGGTGCATGTTGACGATGCCCTTCGAGCCGATCCCGGCCAGCGCTTCGACATGGTGCTAACCAACCCACCGTTCGGAAGTTCCGCGTCGGACAGCTATGAGCGAGAAGACTTTTGGGCCGTCACCCGTAACAAGCAACTCAACTTTGTGCAGCACGTCGTGAGTTTGCTGAAAGTAGGCGGATCTGCTGCGGTGGTGGTGCCAGATAATGTGCTGTTTGAATCAGGGGCGGGCGAGACGATCCGTCGCAGACTGCTGCACGACTGCGAAGTTCACACGCTGCTTCGCCTGCCGACGGGCATTTTCTACGCTCAGGGTGTGAAGGCCAACGTGTTGTTCTTCCGTCGCCGCGAAGGTGCCGAGCAGGCTTGGACCCGAGAACTGTGGGTTTATGACCTGCGTACCAACAAGCACTTCACTCTCAAACAGAATCCGCTCACCCGAGCCGACCTTGACGACTTCGTGGCTTGTTACAAACCCAGCGAACTCCACAAGCGACAACCCTCCGAGCGCTTCAAGCGTTACAGCTACGGCGAGTTAATGGCCCGAGACAAGGTCAGCCTCGACCTGTTCTGGCTGCGTGACGACAGCCTCACCGACATCGACAACTTGCCGCCTCCAGCCGCCTTAGTCGCCGAGATAAACGAAGACCTCGAATCTGCTTTATCCGAAATCCGAGCGCTCACCGAAGCTCTGTCTCCAAATAGTGACGCGCCGACACCCGCCCCTCGTTGACGCATCCCCGCTGACGCGCCACACGGAATGAGCAGCAGCAGTCCCTTAGAGTCCAGTCGAAACAGCTAAGCTTGACTCTCTCACCGACCCTCTCTGACCTAAGCCTTTGCAGGTCGTCTCGTGCCACAAGACCCAAACCACGAACCCGCATCCGCACTACTAGAACGGATCTCTACCGCTCGGACGGCCAAGTACAGTCGCTGAAATATGTCTGAGATGGTGGCAAATCGGCCGCAGACCATTGTCTACATTGACGGGTTCAACTTCTACTACGGCGCGATCAAAGGAACACATTACAAGTGGCTCAACCTTGAAGCGTTATGCCAGCGACTACTGTCAGGCGACAACATTGTCAAGATCCGCTACTTCACCGCTCGGGTGGATGCTCGCGATGACGATCCGCAGCTAGCGAGTCGTCAAGGTACCTATCTGCGAGTTCTTGCCACGATGCCTTTGGTGGAGATCCACTACGGGCATTTCGTGACCCGGCCAGTCCGCCTCCCGCGCGCAAAGCCCCAACCAGGTGAGTCACCTACCGTCGAAGTGCTCAGGACCGAGGAGAAGGGGTCCGATGTCAACCTAGCTACGTATCTACTGCTGGATGCTTGCAAGAATTCTTGCGACACGGCTGTGGTTTTTAGCAATGACTCGGATCTGGCTCAAGCGTTTGATGTCGCTCAGTCAGAGATGGGCATCAGAGTGGGAATATTCAACCCGCATCTTCGCCGCCACAGATCACGCAGGCTTCAAGAACTCGGCTGCCTGTTTTATCGCCAAGTCCCAAAGCGGGCGCTGGAGTTGTCGCAACTTCCAGACACCGTTCATGACCTGATTGGACCAATTCGCAAGCCTGAGGGCTGGTAAAGCACGAAGACCCGCCGAAGCGGGCCTTCGCCCAGCCACCGAAGCGACTGGGGGGATTAACCACACACTACCACAGCTTGCGACAACACCTTCGAGGGCCATCCGCGCAGAGCCGCCCCCTAAGGATAACAACAGCACTGAAGGACGAAGAAAACGCTGTCTGTCGCCATACCGTGCTGACTGCAATCTCAGGATGATAGAGCAGGAATCTCTGTGAGCATTGATCAGAAGGCGCTGGTGCAGAGGCTGTGGGATTTCTGCGACGTGTTGCGAGGCGATCCGTCGCAGAATGCTGCACGACTGCGAAGTTCACACGCTGCTTCGCCTGCCGACAGGCATTTTCTACAGCCACACTCTGGTGAACTGCGCCCCGACAGAGGCAACATGCCCGTAGACGTTGACCAACTCTCAACTCATGGCAATCATGTTGTAGTGTGCTGTAGCTTGTTGAAACTACGGAGTGTGATATGACGCGCCCGACATCATTTCGACTTCCCGAAGAACTCCTAGAACGCATTGAGGCCGAGAGTCGCGCCGTCGGTGCCTCAATAACGCAACTAGTTTCCTCCATGCTTGACGAGGGGCTCAAGACGCGCCGCTTCACAGGTGTCGTCTATCGCAACGGTCCCTCGGGACGGCGTGCCGCGCTCGTGGGCGGTCCCGACGTATGGGAGGTGGTGCGTGATCTGGGTACTGCACCGGGCCGGGGAATGGAGCGTGTCGACAACCTTGCTGCGGAGACCGGCCTAGCTACTGCATCGGTGATGCTGGCGGCGGACTTTTACGCCTCGTTTCCTCAGGAGATAGACGAGTTGATCGAAGCGAATGAGCGAGCGGCCGAGGAAGTCCACCGTCAGGCTCGCCAGCGCGAACAATTGCTTTCGTCTTGAGATGGCTGATTGATGAAATGCTGCCACCGGCAGCAGCGGCAGAAATGACTGCTTTGAGCCATGAGTAGCGAGTCGAATTCGCTTGTTGAGCCGTGGCTGGCTTGTAGGTTCTAACCCATGCCACAGCGCTCCGTTGCTTTCAGCTTGGAAGGCAGCCCTTATACGATTGACGCCACGGGCCGCCATGTGATCGAAAGTGCTGCGGAACTCCAAGAGCGCGCAGACCTGCTTAGGCAAAGAGGGCGACTAACGGATGCGACATTGCGCGCCTACTTCGGCGATAAGCGCTTCGAGCAGATTGCAGAATCGAACGCTATTGAGGGCAGCACATTGAGCGTAGGCGAGACTCAGTTAGCGGTCGAGAAGGGTGTGACTATCACAGGCCACGACCCCGCATACTCAGCTGACGCCATCAACCTGTCGAGCGCACTTGCCCACATGGTCGAACTTGCAAAGGATCCGTCGCCGGTGGATTGCAGGCAGGTAAAGGAACTTCACAGTTTGATTCTCGGCGGAGGGTCAATCGCCGGTTTGTTCCGCTCAAAGCCTGTGCGCATCTCTGGATCACCTCACACGCCTCCCGCTACCTGGGATCAGGTGACATCAGGCATGGAGGACTGGGAGCGCTGGTCAGCTAGTCAGGCTGAGTCGCTTCCGTTGCTGCGCGCCATCGTTTTGCATGCGTGGCTAACACATATCCACCCCTTCACTGACGGCAACGGACGCACGGCAAGAGCCATCATGAACCTAGAACTGATCAGGGCTGGCCTTCCGAGTGTGATTATCCGTCGAAAGGACCGCTTGAGATATTACGACGCTCTTGCTGAGTCGGATCTCGGCGGCGATCTTGAGCCCCTGTCAGAACTGATACTGGCTAGGGCTGAGGATGCACTACGCGACTTGGAACGTTCCGCCAAAAGGCATGAGGACTACGACGCGGCTCGGGAGATGCTGCTCAAAGCTCAGGCTCGGCGTGTCGCAATCTGGAACGACGCAGTGAGCCTGCTGTTTTCACTCGTGACTGATGCAATCGAAGCGCTCGTTGGTGACATTGGCGAAGTCACCACACGGTGGTACGACGCGGAACTCTCTGTCGGTGATTACGCAGCTCTCTGTGAGGGTGATTCGGCTGGTAACGCCTGGCTGTTCCGTATTGATGTCAACGTTCCGGGATTAGATCACAATCGCTACTTGGCCTGGACCGGATTCCGCAGCATTGAGATGAAACAATGGCTTGACACGGGTAGCGGACCCGCGGTTTTCTGGTCTATCCCAGATGTTGCGGGTGCTCGCAAGTGGAGACGTGGCTACTCGGACTCTCCGGGGGTTGAGGAGTTGACGCTTGAGCTTCCTGATGTAGACAAGTGGATCGTGCGTTTGCCCAACGGGGACGCAGTTAGGTTGGAACCAAGCGAAGTAGCCCAGAAAGTAGCGGCATCCATAGCGCAATCACTGGTTGCAGATTGATGCCCACCAAGTTACAGAGGTGGGTTGCTTCCGTGTCGGTTAGACAGATGCGCCCAGCGATGTCGTGTTTGGCTCTAGCCTGAAAGAATGCAGGTGCAAACTCAGACATCGGCGCATCAGATATCAGCGCAGGCTCAAGGTCTGACTTATGCGATTCGCACATTCGGCTGTCAGATGAACGAGCATGACTCTGAGAGGATCTCTGGCTTGCTTGAATCAGACGGCTATAAGCGCGCCGATAATCTTGAAGATGCTGATGTGATGGTGTTGAACACCTGCTGCATCCGTGAGAACGCCGACAACAAGCTTTACGGTGCGTTGGGTCAACTCAAAGCTGTGAAAGCTAAGCGTCCCGAGGCGCTGATCGCTGTGGCAGGCTGCCTAGCCCAGAAAGATCGAGAACTGGTGCGTCAACGTGCGGGCCATGTGGATGTGGTGTTCGGCACGCACAACGTGCATCGCGCGGCGGAACTAATCAAGCACGCCCGCCGTCACGGCCCAATAGTGGAGATACTCACCGAAACAGCACGCGACGATGCTGAGGCTTTTCCTTCGGCTCTGCCGGTGCGGCGTGAGGCGGCGTATTGCGCCTGGGTGACGATCCAGATCGGCTGCGACAACAGTTGCGCCTTCTGCATCGTGCCAGCCGTGAGAGGCCCCGAAATAAGCAGGCCTTTTGGCGAGTTGATCTCAGAAATTAAAGCTCTCGCAACCGAAGGCGTGAGCGAAGTGACTCTGCTAGGCCAAAACGTCAACAGTTACGGGCGTGATCTAGCTCTGCAACGCCGAAGCAGCGCGGCGACGGCTGACAATGCTTGGTGGTGCGGCGATGCCTGGCTCACCGATCAGCGTGCCCGACCGCTGTTCGCAGACCTGCTGCGTGAAGTGGGCAGGATTGACGGAATCCGACGGGTGCGCTTCACCAGCCCGCATCCCAAAGATCTGCGATCCGAGACGATTGCAGCTATGTCGGAAGTTCCGGCTGTGTGTGAGCATCTGCATCTGCCGTTGCAGTCGGGCAGCGACACTGTGCTGCGGGCGATGCAGCGGGGTTACACCGCCGAGCGTTATTTGCAGCGACTCGCGGCTGCGAGGGCTGCTGTGGATGATTTGGCCGTATCAACTGACATCATCGTTGGTTTTCCAGGCGAAACCGACGACGACTTTGAGCAGACTCTTCAGGTTGCTGCCGAAGCCCGCTATGACAGCGCTTTCACTTTTATCTTCTCGCCCCGACCCGGCACCATTGCGGCTGACATGAGCGACAAGTTCGTCGACCACGACGTGGCCGTGGACCGCTATGAGCGGCTACGTGCGGTGATCGAGCGTTCAAGCCGTCTCGCCAACGAAGCTCGCATCGGCAAAGTTGAGGAGATCGTGATCGAAGGACCCAGCAAGAAGAACCCTGCGGTGCTCAGCGGACGCACCCGCCGCAACACTTTGGTCCATTTCTCATGGCAGCATGACACCATGCTGCAAGCTGGTACCTACGCTCGGGTGCAGGTTGTTGCGGCTGCCGCCAATTTTCTTGAAGGTGCTCTGATCGACCTTGAAGTGCCGCCCGAAACACCAACAACAACGCCAGCTTCAGCGCCAGCGCCGAAAGCAGCACCACAGACCTCCTCGGGTCATCCCTCCTCGGGTCGTCGATTGATCCCAGTGGTTGCTGCAGGTTGATCGAAGCCTTGGATACAGCGCTGCGCGAGCAGGTGTCTAAGCCTGCCGATCTAGCAGCGCTCGCGCAGCAGCCCCTAGTGATCGTCGGTCACACCGCTTCGGGCAAATCGAACTTGGCGATGGGTGTGGCACGGCTGATCGACGGTGCCGAGATCGTGAACCTTGACGCCATGCAGGTTTATCGTGGCATGGACATCGGCACGGCAACCCCTTCAGCAGTCGAAATGGATGAAGTGCCGCATCACCTTGTCAACCTGGTGGACCCGACCGACGACTTCACGGTGGCCGAAATGCAGCACCTCGCTCAACAAGCGATTGCAGGCATTTGCGCCCGAGGTGGTGTGCCGATCCTGGCTGGAGGCACCGGCCTCTACGTGAGAGCCGTCATTGATCGGTTGGACATTCCCGGTCAATACCCGCAGGTGCGTGCAGAACTCGAAGCTGAGAGTGACACTGCCGCGCTTCACCGTCGACTGGCTGCCGTTGATCCGGTGGCAGCGGGCCGCATGGAGCCCTCCAACCGTCGCAGAGTGTTGCGAGCTTTGGAAGTGACTGTCGGCAGCAACAGACGTTTCTCGTCGTATGGGCCTGGGTTGACGCATTATCCGTCCACGCCGTTTGTGCAGGTGGGACTTCAGCTTGAGCGCAGCGAACTTGATCAACGTATAGCAGCCCGTTTCAGGCAACAGCTTGATGACGGGTTCGTCAATGAGGTGATGCGCCTCTCAGAATTGAAACTGTCGCGCACTGCTTCACAAGCTCTCGGTTACAAGGAGTTACTGGCTCATCTGGCGGGGGAGACAACTCTTGAAGATGCGGTTGAGCTGGCTTTGCAGCGGATTCGGCGTTTCGCTCGTCGTCAGCAACGCTGGTTTCGTCGAGACCCTCGGATTTGCTGGCTGGACACTGCTGGATCCGCCGAAAAGGTGCTTGATATCTGGCAGCAAGCAGTTTGGCAGCGATCAGTCAAGTCACCCAATGCAGTCCGATGATACAGCAATGAGAACTAGCCACAGACCGCAGAACTCAGCACTCCAAGTATGGTATGCAAGCATATGAGACTTCACAAACTGCATGGTCTGGGCAATGATTTTCTGGTTAGGTTCGTGGAGCAGATGCCTAGTTCAGGTAACGGCTCGCATCAGGCGCTGAAGTTGTGTGACCGAAAGCAGGGGATAGGCGCTGACGGGCTGATCTACGCTGTTTTTGATCCGCCCGATAGTGATAGCGGCTGCCAACAAACAACGCCCCGCGCTGCGATGCGGCTATGGAACTCCGACGGCTCTCACGCTGAAGTATCAGGCAACGGTTTGAGGTGCCTGACTCACGCAATAGCGCGTCAACTCGAAACTGAAAGCCTTGAAATCATCATAAGCACCGTGGTGGGACCGCGCCGCTGCATCATTGCGGCGAGTGCTGCTGCCAGAAGTGTCTTCGGGGACACCGAAATGGGCGACGTGACCGAAGGCCCACACCCCGACTTGGCGAGCTGTGATCCGGTTGAAGCTCTCGGAGCATTCCTAGGGCCGCAAGAAGTGTTTGCCTGGACCACCATCAACGTAGGCAATCCCCACATTGTGTTCCATGTCGAAAAGCCTCAATTAGTGCAGATTTTGAGCGCTGGACCGGCGGTCGAGTCTGTTTTCAGCAGCGGAATCAACGTCCACTTCGCTGCTGTGACCGAGCCGGATCAACTGACTTTGGCTGTCTGGGAGCGTGGCGCTGGTTCCACAGGTGCTTGCGGCACGGGTGCGGTGGCTGCAGCTATGGCATTGCATCGCCGGGGTGTGGTGGGTCATCAAGTTATTGTGGGCATGGACGGCGGTTTCGCCAGTGTGAATCTGACAGAGCCAGTGACTTTGACCGCAGAATCAACCTACGTTGCCACCATAGACATTCCTGAGTTTTAGGTGTGGTCGTTGAGAACACGATTCGGCAAAAGCAAATGAACGGCGACAACCACCAAATAGACAACCACCGAATAGACAACCACCGAAGAGGCGATATCCAAGACATCGAGGACACTCACCGCAGCGCCGACACACATCGAGGTGGTTTCGGCGAATTCGGCGGTGACGGCTCGGGCCTCATAGATCGCGCTTTTCGTGAACGGATCGTGCTGGTGGGCATGGTGCGCTCAGACGGCAACGCCACCGCAACCGATGCCTCCCTTGACGAGTTAAGCCTGCTGGTTGACACGGCTGGTGCCGATGCTGTGGAGCGTGTGTGTCAACGACGGCCTGCCCCTGATCCTGCCACTTTCGTGGGTGCTGGCAAAGCCCGTGAGATCCGAGCCATCGCCGAAGCAGTTGACTGCGACACGGTGGTGTTCGACGATGAACTCAGCCCGGCTCAGCAGTTCAACTTAGAGAAAATCCTTGGGCGAACCGCATTGGATCGCACCGCAGTGATCCTTGATATTTTCGCTCAGAACGCTCGCACCCCTGAAGGCAAAGCTCAGGTCGAACTGGCTCAGCTGCGCTATCTGCTGCCGCGTCTGCGCGGTGCTGGCAACCGTCTTTCGCAGCAGGCAGGCGGTATCGGCACACGAGGCCCCGGCGAAACCCAGCTTGAAGTCGACCGACGCCGCCTGCAACGACGCATCCACAAACTTGAAGGTGATCTGCGCCGCATCGCTGGCCATCGCCGCACCCAGTCAAAAGCCCGGCGACGCACCCGCAACCATTGCGCAGCGATTGTTGGCTACACCAACGCAGGCAAATCGTCGCTTCTCAACCGGCTGACCGCGGCTGATGCGACAGTAGAGGATCGACTCTTCGCCACGGTTGACCCCACCACCAGACGTCTAGGTTTGCCCGGTGGTGAGACGGTGTATCTAACTGACACTGTTGGTTTCGTGCGCAAGTTGCCTCACCATCTGGTGGAGGCTTTCAAGACCACGCTTGATGTGGTGCGAGACGCCGATCTTTTAGTGCATGTGGTGGACGGTGCAGGCCCCGACCCTGAAGCAGCTATCGCAGCCGTTCGGTCAGTGCTAACCGCAATCAATGCCGACCACATCGCTGAGTTGATGGTGTTCAACAAAAGTGATCTGGGGTCTGGGGCAAGTCGCTTGACTCAGCGCTTTGAGGGATCGGTGGCTGTATCGGCTTCTACCGGCGATGGAGTAGCGGAACTACTTGGCGTGATCGGTGACCGTCTGCGGCGAACCACCGACGAAGTGGAGCTAGTAGTGCCATGGGATCGTGGTGATGTGCTGGCAGGAGTGCACCGTGAAGGCCAGATGCTCGCTTCTGAGGCCACCGAGCAGGGCATGAGAGTGCGTGCGCGTCTGGATCGGAGTTCGATGGGAGCACTGAGGCCCTATCTGGTGAACAACTCACAAGCACCCAGTAGCGACAACAGCGACAAAAACGATAATGATGAGCAGTGAACACATAGCGTGGCGATCATGATGAATAGTGAGTCGGTTACGGGTTTCGTGCCGCCGGTGTATCCCTATGAGCGTCTCGCCTCTCTGAAAGCTCAAGCAGCCGGTCTGCCCGGCGGCATGATCGACTGCTCGATCGGCACTCCCTGCGATCCGCCGCCACCGCAGGTAGTCGCTGTGTTAGGCACATCAGACAGCGAACGCGGCTATCCGGCTTCGGCTGGCAGCGTCGCCTTTCGTGAAGCCGCCGCCGGATGGTTACAGCACCGTTTCGGTGTGCATGTAGACACCGAAACCGAGTTGGCGGCCTGTATCGGCAGCAAAGAGTTCGTTGCGTCGCTGCCGCATTACCTGAAGCTGCGCTGGCCTCATCTTGACACGGTGCTGTATCCCGCAGTGTCATACCCGTCCTATGCCATGGGAGCGTCTCTGGCTGGCTGCCGTGGCGTGGCGGTGCCGGTGGATCACCGTTTCTGTCTTGATCTTGACTCCATCGCCGCGTCGGACCGTGAGCGGGCTCTGTGTTTGTGGGTTAACTCTCCCGGCAATCCCGCGGGCGGGCTTGAGGATCTGGCAGCGGTCGCTGCTTGGGGGCGTCGCCACGGGGTGCTGGTAGCAAGCGACGAGTGTTACGCCGAGTTCACCTGGGACGACAAGCCGCGCAGCATCGTTGAGCACGGCACAGACGGCGTGCTGGCGCTGCATTCGCTGTCGAAACGTTCAAACCTGGCTGGTGTCCGCGCCGGTTTCTACGCAGGTGACGCTGATCTGGTCAAATACCTCAGTGAATGCCGCAAACACGCAGGCTGCATGGTTCCTGGACCGGTGCAGGCAGCAGCGACAGTGGCCTGGGCTGAGCAGGATCACGTCACCGAGCAAGCGGCTCGCTATCGGAAGCGTCTTGAGCAGCTCGTTGAGATTGCCGTGCAGGCGGGAGCCCAAGCCTCGCTTCCGGCTGGAGCTTTTTATCTTTGGGCTACTGCGCCGAACGGAGACGCATGGGCTTTCGCGGATTTATTGGCTAGACGTTGTGGTCTGATCGTGAGCCCCGGCGAGTTTTATATGGCCGATAGCACAAAGATCAATCAATCCCAAACCGCGGAAGGTGTTGGGTCGCCTGATCCTTGCAAGTATGTGCGTATTGCGGCTGTGCAACCCAGTGACCGCCTTCAACTTGTGAAGCAGCGACTCGCAGCAGTTTCGGGTGAGTAGTCTCAAGATCGTGTCCATAGATGAAACTTCTTCAGCAACACGCTTCGCTTCGTTAGCGTCTCGTATTGAAGAACTCTGGGAAGCGCGTTCCAGTCTGGACGCGTCCGATCCCGAAACGACAGCGACGATCCATCAAGCCATTGATGCTCTTGATACTGGCGAGGCGCGTGTGGCTGAAATCAACACTGATGGCAGCGTCACCGTTAATCAATGGTGCAAGCAGGCGATCCTGCTGCTTTTTGCGACAGCTCAAATGAGCACCACAGAGCTTGGACCTTTTGAGTTCGCCGACAAGATCCCGCTCAAAACCGATTACGCGGCGCGTGGTGTGCGCGTAGTGCCGGGAGCTTCGGCGCGTTGGGGCAGTTATCAAGGCCCAGGCGTGATCATGATGCCCAGCTACACCAATATTGGTGCTCATGTGGGTGCCAACACCATGGTTGACACTTGGGCCACGGTCGGGTCATGCGCTCAGATTGGTGCCAACGTTCACTTGTCGGGTGGGGTCGGGATAGGCGGCGTGCTCGAGCCTGCTGTGGCGCAACCGGTGATTGTTGAGGATGAGTGCCTTATCGGCAGCCGCTGCATCGTTGCTGAGGGCGCACGGGTCGGCCGAGGCACCGTGCTAGGTGCCGGAGCGATCTTGACCGGTTCGATACCGGTGATTGATGTTGAAAGCGGTGTTGAGCTGAGCCGTGGTGAGGTGCCAGCGTGGTCAGTGGCGGTAGCTGGCACACGACGGCGCGAGTTCGCTGGCGGCGAGTTCGGACTGCCAGCAGTTCTGGTGATCAAACAACTCAACGAGGGCGAACGTCACGACAAGTCGGCGCTCAACCAGATCCTGCGTGATCACGGTGCCACGGCCTGACCATTTCAATTTCTATCATCTCTGTTATGTCCACTCTGCCCTCTACTCCTCTGCCTTCTACTCCTCTGCCCGCTACCTCTATGCTTTCTACTCCTCTGCCCGCTACCTCTATGCCTTCTACCTCTCTGCCCAGTGGCGACCTCCTCGCTTTGACGGCTGCGCTGGTTGACGTTGCGTCTGAGAGCTTCAAAGAGCAGCGCATCACTGACCTGATCGAAGCCGAGCTTCGCAGGGTGTCACATCTTGAAGTTGAGCGTATCGGCGACAATCTCGTGGCTCGCACACGTCTCGGCAGTACTCGGCGCATCCTGCTGGCTGGTCACACTGACACAGTGCCAGCCAACAACAACGCTGAAGCTCGCATCGAAGGTGACGTGTTGTGGGGGCTGGGTTCAGTTGACATGAAGGGAGGGGTGGCGGTGATGCTTGAACTGGCACGCACAGTGGCTACTCCCGCTTTTGATGTGACGTATGTGTTCTACGCCCGCGAAGAGGTTGGTGCGGCTGACAACGGCCTGTTGGAAGTGGCCGCTGTCCGTGGTGATCTGCTGCATGCTGACGTTGCGTTGCTGGGTGAGCCGACCAACGCTGTGGTGGAAGCTGGTTGCCAAGGCACCATGCGCTTCAAGGTGACTCTGCGCGGTGAGCGGGCGCATTCGGCGCGAGGCTGGATGGGCCGCAACGCTATACATCGTTTGGCGGCGGTTCTGGCGCTGGCTGGCGCGTATCAGCCTCGTAGGCCTGTGGTGGAGGGCTGCGAATATCGCGAAGGGCTAGAAGCAGTGTCTGTCAGTGGGGGAGTGGCAGGCAATGTTGTGCCCGACGAAGCGACGCTGACACTCAATCACCGTTTCGCACCTGATCGCAGCTTGGCTGCTGCCACGCAACACATCCACGAAGTGCTTGATGAGGTGCTTGAAGATGGTGACAGTGTTGAAGTTGTTGATGCTGCGCCTGGGGCTGCACCTGGGTTGTCTGATCCGCTGCTGGTTGAGTTAGTGCGCCGCTCGGGCGCGCCAGCGCGAGCAAAACTAGGTTGGACAGACGCAGCGTTTTTCTCGGCTCGCGGTGTGCCTGCATCAAATTTTGGCCCTGGTGATCCGTTGTTAGCTCACGCGGCTGCCGAACGCGTTGATCGGTCTGATTTGAACGCGGTCTATGACTCTCTTAAAGCGCTTCTCACCACAATCGTCTAGCCGGTAGACCTAGCCAGCAGATCTAGCCAGGCAGCATCCTCAGCGCTCAAAGCCCCAGACCCGACACCTGAGATTGCTGCGCCTGAGGCCGCGCAAAGCGCAGAGAGGCTTCAGTAGCGGCGGATCATGGTGACCACTTTGCCGTAGATGGTCACTTCGTCGGCACCATACTCCATGGGGCGGTATAGCTCATTAGCGGGTTCGAGCACGATCGATCTCGGCCCTGAACGATAACGCAGCCTCTTGACGGTGGCTTCTTGTCCGTCCTCGATGCCTGCCACAACAAGATCACCATCATCGGCGGTGCTTTGCGCTCGGCATACCACGTAATCGTTATGGAATATGCCAGCGTCGATCATTGAGGTGCCTCGCACTTGCAGCATGAAGAGTTCGCCTTCGCCAGCGAGGTTCGCTGGCACCGGCACCAGTTCCTCCACATTCTCTGCGCCTAGGACCCCCGTGCCAGCAGCCACAGAGCCGACCAGTGGCACATGTCGCACTGGACTGCGCTCAACCGCAGCACCTGAGTTCTCGTCGTAGCGCACTTCGATAGCTCGTGGTCGGATCGGGTCAACCCGCACGTAGCCAGCCTCATGGAGCACCCCGAGATGGGCTTTGATCGAAGCTGGAGATTTCAGGCCGACCGTTGCGGCGACCTCACGCATTGACGGCGAGAAGCCGTTCTCCTTCTGGAACTCAATGATCGCGTCGAGTATCTGTCGACGCCTAGCGCTGAGGGGTTTGCTGGTTCTTGGCATGGATTGCTCCGATCTGGTCAGGATTTCTGATGTTGTTGAACTGGTGTTGCTAGTATATAGTATAAACGTTAGTTCGCTAATATTGTCATCTTGTAGCTGTCAACTACACAGAAATTGGCGGTTAGGGAGGTGTTCGAATGAAGTCTACAGCTCAATCAGCACACATGTTCTCAGAACAGACGTTTGTTGTCAAGCATCTCAATGTCATACCCCTGCGCGAAGCTGCAAACATGCGTTCATCACATCCTGCACCCGGAAGTTCCTATCCCCATAAGGTGCATCACCGCGAATGCCTGCACTCCGTGCCCGCCTCTTTTGCAGGCACCTATGCACAGAGCATCAATCCGCCAGGTGTGCCCTCACGCTCGCTGGAGCGACTGCCGCAGTCTGTGTATCGCCGCCGCCGGTTGATGGTGGCTCTGGTCGCTGCATCTGTACTGGTGCTCGCTTTGCTTTTGGGCCGACCCGATCGAGTGCCTTATGGTGAGGTTGAAGCGTGGCCTGTTCCCGATGGGGCTGAGTCAGTCGAGGTCGTTTCGCCATGAGACTCACTTCAGCATCGGCTCTATGGGTTGGCCCCAAGCTTCAGATGTGTCATCTGATCTCAGCTAGCAATGCGGCGACCTTTGCAGAGGTAGCGAACGAACAGCGTGTCGTCTTCTTCAAGCAGATGATCAATGTGCAGTTTGAGTGGCAGCAACTGTTGCGAACCATGCACGATCCTTGTGCTTGCGCCTCCTGCCAGCAGTGGCGCTACCGACAGGCAGAGTTCGTCGATCAGCGCCGCGTCGGCAAACTGTGCGTTGAACGAGGGCCCCCCTTCGCTCAACACCACATTCGCGCCGCGGTTCTTCAAAGCCGCCAAAATCTCAGCGGGTTGAGGCTGTGGTGAGGCCAGTCTCACAACTTCAGCCACACCGGCCATAGCCTGCACAGCTTCTGGCTTAGCGTCTTGACCTGTCAGGATCAAGGGTTTGTGATCCCCAGGGCGTTGATCGGCAAAGAGTGGCAGGTCAAGCGCAAGATCAAGGCTGCTGCTCACTACCGCCAGTCCAGGCTGCTCGCAGCGGCCCGCTGCGAGTCGAGCCCGTCGAGCAGTTTGAGACGGCCGCGGTAGCCGGTAACGCTCAATTCGTATGGTGTCAGCAGCGGCGACTATCCAGTCGGCGCAGGCACGCACCGCCGAGAAGACGGCCTGATCTGAAGGGTTGCCTAGAGGTCCGCTGACTCCGTTGATGGCGCTGGCACCGTCGGCTGATGAGATCATGTTGATCATCAACCACGGTCTAGTCACAGGCCTGGGTCGAGGCAGCGACGGATATATCTCCATCGGATCTATGTCTGCCAACAGTTCTGGCAGAAGCATCCGCATCGCTTGACGGTAGCGCCATAGCGTTCTCTACAGGCTCACCGAAATCTCTGGACGATTTAGGCAAGTTTGCACAACGCTGTCCACAGCAATCCCGAAGGTTTTCCACAGGGCGGCAGTTAGGTGCAGCGGTTGCGTCATCAGTCGCGATCATGCGCTATCAGCCTTACCCTGACTTGAGCATGAATGCTTTCGCAGCGCAATCGATTCGCACGTTCGGGCGTGAAATGTTGCGGCTAGTGGGTGAACTACGCAACGGTTGGTCACGATCTCGCATCGGCGGCCTGTCAGCAGAGATCGCCTTCTTCGGTTTGCTCGGGCTGTTTCCTGCGGTGATCGTATTCGCGGCAGCTCTCGGCTCACTTGACGTGTTGATTGGTGCGGGCGCCGCAGCCGACACTGAGCAGTGGCTACTGGAACGAGTGGCCGACACTTTCGGTAGTGACAACACGTTGCAGGCCACAGTGGAAGACCTTTTTGAGCGTTCCAATGCTGGGCTCATCACCGTGGGTATTGCGGTAGCCGCCTACGCATCATCACGAGGTTTCACAGCGGTGGTGGGTGCTCTAGACGTGACCTACGGTCACGAAACCCGAAGAAACTGGTTCTCTGCTCGGATCATGGGCTTTTTGTTGACCTTGTTCTCTGTGTTGGTAGCAGCTCTGGTTGCTTTGATGGTGGTGGTAGGTCCACTGCTCGGTGTTGGCGAAGAGTTAGCCGACCGTTTCGGTGCTAGTGCAGCGCTGACCACGGCATGGGACTGGTTCCGTTGGCCGGTCGTTTTCATAGTGGTGGTGTCATGGGCGACCTGCATCTACCACTTAGCACCTCGACGTCACACGCCTTGGCGCAGCGACCTGCCTGGAGCTGTGATCGCAACTGCTTGGTGGTTGGCCGTCTCGGCGGGGTTCCGTGGATATCTTGATGCCGCTGCTAGCGGCATGAACGCCGTGTTCGGCCTGCTTGGAGGTGCGCTGACTTTGCTGGTTTGGCTCTACTTGCTGGCGATGGGACTGCTTGTGGGTGCCGAGATCAACAGAGCGCTCACCGACCGTCGCAAACCTGTCGCGTTTTGCGAACCTGAAGAGTCCACAGAGACCGATGATCTCACAAACCCCCTTGCACAGGAGTATTCTCACGACTGATGAGTGACTACAAAGTTGATCTCGCGGAGATCATTTTTAATTTGCGCCATGTTGCCGACCTAGACGGACTGTCCAAGTTGGAAGAGTTTGAACATGTCGATCCCGAAATAGTGGATCAGCTCTTAGCCGAAGCTGCACGCTTTGCCGAGGAGGTGATCGCTCCGCTTAACCGTGTCGGTGACAACGAAGGCGCTCGCCGCGTCACCGATGGCTCGGTTGCTACGCCGACAGGCTTCCGCAACGCATACGAAGCCTACGTTCAAGCAGGTTGGGGAGCGCTGTCAATAGATCCCGAATACGGAGGAGGCGGTTTTCCGCATCTTTTGGGCTTAGCCGTAGAGGAGATGCTCACCTCAGCGTGCATGGCCTGGTCGCTTTGCCCGCTGCTTACTCAGGGTGCCATTAATCTGCTGCACGCCTATGGCACAGCCGAACAGAAGGCTCTCTACTTACCAGCAATGGCGACAGGTACCTGGACTGGCACCATGAACCTCACCGAACCTCAAGCAGGTTCGGATCTTGGAGCGGTTGCCACTAGAGCGGTTCCGCAACCGGACGGCTCTTATCGGTTGTTTGGCACCAAAATTTTTATCACCTACGGTGAGCATGACCTGACTGACAACATCGTGCATTTGGTGCTGGCCCGCACTCCGCAAGCACCGCCAGGCACCCGAGGTATCAGCTGCTTTTTGGTGCCCAAACACCTCGTCGGCGACGACGGCTCGCTAGGAGTCCGCAACGATGTGAACTGCGTATCTATTGAGCACAAGCTCGGAATCCACGCCAGCCCAACCTGTGTTATGGCTTACGGAGACGACGAGGGTGCGGTCGGTTTTTTGGTGGGTGAAGAAAACGGCGGAATGCGAGCCATGTTCACCATGATGAACCACGCCCGTTTGAGCGTCGGCCTGCAAGGAGTGGCGATCACGGAGCGTTCCTATCAGCAGGCTCTCGCCTATGCCGCCGATCGTCGTCAGGGTCGAGCCCCTGACACTCCTGCAGGGCAGAACGCGCCGATCATTGATCACCCCGACGTGCGCAGAATGCTTTTGGATATGCGTTCGTGTGTCAGCGCTATGCGAGGTTTGGCCTATCGCAACGCTGAAGCAATTGATCGTGCTCACAACGGCAGCGACCAAACCTTGCGCGACATCGCTAGTGAGCAGGCCGCTTTGTTGACACCTTTGACCAAAGCATGGTCCACAGATCTGGGCTGCGAACTGGCAAGCACCGGCTTGCAAATACACGGCGGTATGGGTTTCGTGGAAGAAACCGGCTCGGCTCAGCATTATCGCGACGCCCGGATAGCGCCCATCTATGAGGGCACGAACGGCATTCAAGGTGCCGACCTCGTGGGACGCAAGTTGGTGATGCGTAACGGGGGAGTGGTTCGCGACCATCTGTCCGCCGTAGCAACCACTGTTGAATCTCTTAACGGTGTTGCTCAACTGGCACCGGTGAAGCTTCATCTTGAGGCGGCACATCAAGCAACTTCTGAAGCCAGCGAGTGGCTCCTGACAGCGGATCCACCGCAGCGTCTAGCTGCTGCGGGTGCCTACTTGAAGATGCTGGCAGTCACCACAGGTGGCGCTGCGCTCGCTGACGGCGCTATAGCTGCCACCAGACTGGGTGATCCAGAAGCAGCTGAGGATCGTTCTGTTTTGGCTAGGTTCTTCGCCGCTAATCGGCTAGCTGGCGTGCCTGGTCTGTTAGCCGCAGTGAAAGAACCCGCTGATGATCTTGCTGTCGCCGGTCGTCGCATACTGGCGTAACGGCTGAGATTCGCGTGCTCGGCTCAACTGTTTTTTCGCAAACTACCTTTGAGCTGGCACCTGCTTCACACACAAAGCAGCGAATCAGAAAGCAGCGAAAGCGTTAAGTGGCAGCTATGAGCACATTGTTGGGCAGCGCAGCGGAGTTGCTGGTTTCGATTCCAAGCCCGTCACGCAATTCGCTGGAGATTGGCCCGCTTGAGTTGCGTGCCTACGGAGCGATGATCGCCTTAGGTGTCGTGGCTGCCGTCTGGATGTCGCGTCGCCGCTGGCAGGCACGAGGAAACGACCCTGAACAAATCAGCCGAATCGCATTGCGAGCGGTGCCCGCTGGCCTGATTGGTGCTCGGCTTTATCATGTGATCACCGACTGGCGGCGTTTCGCAGATGCGGGCTGGCTTGAAGCTTTAGCGATCTGGGAGGGAGGTTTGGGTATCCCCGGCGGTATGGCAGCCGGGATCTTGACAGGGCTCTGGGTGATACGCCGTCAAGGCATGGACCGCGGTGAGGCTCTCGCGGCGGTAGTGCCTGCGCTGCCTTTAGCGCAGGCCATTGGGCGTCTCGGTAACTGGTTCAACCAGGAGTTGTATGGCTCGCCTACAGATCTGCCGTGGGGTTTAGAAATCGATGTCTCGCATCGACCAACTGCTTACGTTGACAGCGAAACCTTTCATCCGACCTTCTTGTATGAAGCAGTCTGGAATCTGTTGCTGTGCGTTGTGCTGGTGGTTATAGATCGCAGACGCCTTCAGCGACTTGAGCCTGCGCTGATCACCGATCCGCGTCGTATGGACAGACCCGGTTCGATCTTGGCGGTTTATGTTCTCGGCTACGGGCTCGGCCGGCTTTGGATAGAGGCGCTGCGTATAGACACGGCCAGCCTGCTGCTCGGTCTGAGGGTCAACATTTGGATGAGTATGGTGCTGATCGTGGCCGGAGGTTTATATCTGCTGATTATTCGAGGCAGAGCCCAACGCAAATCCGGCCGTGATCCCGTAATACCGCTATAGCTAGCACGGACGCGGTCGTCAGCACTAGATGCGCGGTCGGTGAGACCAGTTCAGAATGCGAGCAGTTCAGAAACCTCGCAGCGGCAGATCAGGTTCGCGTTGTATCCAGTTGTTGGCTAGATACTCGCAGCAGCCGTCAATGAGATGAAGCGTGTAAGCGTGACGGCTGCGCTTCGACGTGTTGGCAGCGCTGTAATGCGGCAGTGTTCCGTGCAAAGCGATCAGAGTCCCAGCGGTGGCTTCCAGCGGAACTAGTTCATCGGCTGGATACGGCCTGTCGTCCAAAGTGTCGGTAACCGTGCCGAGGCTGCGATCAGCGGGATCAATCAGCCTGAAACGGGTTTTTGCTGGGATTCGGTGACCTCCCGGTATCGCCCAGAGGCAGCCGTTGTCAACAGTGGCATCCTCGATAGCGAACCAGAGTCCGATCACGCTTTGCGGCTCGGTCCACAAAAAGCTGTGATCGCAGTGGCAGATCACTTCACCGCCGATGCCAGGCTGTTTGAAGATATACATCGATTGCAGCAGCTTCGGTTCCTGCATTCCCAGGTCGGCTGCTAGCTCCGCTAACTCTGGCGCACGCGAGAACGCATCAAACACCGGGTCAAGGTCATGCATAGCATGACCCAGTTTGTTGACCGCCAGCGGCAAAGGACGGGTCAGTTGCCCGTCAACAACAGCGCCGTCTTCAAAGAACCAGCGCACTGTGTGACCTGAACCCAGAAACCACTCGTCTTGAGCGTGGCTCTGCTCAGTGGTCGAAAAGACTGTCAAACCACCGTTGTCGTTTTCGCGGCTGGGATCAATGCTTGCTAGCAACTCGCCAACATGGTCTTTGAGGCTCTCACAACGTTGGCGAGGCACAAGATCAGGCAGCTTCAAAAAGCCGTCGCTCTGCCAGTCAGATAGTTGAGTTTCAGTCAGCATTGCGATGACATTAGCTGTTGGCGATAACGATCGGCAATCAACAAAAGTGAAGTGCAGGGCAGCATTAGTGCATCTACGACTCGCCTTTTCGGTAAGCAATCCCAGCAGCTTGAGGCATTCGCAGCCGTTGCGAGAAGAAGATCAGCACCACCAGCACGATCACATAAGGCAGGATTGAGATCCACCAGTCGGGCACCGTCGAAGACAAGAAGTACCACAGCGCTGCACCCAGCCCGAGCACAGCAGCCAGAGTCGCGTCCACACGCCGACGACGGTTAAGCGCCCAAGCAATGACAGCACCCAAAGCAATGGTGTTGACCAGAAGCAGCGCGTGTGAAGCCGAGCCGTCAAGGTCGCGCAAGCCCACCCCGAATGGGTAGCCGAACAGCAGCGCTGCGCCCATGATCCCGCCGGGACGCCAGTTGCCGATAATCACAGCCGCCAAGGCAATGAAGCCGCGCCCGTTGGTCTGACCCTCTAAGTAGATCCCCGACAGTTCTGGGCTGGCGATGAAAGAGCCGCCGAGCCCGGCCAGAGCTCCGCTGATTATCACGGCGATGTATTTGTAGAGATAAATGTTGATGCCTTGTGTTTCGCCACCGACGGGGTGTTCGCCGCAGATCCGCAGCCGCAGCCCGAAACGGGTGCGCCAGATCAACCAGGCACTGAACGGCACCAGCGCAAAGGCGAGCATCGTAGCCAGCGACAGCTGCGCCACCAGACCCCGTGCCATTCCAGTGAGATCAGACACGAAGAACCAGTCTTTGCGAGTAAACCAGCCGAGAATATCGGGGGTGTCGCAGCCGAAAAGGTCGCCGCCAGCTAGGAACGGGAACGTGAACTTGCCTTGTCCAGGGGTGCGCGGTGACTGTGTGATAGAGCCACCTTCAATATTAATAAAAACCTCTGATGACAAGAATCGCGCCAGACCGGGTGCGGTCACATTGATAGCGACTCCCGAGATGATCTGATCGATTCCAAAAGTCACGGTAGCGACTGCGTGAATTAGTCCGCCGAGAGCGCCGCCAGCCATGCCGATTAGTAGCCCCGCCCAGCCTCCATAGGTGACTGCGCCCCAGGCACCGAACCAGGTGCCCAGAACCAGCATCCCTTCAAGGCCGATATTGATGATCCCGGCCCGTTCGCAGAACATTCCGCCTAGCCCTGCCAGCAGTATTGGCACCGCCCAGCGCAGCATGGCCTGCGACGAAGTAACGGCCGTGAGCCGTTCAGTGTCGTCAAAGCCTTGAACTACGGTCAGCACCAGCACGCCGATTGCGGCGTAGATCATCCAGCGCAGCCAGGTCGGCTGTTTGTTCAGCATCGACAGCATTGACAGCATCACACGGATACCTCAGCAGCAGTCGGCGGATTATCCGATGGCACCTTCGGGTTGGTCATCGCTGCGGCTGCCGCAGCTGCCTCGTCACGTTCACGGATGCGACGCACCACCTCATAGGCAATGACCGCAGTAACGATGATCACGCCTTTCATGATCTCAACGATCTCGCGTGAGGCGGCACCCGTTACTTGCAGGATCCCAGATGAGACATCCAAGAACGAAAAGATCACAGCCGCCACAGCCACCCCAGCGGGATGATTGCGACCCAGTAGCGCAACAGCAATCCCCAAGAAACCGAGACCGCTGACCGGGTTCGACGGGTAATAGCCGGAGTCCATCAGCTCGGGCATGCCCACCAAGCCTGCTACCACACCTGAAAGCACGATAGCGATCACGATCATGCGCTTGGGTGAAACTCCGCCGACATGTGATGCATGTTGGTTGGCACCACTTGAGCGCAGGTCGAAACCCAGAACCGTGCGAGTCAAAAGAACGTGATAAAACACTCCGACTACCACCGCCACGATCAGCATTCCAGTGAGTTCTTTGCCGAAGCCGACTTCCCGGGTGAAGAATTCCAGCCAGGAGTTGATGTCAGGCATCAGCCTGCTCTCGTCAATGGGTTCTGTGCCGACCCGGCCTCCAGTGGCCGATATTTCTCCTCCGGCCTGCCATTCCACAATCCACCAGGCGGCCAGACCTGAGATCACCACTGCGTTGAGCATGATCGTGGAGATCACCTCGTTGACCCCGCGGGTCACTTTCAGCACACCGGCCACGCCTGCGAAAGCACCGCCTATCACCATGGCGACCACCAAGACGTAGGCAATGTGTAGTACCTGAGGCAGTTCTACCTGAGCACCGAGATGTGCAGCGACGATGAACGCCAACAGATACTGACCCTCCACACCGATGTTGAACAGGTTCATCTTGAAACCGATAGCCACAGCCACACCAGCCAAATAAAGCGGTGTAGCACGGTTGAGGATGTCAACTTGAGTTTCGAGCTTGCTGCCGTGTTCAAGCATGTCCAAGTAGGCCGTTATCGGGTTACTTCCCGCTATCAGCAGCACGATTGCTGATAGCGCAACAGCTATGCATAACGCCGACACTGGTGCTGCCGCGGCCAATATCAGCCGCCGGGTTAATCGCTCGTTCACTGAGCGAAACCTCGATATGTGAAGCAGTGTTCAGCCAGAGACATCAGAGATCGTCTAATAATGAAAAGCTCAGGCACTGGCCACAGCCTCTTCGGTCTCTTCGGTTTCTTCGGTTTCGAGAGCAGCTCCGGTCATGTAGGTGCCCAAGTCTCTTGGTGTGATTTCGTTGGGGTCAAGGCGAGCCACAAGACGACCTCGCAGCATCACCACGATCGTGTCGGACAACCCGATGAGTTCTTCAAGATCAGCCGACACCAAAAGAGTTGCCAAACCTTTGGCTCGGGCTTCGCGGATGTGGTCCCATACCGCGGCCTGGGCACCGACGTCAATGCCTCGGGTGGGGTGATTAGCGATGAACACCGTCGGATCCGCAACCATCTCACGTCCCACGATCAGCTTTTGCTGGTTGCCTCCCGATAAGGCATGAGCCGACAGGTCAATGTTGGGAGTACGCACATCAAACTGAGATTTGATTTGCTCAGCGCGTTTGCGCATACCGTCACGGCTCAGCCATAGCCCGCGAGAGTACGGAGCTTCGGTCTGGTGACCCAGTGTGCCGTTCTCCCAGAGGCTGAACCCGAGCAGCAGGCCGTCGCGGTGACGGTCTTGAGGCACGTAGCCCAAACCCAACTCGCGCCGGCTGCGCACCGAAGCGCTGGTGATGTCGCGGCCCAGCATCTTGATACTGCCCTGATCACTCGGGGTGGTACCGATTATGGCGTTGACCAGCTCGGCTTGGCCGTTGCCTTCAACTCCGGCAACGCCCACAATCTCACCACGGTGAACTGTCAGGCTCACATTGTTAACTACTGGACGATCAGCTTCCCCCAATACTCGCAGTTCCGAGATTTCGAGAGCTACCTCGTCGGTGACGGTTGAAGCACCGGCATCAGGTTTGGGCAGCTCTGAGCCGATCATCATTTCGGCTAGATCGCGAGCTGTTACATCATCGGGCTTGACTGTGCCAACCGTGCGGCCTTGACGCAGCACCGTGATTGTGTCGGCGATCTCCAAAACTTCATCAAGCTTGTGATCAATGAACAAAATAGTGGTGCCACCGGTTTTGAGTTCCCGAATGTTTGAGAACAGTTCATCCACTTCCTGAGGTACCAGCACAGCAGTGGGCTCATCAAGGATCAAGATTTTTGCTCCTCGAAACAGCACTTTGATGATCTCAACCCGCTGACGTTCACCGACTTCCAAGTCTTCTACATAGTCATCGGCGTTGATGTCAAGTCCGTAGGCTCGGCTCACTTCGTCTAGATGAGCGCGTCCGGCGCTGAAGTTGATTCGCCCGACCGACAGTGTCGGCTCAGCACCGAGAATCACGTTCTCCAATACGGTGAGTTGATCGGCCAGCATGAAGTGTTGATGCACCATGCCGATTCCGAGTTCAATGGCCTGCGCCGGTGAATGAAGCTCCGCCACGGCACCTGAGATCTTGATAGTCCCAGAGTCGGGTGGCTGCATGCCGTAGAGGATCTTCATCAAGGTCGACTTGCCAGCCCCGTTCTCGCCGCAGATGGCGTGGATCTCGCCCTCGGCCACGGTGAGGTTGATGTTGTCGTTAGCCACGACACCAGGGAAGCGCTTAGTGATGCCCGTCAACTCAATGGCTGACGCTGCGGTCAGTTCAGATTCGGGCTTTGTCTCCGGCTCTGTCACCGACTCTGAATCTGGCTCTGTGGCCTGCGACACACGGCCTCCCTAATGAAACTTTAGTGATAGTGAACGCTTGCGAGCACTAAACACGAAAAACGTGGCCGAACGCGGCGAACGGGCCGGACAATAACCCGACCCGTTCGCTTCGTTGCAAATCGCACTTTGAGCCACTGTTGTAGACGCTATGTCAATACAGTCGCAAGCACGGTTCTCGCTTAGGCGCTCGATTTTTAGGGCTCGTTTGGAACCACGATCTCGCCGGAGATGATTTTCGCGCGGAAGTCTTCAAGTTGATCGACGATGTCGTCAACGTAGCCGCCTGATCTGCTGTAGCCGACCCCATCAACCGAAAGGTCATAGGCGGTCGGGCCCGGCACCATAGTTCCTTCGATTACTGACTTGATCATCTCAAAGATCGAAGAGTCCACTCGCTTGAGCATTGAAGTCAGGATGAATTCGCGCACTCCAGGATCAGCGGTCAGGTACTGGTCGGAGTCAACGCCAATAGCCCAGACCTTTGATCCGGTGGCTTCGGTCTGCTCCTGAGCAGCCTGGAATAGTCCTGCGCCTGTGCCGCCAGCAGCGTGGTAGATGATGTCTGCGCCTTCTTCGTACATGGCCAAAGCGATTTCTTTGCCCCGGTCGGGAGAGTTGAAACCGTCCATGTCGGGTGCCTGGGTGACGTAATCGCCGATGATTTCGATGTCGGGGTTGACGGCGCGGGCACCGGCGTTGTAACCGGCCTCAAAGCGCTCGATTAGACCTCCGACGTTTTGCACTCCGCCTATGAAGCCGATGGTTCCAGTCTTAGTCTTCAGTGCTGCGGCTGCACCCACTAGGAACGAGCCTTCATGTTCGGCGAAAACCAGTCCGGCAATATTGTCGGCGTATGGGGCTGGGGGATCGGCACTGAAGTCAAGCATTCCTGAGTCGACCACACCGAACATGGTGCCAGGGTTTTCAGGGCCGACTGTTGCGGCTGCGCTCTCATAAAGGAAGCCGACACCCACAACAATGTCGTGTTCGCTTGCTGCGAGCTGCATTATTTCTTCACGGTTTGATCCGTCGGGTTCGGGTGATGCTTCGGTGAACTCAATTCCGAGTTCGGCTGCGGCTCGTTCGATGCCTGCGGCTGCTGAGTCGTTGAATGACTGGTCACCACGACCGCCGATGTCATAAACCAAGCCGACGGTCGGGAGATCCATCATCTCCTCGGTGGCTTCGTCCTCATGGTCTGAATGGTCTTCGTCTTCGTGATCATGATCGGAGTGATCGTCGTCTGAGTGCTCCTCTTCGGTCTCGGCCATTTCCTCCTCGGGTTCGGCCATTTCCTCCTCAGACTCTTCAGCCGCGGGGGCGGGACTACTGACCGTCTCTTCGTCGTCATCGTCTCCGCAGGCTGCTGCGAGCAGAGCGAACGCTAAAAGGATTGAGGTCAGCGCAAACAGGCGCTTGAGCATTATTGATTCCTCCAGGGGTTTGGTCTGGTCAATGTTGTATACCGTTGATGTTAGTGGGTGCGTCGGGTCTTGTGCATCCAGCTCAGCCGGTGCCGGTTGGCGGCCACCCATCTGTAGGACAGTTCTGCCAGCCAAGATACGGGAGGGTGGATCAGCACCCGTCCGACTAATGCCCAACTTCCGCCAGAGGCGATCAGCGAACGTCCGATTGCTTGCGCTCCGCTGAACTTGTTTGCGCCTTCAATCCACCAGACAGAGGTTTGAACATCGGTTTCGCTCAGGCCGAATTGCTTCAGCGCGACTTCCTGCCACGGCTCGACCCTCGCAGCAGCAGGCAGGCGGGCCCTGATCCAAGCCGCTGAGCGGATGCAGAAGTCGCATTGGCCGTCATAGATCAACAACATCCGTGCAAGTTTGCCAGTGCTGACTGTGCTAGGGGTGGACAAGGTTCTCATTACAACTATTTGTTGGGGATGCTGCGTTAGGAAGACTGCATAGTTCCTGTATGGCGCTAACCTGAGACCATGTCCAAGCGCACCAGCAAACGTCGTGCCAAGGCTCGCCGGTCTAAGGCGAACCACGGACGCAAACCCAACGTCGGACGTAACAGCTGATTGCGACCTGAGAAGCCTCTGCGACCGAGCCATACTGCGCCAATACTGCGAACCAGGTTTGTTTGAGGGCAGCCCGCTCTCGGCCGATGATCTAAAACCGCCGAAAGGATTGGTACCGAGCAGGATTCTCTATGCAACGATTCGGGTTTGTGGGGTTGCCCAACTCGGGCAAGACCTCACTGCACAACGCACTAGCTGGCACTGAGGCGGTCGCCGCACGTCACGCCTTCTCCACTAAGACCGCCAACGTAGGGGTGGCTCGCGTTGCTGATGAACGCCTCGACGCACTAGCGGAAATGAGCCGAAGCCGTCGCGTCGTTCATGCCACAGTGCAGTTCACTGATGTGGGTGGCCTAGTGTCGGGCGCTAACCGTGGAGAAGGTTTAGGCAACGCCTTCCTTGGGCATATCCGCGACACAGATGCCATCGTCTATGTGCTGCGTTCTTTCGTTGACACAGACATAGACGGCGACGACGATCCGCTCAACAGCCTGCAAGTGCTCGAAACTGAACTTGCTCTGGCTGACCTTGAAAGCGCGTCACGTCAGTTTGACAAACTGGCCAAGGCAGCCAAGAGCGATCCCACCCGGCGCGACGGACGCGACATTCTGGGTGAGGCAATTGCGGTTCTCTCCGATGGAGTGCCGCTTTATCGAGCGGGTTTCGGCGACGAGGTTCGTGAGGGACTGCGCCCGTTCTTCATGATCACCAACAAGCCAACTCTGGCAGTGGTGAACATTGGCGAGGACCAGATCGCGTCGGCTGCGGAGTTGACAGAACCGGTGCGCTCCGAACTGGGAGATGCTCAGGTCGTGGCGCTGTGCGTGCAACTTGAGGCCGAGGCTGCACAACTTGACGAGTCGGAGCGGCCCGAAATGCTGGCTGCTCTAGGTTTAGGAAGCGGCGCATTGGATCAGTTCTTAGGTGCCGCCTACAGGCTGCTGGGTTTGCGGACTTTTCTGACGACCGGCGAAAAAGAGAGCCGAGCCTGGACTTTTCGTGCTGGAGCATCAGCTGCTGAATGCGCAGGTGCCGTGCATTCCGATATTCAGCGGGGCTTCATCCGTGCCGACACTGTTGCCTGGGAGCAACTGCTGGATGTGGGCTCATGGTCGGAGGCTCGCCGGCAGGGTCTGGTGCGATCCGAAGGTAAGAATTACCTGGTTGCTGACGGCGATGTGATGGAGTTCAGGTTCAACGTTTGAAATTTGCCATTCCCAAATGCCCCACTAACTCTCTTATCATGTTATAACATCAATAGCATTAGAATGATTTGACTAAAGCCGCGGTTTCTGTTAGATTCATAGGCATGGCCTGGCTGTTAGTCGAAGATCAGGTAGTGGCATCGCTTGAGATCGCTTCAAGCAGACGCGAACGGCGCAGAGGGTTGATCGGGCGCTCCGGCATTGAAGGCGCTCTGCTGCTGGAACGCACACGATCTGTGCACACTTTCGGGATGCATTTCATGATTGACGTGGCTCACTGTGATGCCGAAATGTTGGTGCTGCGAGTAGCAACCATGCCCGCTAATCGTGTGGGACTGCCGGTGTGGCGAGCCCGGTCGGTGATCGAAACCGAAGCCGGAAACCTCAGGCGTTGGGGTGTGATCGAAGGCACGCAACTCGAGATCCGGCGGTGACCGCTTCGCTGGTGCTGGTGGCCACCCCCATCGGCAACCTGGGTGACCTCAGCCCCCGAGCAGTCGAGGCTCTTAGCGGTGCGGATCTTGTCTGCTGTGAAGACACTCGCCGAACCGGCCGTCTGCTAGAACGCGCCGGAGTGAAGCAGTCCCGAAGCAACCGACTGCGTTTGCGACGCCTTGATGAGCACACCGAAGTTGCAGCAATCCCTCAGATCTTGAAGATGCTGAGCGGCGGAGCCAGCGTTGCGTTGGTGAGCGATGCTGGCATGCCTGTTCTAAACGACCCGGGGTCTCGACTGGTGGCTGCGGCGGCAGACGCTGGCCATGTAGTAACGGTCGTGCCTGGGCCCTCCGCGGGATTGTCAGCTCTGGCGGTGAGCGGTTTCGCAGCCGACCGTTACTGCTTTGAAGGATTCTTGCCTCGCAAAGGTAAAGAGCGTGCTAGGCGGCTCGAAAAGTTGGCAGCGAACGACTGCGCCACGGTGATCTATGAATCTCCGCATCGTCTTGCGGACTGCCTGCGAGACCTAGCCGAGAAGTGCGGATCGCAGCGGCGTGCCGTGGTGGCTCGTGAACTCACCAAACTCCACGAAGAGGTAGCCAGAGGAGATCTTGGTGAGCTTTGCGACTGGGCAGACTCAGGCATCAAAGGCGAGGCAGTGATTGTGGTTGAGGGCGCGGTTGTTGAACACGACAGCGCTGCGGCCATCACCGAAACGGACCGAGAGCATCTCTTGGCCGCCGTCAAAAAGTTGCTGGATAGCGGTATGACGCGCCGTGATGCCATAGCCGCAGTTGCTGCCGAGCAGCAGTTATCGCGTCGCTGGCTCTACAACATGGTTGTTGGTCAAAAACGATAAGCAATGTGCCCTAACAGGCAGTCCAGACCAGCGCCGAACTCCGCGTGTGCGGCACTCGGGCATATTTGGTACGGGTTTTGAGGCAGTAATCTGCCAATCATGGCAATGCCGGTACTTGTCGCTGTCGCGTGGCCCTACGCGTCGGGAAGCCGTCACCTTGGCCATCTTGCCGGGGCTTACTTACCCGCAGATATTTATGCCCGCTATCAGCGCTTAGCTGGCAACGATGTGTTGATGGTCAGCGGCTCTGATGTTCACGGCACGCCGATCACTGTGCGAGCCGATGCTGAAGGGGTCACTCCCGCAGAGATCGTTGACCGCTACCACTCGGAGTTCTGTCGTCAGTGGGAGCTTCTGGGCATCTCTTGGGATCTCTACACCACCACAGGAACCCCCAACCACGCCTCAGTCACCCAGGACATGTTTTTGACGCATCTGCAAAAAGGCTTCATCGACAAGCGTGTTTCAGAGCAGTTCTATGATCCGGCCAGCGAGCGTTTCCTGCCTGACCGCTACATCGAAGGCACCTGCCCGCGTTGTGGTTACGAAGCAGCACGCGGTGATCAGTGCGATAACTGCGGCAGCACCCTTGACGCGATTGAACTAATAGAGCCGCGCTCTCGTCTCACCGGTGCGGTGCCCGAGTTGCGCTCCACCGAGCACTTCTATTTTCGTTACTCCGACTTCACCGAACAGGTTGACGCTTGGCTCAAAACCCGCCAAGGATGGCGCTCGCATGTGCTCAACTCAAGTTTCGGCTGGACCAACGACGGCTTGCAAGACCGGGCCATCACAAGAGACCTTGACTGGGGAGTAGAACTTCCCGTCGACGACTTGGGCGAAGGCAAACGCATCTACGTGTGGTACGACGCCGTGATCGGTTACTTGTCGGCATCGCAGGAATGGGCGACCCGAAGCGGTGACCCCGAAGCCTGGAAGCGCTGGTGGCACAACGACGATGCACATCACGCCTATTTCATCGGCAAGGACAACATTCCGTTTCACACCATGCTCTGGCCTGCCCAGCTGATGGGATACGGCGACCTGCACCTGCCAGATAATGTGCCCGCCAACCAGTATGTGACTTTCTCGGGGGCAAAGATGGCCGCAAGCAGCGGAGTGGGGTTAACCATCGGGGAAGGTCTCAGCACTTTTGAGCCTGACGCTTTGCGTTACGCCCTAGCCGCGGCTCTGCCCGAGCAGGCCGACACTGAGATCTCTGTGGAAGAAATAGCCCGACGAATCAACGACGAACTGGTAGCCACATGGGGCAATCTTGTTAACCGGGTACTGTCGCTGGCTGCATCTGCGCTCGGGGGAGTGGTTCCAGCGGTGGGTGAGCGCCAACACTCAGACATTGAGCTGCTAGCGGGTGTAGACGAGGCTTTACGTCAAGAGGCTGACTACATTGAGCGGGTTGAGCTTCGAGCCGGTTTGCGTGCTGCGATGGAAGCTGCTGGCGCAGTAAACGCGTATCTCAATTCGAACGAACCGTGGAAGTTGGCCTCCACCGATCCCGACCGAGCCGCTGTGGTGCTAGTGACCGCACTTGAGGCTATCGCAGGTGTGCGCACCGGGATGGCACCGTATCTACCGTTCTCAACGGAGGCTCTTGATTCAGTTTTTGGTGCTGTTGAGCGCTGGGAGAGGCCAGCCCTTGTGATCGGCACTACTATCGCTAAACCCAAGCCGCTGTTTTCAAAATTGGATATTGCAGCACTTGATCTGGTACAACAAGAGCCACTATGAGTAACAACCTCAATGAGTTCGGTGTCGCAGCACTCTGAGATGCTGTCATGAGTGATAGCTACCTCACAGAACGGGTTCAAGACTGTGGCGTGGGCTGACAATCACTGCCATCTTGGCACTGACGCAGCATCGGAGACGGTCGCTGACGCACGCAAAGTCGGTGTGGAGTTGCTCATCAATGTGGGCACCGACGTCGAAAATTCGCGCCAAGCGATAGCCGTCGCCGAAGCTCATCAAGGGGTTTGGGCCACTGCCGGGGTGCATCCTCACGAGGCTTCGCAAGGGGTTGATGGTCTTGAAACTCTGCTGGAGCAGCCTGTAGTCGTTGCGGTGGGTGAGGCTGGCCTCGACTACTACTATGATCACTCCCCACGGCCAGCACAGCGTGAAATCTTTGCGAAACAAGTTGCACTTGCCAATTGTTATGATTTACCGCTTGTGGTTCATTCGCGGGCGGCGTGGAGCGACACCTTTTCGGTGCTTGACAGCGAGGGCATCCCGTCGCGCACAGTGATGCACTGTTTCACGGGTGGCCCCCAAGAAGCTGAAAAATGTCTACAACGAGGGGCTGTCCTGTCTTTTTCTGGGATCGTCACTTTCCCGAAAGCTCCAGAGGTGCGCGAAGCTGCCAGAGTGTGCCCACTCGACCGGCTGATGGTCGAGACCGATAGCCCTTTTCTGGCACCGGTTCCGCATCGCGGCAAACCGAACCGGCCAGCGCTGGTGACCGTGGTGGGCGCAGCGGTGGCTGAAGCTAAAGGTCTTAATGTGGCCCAGGTCGAGAAAGCAACATTCGCCACCACCTGTGCTTTCTATAAACGCAGCACCGCAGGCGCAGTCAGCAACGAAATCGTCGGACGAGAATCATGACTGGTCACGAACCCTTGAACGGCAATAGTACGAACTTTACAGGATCGAGACTGCAGCACTTGAAAGAGTTTGCTGTAGGAAGCTGGCTTGGCAGATCTGCAAGCCTGCTAGGTGTTGTGCTGGTCGTTGGGTTCGGGGGACTCGCCGCAGTTCAAATCTCGTCGTCGGACTCTGCTGTCGAAACTGCCGATGCGGCTATCACCACTACAGACACCAATTCGGTAGGTGCTGGAGTTGATGTTGCAGCTTCACAGAATCCCAGCATCACCTCCACAACGCTGCCCTTAGTAACCATTACCCCCCCGAGAATTTCACAGACAGCAGATGCCGCTAACTCAGAAGTTGTTGCTGAGTCCACGGCCGTTGCTTCCACACCGACGACCACAGTGTTTGCGCCAACGATTGCGACTGCTGCACAGACGACCACTGCACAGACGACTACTGCGCCAACGACTACAACTACTGCACCAACGACCACCACGACCACGACGACGACCACGACTACTGTGGCGGTGTTCGTGCTTCCTGAGCCTCCGCCAACGAGTGTGCCGGTTTTCGGCTCCGCTTTTGAGACACTCCTCACACAGTCGGAGCAGTCTCAGATTGCAGATCCTTTATTGGATGATTCAGTGGATGCTCAGATTGCGGATTCTTTAGTGGAGGCGTTGTCGTCGCATCCACTGCCTAAAGGTACTACTGAAGAGCAATGGGATTTCCTGCGGTTCTGCGAATCAACGCACAACTATGAGGCTCTCAGTCGTACAGGCCGCTACCGAGGTGCTTATCAGTTCTCAATTCGCACTTGGGACTGGGTGGCAGGAATGTATTACGAGGAACTGGTCGGGGTTGATCCCATAGACGCTTCACCGGCAGATCAAGACAAGATGGCCTACCGACTGTATGAGATTAACGGCTGGGATCCTTGGCCCACCTGCAAGAAGCGCCTGCCACGCTGATCCACAGCGAACCACAGCTGAGAGCCCTCTTAGACCGTTTCGGCTTAGCACCGCGGCGCTCTCATGGACAGAACTTCATGGTGGACCCCAACACGATCCGCCGCATCACGCGGCTCAGTGGTGTGGGTTCCAATGATCAAGTGCTGGAGATTGGTGCCGGGCTAGGTTCGCTCACTTTCGGTTTGGCCGCCACCGGTGCCAGAGTGCTGGCCGTGGAAGTGGACGGTGGTCTGGTTGCGGCTTTACGTGAACTGCTTGTCGAGCTAAAGGCTGCGAACCTTGCCGACGGTGCAAGCATCGCCAGTCGTGTCACAGTAGTGGAAGCCGATGCCACACAACTTGACTTTGACTCGGTTCTGGGCACAGGTGAGCGTTGGGTGCTGGTGGCCAACCTTCCATACAACATCGCCACGCCACTGGTGCTTGATCTGTTACGTTCAGCCAGCAACATCGCCACGATGGTGGTGCTGATGCAGCGAGAGCCAGCCGAACGGCTCACAGCACCGCCAAGGTCACGACTGCGTGGTGTCCCCAGCGTGGTTCTGGAACGGTGGGCTACCGCAAAAATAGTGGCAAAGGTGCCGCCTTCGGTCTTTTGGCCTAGGCCGAATGTTGAATCTGCACTGCTTCGTATTGAGCGCCTCAAAGACAGCGACTTGCCGAAATTGGCGATGCAAACGGAGGATCGCTTTGAGATGCTGGTTCGTAGTGCCTTCGGGCAGCGCCGCAAGATGCTACGGCGTTCTCTGGCAGACCTGATCAACGATGACGGTTTCGCAGCAGCTGAAGTGGATCCTGTTGCTCGACCTGAGGCTTTGACGCTTTCGCAGTGGCTTGCACTGGCCACCGCTAGCTGAGAATCAACTGTTGCAACTTGGCGGGGTCGGAGTTTTCGGCAAGACCGTTGGTGGTGGGCATCGCTGGGCGACTATGGTCCCGATCGGTCAGGAGGCCAGTCGCCGATTTCCTCATCAATCCTGTTCCAGAAAGCTTGACGCACAGTGCGTCGCAGGCGGTCTTGGCCTCGCAAAGTGCCTCCCAGAACGCGCTCCACTGCATACAGTAGGTCACCGTCGAGTGATTCTGGTATGCGTGGACGTTGATCGCATAGTGCGTCGAACTCTTCGTCGGATGCGGTATTTAGCCATTCGTCAGCGAACGTAGAGGCAGCCTTCGACACTGATTCAAGGGGATCATAAGAATCTGAACCGGCATCTTCTGGGCTTTGGGATCTTCTCATGAACCGCAACAGGTCGTCTTGGCTGAGGCTGATCACTTCATCAACTTCGGCTTTCAGCGAATCAACGCAGCTAGGCCCCTCCTCGGAGTCTTCAATGTTCATAAGAGCGACTCGCACGCCCAAGTCTTGCGCTGTTGCGACGCAGTCGCGAAGGTTTTCGTCGTCTGACAGCAGGAACGCCTCGCGTATGGCTCGGTTCTCGGCGAGCGTCAACAAGTCACGTTTGATGGCAGCTCTAACGAATTCGCTTGGGTTAGTAGCAGCGCCGTTTTCAAGGAGGCGCAATTTCATGTTGGGCAGCGTGGCTATTTGCTGTTGTGCAGGGCTGGCTTCGTCGTGGCAGTCTGTGTCATACCAGTAGGTGCGAAGCGGATTGAGGCCGCAGTTGTGCTTGGCGAGGTCTGCGAGAAACTCATTTGCACCTAAGCAGTAGAGTTGCACATCTCCGCGTCCGCGGTTTTCGCTGTGCTGCTCTCCCTCTCTTTTGTAGAGGTATTCAGCGTCAACAAATATTGCACATCGGTCCATGTCACGATCACCTTAAACCAACGCCGCATCAGATGGGTGCTTCTGACAGCGAACTTGACCTTACTTAAGTATTGTATACACCAACGATGACTTAGCGCTGCGTAATGCGGGTACGCCCCCTGGGACTCGAACCCAGAACCTGCGGATTAAGAGTCCGTTGCTCTGCCGAATTGAGCTAGAGGCGCTTGGTGGAGGCTTTACGATAGCGCTAGATCGCATCCCACGAAAAGCACTACATCAACTGGGGTGACCGAGGGGAATCGAACCCCCGACCTCCGGGACCACAACCCGGCGCTCTAACCGACTGAGCTACGGCCACCACGCTGCCCGCCGAAGCGGACAGTTGTGAGCATAGCCGCTGCGCTAGCATTACTGTGCCCCCGTAGCTCAACTGGATAGAGCAGAGGGTTTCTACCCCTCAGGTTGCGGGTTCGAGTCCTGTCGGGGGTGCAAGCCGTGCCTGCACTCACCAAGCGCTATCCGACCAAGCGCTATCAGACTGCTAATCGTGTAACCTCAATATCGCAGGCATGTCAGAGATCGCCACCATTATTCGCGTTCCCGCCAATCATCTGCTAGGTCCGCTGGTGGGCGAGCACGACTCCAATCTTCGTCAGCTCGAAAAGGCCTTCCCTGGCAGTCGTATCCATTTGCGCGGCAACGAAGTCAGCGTGCTCGGAGATGAAGCCGACACGGTCGCCAGACTTTTTGAGGAACTGATTCTGCTGCTTGAACATGGGCATCGTCTTGACGCGCCCACCATTGACCGCACCATCGCAATGGTGCGAAGCAATGTTCGCGCCTCAGAAGTGCTCACCCATGACGTGCTGCGAACCGCCGGAGGTCGGGTAGTGAGACCCAAATCGGCGGGCCAGAAACACTATGTGGATGTGATGGAGCGAAGCGTTATCACGTTCAGCGTCGGGCCTGCCGGAACCGGTAAGAGTTGGTTGGCTGTGGCCATGGCAGTGAGAGCACTCCACAACGATGAGGTGAGTCGCATCATCTTGACCCGCCCGGCTGTAGAGGCGGGTGAAAGGCTCGGCTTCCTGCCGGGGGATTTGATGGCCAAAGTAGATCCCTACTTGCGGCCGCTATACGACGCGCTCTACGACATGGTCGGTAGCGAAGGCATGGAGCGGCTGCTGGAACGTGGTGCAGTGGAGGTGGCACCGTTGGCGTTCATGCGGGGCCGCACCCTCAACTCAAGTTTCATCATCCTCGACGAAGCTCAGAACACCACACCAGAGCAGATGAAGATGTTTTTGACACGCATCGGCTTTGGTTCACGAGCGGTGGTCACCGGTGACGTCACCCAGATTGACGTTGCCGGAGGTCGCAGCGGCCTTGTAGGTGTGGAAGAACTGCTCGGTGGCATTGATGGGATCGGCTTTGCTCACCTTGACAGCAGCGACGTAGTGCGGCATCGCATCGTCGCCGACATCGTCACTGCCTATGACCGGGTGGGTCGCAGACGTAAAAGCTCGGGCTGACTCGGCCCGATGAATTCAGACCACAGCAACCACAGCGATGATCAGCTTGTCGCAGGCGTGCAGGTTGACGCTGTAGACGAGACGACGCTGAGCGCTAACTCCAACCCGATCGACACCTCACGTTGGGCTGCTCTGGCTGCGGCTGTGCTCCATACCGAGGGAGTCAGCTGTGGCGAACTGGGTCTGCGTTTTGTGGATCTTGAGGCCATGGCCGAACTCAACCAGATTCACATGGGCGAGTCGGGCCCCACCGATGTGCTGGCCTTTCCCATAGACGCAAAGCCTTCAAAGCCTTTGCGCGAGCATGATTGGCAAGCGAAACACGAACAAGCCACAGCCGTAATCGCAGCCGCAGATGCAGATGCAGGCCAGGCACTTTCGGACAGGATCGCAGATTCTGTGACGCTGTTGGGCGATGTGGTGATCTGTCCGGTTTATGCAACTCAAACACTGCACCAAGCACAAACCCATAACCCCGCCGCGGAGCGCAGCTTTGATGATGAAGTGGCGCTGCTGGTAGTGCATGGCGTGCTGCATGTGCTGGGATATGACCATGCACACCCTGACGAAGCCTCATTGATGCAGACGCAGCAAGACCGTCTGTTGGCGGCGCATCACCGGCAGGGTTCCACAACTGGACGTGAACTGCTTGGTTGTGATGGTTAACCAACATCAAAGTGATACGGGCAAGGAACCCCGGCACCGTAGAAGATGGCTTTTTGGGCGCGCCAAGAGCAGCACCGCACCAGCCAGCGAAGATGAACTGATCGCCATCACCGATGCCGCGGTGGAGGCTGACACCATCGACAACGCAGAACGTGACATGATCGCCTCGGCTTTAGCCCTAGATCGCACAGTGGTTCGTGAAGTCATGGCGCCTCGCGCCGACATGGTGACCGTGGATGCAACAATGACAGTGACAGAAGCGCTTGAGATAGCTATCGACGGTGGGCTCAGCCGGCTGCCGGTTTGCCGCAACGATATTGATGACATCGTGGGGGTTGTGCTGCTGAAGGACCTGGCTCGTAGCGAGCGTTCAGGCGATGGTGACGCCAACGTGTGCGATTCGATGCGCCGCGCTGTGTTCGTGCCCGAAACCAAACGAGTGGATGAACTGCTCGCCGAGATGCGCACGACTGGCGGGCATTTAGCTTTGGTGGTTGACGAATATGGCGGCACTGCCGGGTTGGTCACCCTTGAAGATCTCGTCGAGGAACTAGTCGGCGAGATCGTCGACGAGTTCGACCGACCCGAAAGGCTTGTGGAATCGCTGGCTGACGGTGAGGCGCTGCTACACGGACGAATGCCTGTGGATCAGCTCAACACACTGGCGGACGCGTCCCTGCCCGACGATCACTGGGACACGATCGGAGGCTTGATTTTCGGCACGCTGGGACATGTCCCTGAAGTGGGCGAGACCGTCGAAGTTGACGGTCTGTGTCTGCGTGTGGAGCACATGGAGGGTCGACGCATCACGCAAGTAAGGCTTATCAGAACATGACCGACGTTCGACGCTGTGGGTTGATCGGCTTGGCGGGGCGTCCCAATGCAGGCAAGTCAACCCTCATCAACCAGATCATCGGTCAGAAAGTGTCGATTGTCTCTAACAAGCCTCAGACCACTCGCACCGAAACGCGTGCTGTTTTGACCCGCCCTGGTGTGCAGCTGATCCTGGTTGACACGCCCGGCATCCACAAACCCCGCAACGCTTTCGGCCAGCGCCTCAACGCCGCAGCATCGCAGGCTTTAGCTGGCGTTGATGTGAGCTGCCTAGTGATTGACGCAACGGCACCGTATGGGCGCGGTGATGCTTTCATAGCGGCATCGCTGCCAACCGATTCGGTGGTGGTGGTCACCAAATCTGATCTGGTGGGCTCACGCATCATGCTGCGACAGCTAGCCGCACTGTCGGAACTTGACTTTGAGGCGTATTTTCCGGTGAGTGGTCTCACTGGTGAAGGCACCGAGGCGCTGCTAGAGCATCTGATAGCACGCCTGCCTGAGAGCCCTCAGCTTTATCCGGCTGACACAGTGTCTGACAGTTCAGCGGCTTTCTGGGTTGCGGAACTAGTACGCGAGCAGTTGCTAGCAACAGCACGAGACGAACTGCCTCATGCCATCACCACACGCGTCAGCGACTGGGACTGGCCTTTGGTGCGTTGTGAGATCATCGTTGAGCGTCCTTCTCAGAAAGCCATCGTGATCGGACGAGGCGGGGCATTGCTCAAAGCTGTGGGAACTGCAGTGCGTGCTGAACTGCCCGAAGGTGCGTATTTGCAGCTTGCTGTGAAGGTGGACAAGAACTGGCATAACCGTGATCTGCACCATGTCACGCGGTAGCGTCAAGCGATGATCGCTGCCTTAGACCTCGACCGTGTGCCCGCGCATGTGGCATGCGTAATGGACGGCAACGGTCGCTGGGCACAGTCTCGTGGCCTGCCCCGCACTGAGGGTCATCGTGCTGGTGAGGAGGCCCTGTTTGATGTGGTGGAAGGTGCTCTAGACATAGGCATTGACTGGCTCACCGTTTACGCCTTCAGCACCGAAAACTGGCGACGGCCCGCTGACGAGGTGCGTTTCTTGATGGAGTTCAACGAGGATATGTTGCTGCGTCGCCGTGATGAACTGCATCAGCGGGGAGTGCGAATCCGTTTCGTTGGTCGTCGCGACGAGCGGGTTCCTAAACGACTTCTCGGTTTGATGGATGATGCGATTTGTCTCACCGAGCGCAATCGTCGCATGACCCTCTCGATCGCTTTCAACTATGGGGGTCGCGCCGAGATCGTTGACGCGGTGCGCTCCGTTGTTAGTTCGGGCATATCACCAGACCGGATTACTGAGCACACCATTGCTCGCCGACTTTATGATCCGGAGATGCCCGAACCAGATCTGATGATCCGCACCTCGGGCGAGTATCGCACTTCGAATTTTCTGTTGTGGGGGATGGCTTACAGCGAGCTTTACTTCACCGAAACGGCCTGGCCGGATTTCAGGCGCTGTGATCTCTATGAGGCGATCAGGGTTTATCAAGAGCGTGATCGGCGTTTCGGCCAGCTCGCTTCAGCCCCTAACGGCAGCGCCGTGACTACCGCTTCAGTGGTCACCTCCAACGGCGACGGCTGACAGCTGTGCCTCTCTACCGCGACGAGGCGGTGGTGCTGCGCACTTGGAAACTCGGCGAAGCTGATCGCATTGTCAGCCTTCACACGCTTGATCACGGCAAAGTGCGCGCCGTTGCCAAAGGAGTGCGGCGCACCCGCTCAAAGTTCGGTGCCCGCTTAGAGCCAGCCTGCCATGTGTCGGTTCAGCTTTACGCAGGGCGCAGTGAACTGCAGACGCTTGCTCAGGCGGTGACTATTGACCGTTTCGTTGGTCTGCGTTGTGATCCGGCAAGGTTCGCTCAGGCATCTGCAATGTTGGAAGCTGTTGAGCAGTTGGCACCGCAAGCCGAGAGCGATCCGCAGCGACATTTGATGCTGGTGCGGGCTCTAAGCACTCTTGAGAGCTTGCAGAGCGACTTGATCGTCGCCAGTTTCTTCTTGAAGTTGCTTGCTCTGGAAGGTATGCAACCCGAACTGCATACCTGCGTAGCCTGTGGTGCCAGCGGGCCTTTCGAAGCTTTGGATGCTGGCGCAGGCGGAGTGTTGTGCCGAGTTTGCAGGCAGGGTCGTTCGATCAGTCGTGAGGCTTTGGAGTTGCTACGTCAGATTCTGGGCGGACAGCTCAGAGCAGCGCTGGTATGCAGCGACACCAGCGCAATAGATGAGGTGACAGCGTTCGCAACGGCAGCTATCGAGTCACATCTTGAGCGCCGCCTGCGGTCGATTGCAGTGCTTGAACGCACTTGACCTTGACTTTGAGCTTGAGCGGTGTCTGCGGTTGAGTATCCGGCTGAACTTGAGCGGTGTCTGCGGTCGAGTATTCGGCTGAACTTGAGCGGTGTCTGCGGTTGAGTATCCGGCTGAACTTGAGCAACACCTGCAGCTGAGTATCGGGCGCTGAATATAAATCTGAAATATGCAACCTACGCTGTGGAGATCATGCCCGAGATTTCTGAAATCCACTCCGCAGACTTTGAGGGCGTTGACGACCTAGCCGGTCGAACCCCTGTCGGTACAGCGCTGTTTGATGCGGTTGTCAATCTGTGCTTGCAGCGTGGTTTTGTGTTCCGGTCGGCTGAGATCTACGGCGGCTTCCGCTCGGCATATGACTATGGGCCGCTGGGGGTGCTGCTTTTGCGCAACGTCAAAGAGCAGTGGTGGCGTTCGATGGTGCAACTGCGTCATGACGTGGTTGGGCTCGACGCTTCGATCCTGTCACCTCCGGCTGTGTGGCAGGCATCAGGGCATCTTGATCATTTCACCGATCCGATGGTGGAATGCCGTGACTGCAGCAAGCGTTTTCGTCTCGACTCCCTTGAGGACTCTCGCGGCTGTGATGACTGTGTTGAAGGAGGGAACTTCACGGCACCTCGCCAGTTCAACTTGATGTTCTCCACTCACGCCGGTCCGGTGGCTGAGTCAGCCACGCAGGTGTATTTGCGCCCCGAAACCGCTCAGGGCATGTTTATCAACTTCGCCAACGTTGCCCGGGCTGGCCGTAAACGCCCGCCTTTCGGTATCGCCCAGATCGGCAAGTCGTTTCGCAATGAGATCACTCCAGGCAATTTCGTGTTTCGCACTCGTGAGTTTGAGCAGATGGAGATGGAATATTTTGTGCCACCTGACTCGGCTGCGGGCTGGTTTGAGTATTGGTGCGAGGCCCGCTTGCAGTGGTATCTGGATCTGGGTATCCGGCCCGAACTGCTGCGAATGCGAGCGCACGGCGATGAAGAACTGAGTCATTATTCGTCTGCTACTTCCGATGTGGAGTTCTTGTTTCCTTGGGGTTGGGGCGAACTTGAAGGCATCGCTAACCGCGGTGATTACGACTTGCGCTGCCACGCCGAGCTATCTGGTGAACGTCTTGACGTGTTTGATCCTGCCACCGAAGAGCATTATCTGCCGCATGTGATCGAACCTGCTGCAGGTGCGACCCGTGCTGCTATGGCATTTTTGATGTCGGCTTATCACATTGAGGAAGTCAACGACGATCAGCGGGTGGTGCTGAGACTGGATCATCGTCTGGCGCCTTATCAGGTGGCTGTGCTGCCGTTGTCACGCAAAGAGGTGCTGGTACCTGTAGCCAATCGTGTGTTCGATTTGATCAAGGGCCGCTGGAACTGCGACTACGACGAGACACAGGCCATAGGTCGCCGCTACCGTCGTCAGGACGAGATCGGCACTCCACTATGCGTGACTATCGACTTTGAGACTCTCGACGATTCGGCTGTGACAGTGCGCGACCGTGACTCGATGGTTCAGGATCGGATCAGTGTCGACCGCCTTCCAGACTTCTTGGCTGAGCGCCTCTGCTAGCTCAAGTTGCCGCTGGCGGTGGTTTGTGAGTTTGTGGCAGTCGCTGGAGATGGTTTGTGAGTTTGTGGCAGCCGCTGGCCGAAGTCATGTAGCACTGGTAGGTTCGCCTCAATGGGGATCGTTGCCGACGACATAGCAAAAGTACGTGATGCCACAGACATTGTGGCGATCATCTCTGAGCACACCGAGATCAAGCGTTCCGGTCGTCAGTGGATGGCTCGCTGCCCGCTGCACGGTGAGCGCACCCCGTCAATGTCGGTGTCTCCCGGCAAAGGGGTTTATTACTGCTTTGGTTGTCAACGCAGCGGCGATGTGATCACTTTCGTGCAAGAGATTGAGGGGCTTGATTTCTCTGCTGCTGTAGAGTTTTTGGCGGCGCGTGCCGGGATTCAACTTCGCTACACCAGACGCGACGAGCGAGAGGTCCACAGCCGTCGCCGCAGGCTGCTGGAGTCGGTCGCAGCAGCTAGAGACTTCTATCATCAGCGACTGCTTGACGGCAGCGATGCGGGCGCGGCTCGTAACTATCTGCGTTCTCGCGGTTACGACGGCGATCTGGTGCGGCGCTGGAAACTGGGTTGGGCACCTGACGACTGGGACGTTCTCGCTCGGCATCTGGGTCTTTCCGATGCTGATCTGCGTGACTCTGGTCTTGGTTTCGTGAACCGCGGCGGGCGTCAACAGGATTTTTTTCGTGGTCGGATTCTCTTTCCGATTACTGACGAAAAGGGGGATCCAGTTGGTTTCGGTGGACGGGTCATGCCGAACGCAGAAGGCCCCAAATATCTGAACACGTCAGCCGAAGCCAAAACCTATGACAAGAGCCGTGTGCTTTATGGGCTGCATGAGCATCGCCGTCAGATCGTCAAAGAGGCTATGGCGATCATTTGTGAGGGATACACCGACGTGATCGGCTGCTCTGAAGCTGGCCTTGACGTTGCTGTGGCCACATGCGGAACCGCTTTGACTGAGGAGCATGTAAGGCTGCTGAAACGCTTCTCGGCTAATCGGCTGGTGTTGGCTTTCGATGCTGACGCTGCAGGGGCTGCGGCGGCGAGCCGTGTTTACGCATGGGAGCGTAAGTTTGATCTGGAGATTGTGGTGGCCGACCTGCCACCCGGCAAAGACCCTGGCGATCTAGGTCGCACCGATCCTGCTGCTCTGCGCCAAGCGATCAAAGGGGCTGTGTCGTTTCTTCAGTTCCGTGTCAACCGGGTGCTGGCTGGCGCTGACCTATCCACGATTGAGCGACGGGCTCGCTCAGCCGAAAAAGCGGTGGCCGTGGTTCAGGAGCATCCCGATGTCATGATTCGCGACCCTCACATGGACAGCATCGCCACCCGTTGCAATATTGAAATAGGTCAGCTTCGCTTGTTGGCTAAAGGTGCTGCCAGCAGAGCTGGTGCTGCCAGCGAAGCGGTAAGTGAGACCGGACATGATGATCGGCTTACCCCCGAAGATGAGGCTCTGCGGCTGGTTATTCATCGTCTGGATGAAGTGACTGGCTGGCTGCATGGCACGCTCTTTGGCGATCCAGCGCATCGTGAGGCATACGAGGCTTTGATGAGCGAAGGGGGAGTTGTGGCAGCGGCTGATCGAGTGTCGCAATCAGCGGCACATTTGTTGCACCGGCTTGCGGTTGATCCCGGCAATGCCTCAGTTGAGGATGTGCTTGCACGGGTGGCGCGCCTCACCGCGAGGCGCGCCATGAACAATCTGCGGCGCTTGGCTGCTTCAGCGACTGATGCTGCGACAACTCGGCAGTTAAACGACAGCCTTGTTTGGATCCAGAAGCACGCTCAGCACCTTGACGAGCGCAGCACCCGCGCTGAGGCTTTGGCGAGTTTGCTTCCCTGGCTGATTGAGCACAGCCCAAGACTTGAAGATTCCGCGGGTTCTGTCTCCAGCTCGCTGGTAACCTCTCATAGTTGATCCGGGGTAGCTCAACTGGCAGAGCAAGCGGCTGTTAACCGCTAGGTTGTGGGTTCGAGTCCCACCCCCGGAGCCAACCCGCAAGCGCGCTTCCCCGCCGCCCGCTCCGTTGAATCTCACTTCGTCAACTAGCTATAGCACTTGAAGCCGTAAGTGTCCATTCAAGAGGCATGTGTTCAGGCTGATATAGAGACTGTTTGGCATCAATTGTGGGTCAGTGAGGTCTCGCAGACGATTGCTACGTTCACTGTCTGTTTTCATACGTCATCGCTTTTCATACGTCATCGCTGAGATTGGGTACTGCTGGATTTAGGGCAGCGTTTATTCGTTTGATCTCAGTGTGGAAGCTCTCAGGGATTCTGGTCCAGTCTTGAATGTCTATTAAGATCGGGATATTGGACTCTTCTAGAGCTTCTTCAAGTTTGGCGAGTTGCTCTAGCGGTATAGGTTCGAGGTTGGGGCCTCTGAGCACTAGGTCAAGGTCGCTGGCATCGTGGTTCTTGCCGTTGACTCGACTGCCGTAGGCCCACACTTCAACATCTGGCACATACTCAGCTAGCAGCGCTTCAAGCTGGAGTCGCCAGCGGTCAGGCAGGTCCAAGCGGCTAGTCATCGAATGGTTCGGAGACGAACGTTGCAAGGTGCCGGGCATCTGCAATGAACGTGGGGATTAGCTTCAGAATGGCCTCTGCCAGTTCTTCGCCGTAGAGATGTGCAGTCTTGTTGCGGCTATTGCGATATGAGAGCCAGCGCTCGCATTCCTCGACTGTGATCAAGCCATGGCGTGCTGCGTGACGGTATATCGGCTTGAATGCCAGCTGATCCGCCTCACGGTGAGAGGCCATATACGCACGGAGACGCTTCCGTAGCAAAATCCCTGACTGTTCCTGAATGATCTCAAACTCCTTCACGCAGGCAACTCGGAGAATGTCGTAGGTGATCGCGTCTCTCTCAATCTCCGGAGTCGCTCAAACGCGGCCTCTAGAGTCTGAATGCAGCGTTCCAGAAAGTCGGTGTTCAACTGCATAGTGTCTCAATCCCTGCCGAAGCCCGGCACGTCTTCGTAGTCATCGCTGCCAGAACTGCGCCAAGCGTTGTAAGTGTTGGCTATCTGTGTGATGTCGTCGGTTTGGTCATCGGTGCCGCCAAACGTTGCTCCGACGAACCAAACTGGTCGCTCTTCAGTTGTTTCAGGGTTTGAAACCATACGTATACCGTAATCCACGTCTCCCCAGCTGAGAGCCACCAATCTTTTGAGCCAAGGCGAGTGCGTGAAGCGACGGGTTGTGCCGTGACCGCCGCCGAGCGTTGCGTAGTGTTGTTGCGCCAACCAGCTGAGCCGCAGCATCCAACGCGTCTCAACTAGTGCAAGCGGCACGCCGCCGCAGCCGTCGAGAAAGGCGGTGGGGTAACACGATTAGCGAAGCGGGATGCTTGAGCTCAGCTAGCCTGTTGCTCTGTGTCGCAGATCCGCCAAGCCGTCAACCGAGAATCAGCCATCTCAGCGCATGGATTAGCGCGCACTTTTGGCACCAAGCGAGCAGTGGACGGGGTCGACCTTGAGGTTGAAGCTGGTGAGATCTACGGCTTTCTAGGCCCCAATGGCGCAGGCAAGAGCACGACAGTGCTAATGCTATGCACTCTGTTGAGTCCCAGCGCAGGCCAAGCCCGAGTCGCTGGCTACGACGTGGTCGAAAGCCCTGGAGAGGTGCGAGTCCGTATCGGTGTCGCCTTGCAGGAGGCTGCGCTGGACGAACGGCAGTCCGGCCGCGAGATTCTTGACCTGCAGGCTCGCCTCTACGGTTTGAGTGCTGCCGACCGTGCTGCGGCTGTGGAGCGAGCCGTTGAACTCGCTGGTATCGGTGAAGCGATGGAGCATCGGGTCAAGACCTATAGCGGAGGCATGAAGCGCCGACTTGACTTGGCAGCATCGCTGATTCACGGCCCAAGAGTGCTGTTCCTTGATGAGCCGACCACTGGCCTAGATCCCGTGAGCCGGGCTCAGGTATGGGATGAGGTGAGGCGCTTGAACCGCGAACTAGGAGTGACAGTTTTTCTCACCACTCAATATCTTGAGGAAGCCGATGCTTTGGCGGATCGGGTAGGCATCATCGACTCGGGCCGCATAGTAGAGCAAGGGTCACCGACTGAACTTAAGCGTGCCGTGGGCGCAGATGTCATCGTGGTGGACCTTCCAGCCGCAGAGATCGCGCTGGCAGCAGAAGCCACCGCTCAACTAGACGCTGTTGACGCAGTCACCCCAGGTCGCCGCGGCCTCACTATCGCCACGACTGACGGGGCTGCAGTTGTTGGCAGTGTGGCGGTGGCTCTTGCAGCAGCCGGACTTAACCCGCAATCGCTTACAGTGCGCACACCCTCACTGGATGATGTGTTCTTGCTGGCGACCGGCTATCGCATGTCTACGGCTAACTCAGAGGCGCTGAATGCCATCAACGGCAGCGGCTCGGAACTACAGCACTCCGACCCCGACACATTCTCAGCAGGAAACAAACAACAATGAACAGACAACAAGTGCTCCACAATGCAGAAGGCGCGGTGACGGCGAAGCCCGTCGGTGTCGTCGGCGATATCGCCACAGTGGCACGCCGATCAATCCGGAGCCTTTTGCGTGAGCCGGAGGCTCTGGCACCGGCGCTGTTAATTCCGACGTTCTTCTTCGTGGTCAACATCGGTGCTTTGGAAACTTTCGTTGAGCGCTCTCCCAACATTGACTACAGGGCTTTCCAGATACCTGTGGCCATCATCTTTGCGGTGACCGGCATCTCGCGGGCTTCGGTGCTCGTGATCGACATCCAGACTGGCTACCTCAGCCGAATGCTGGTGACGCCGGTGCGTCGTACCACTCTGCTGCTCGGACTGATGGTCGCCGACGTGGTTTTGGCACTGGGATTGTCGATAGTCGTGGTGATCATGGGATTCATCTTCGGAGTGAGCTTCGGCACGGGGCCTCTGGGGATATTGGTCTTCTTAGGTCTGGCGGTGGCATGGAGCTTGGCGTTCACAGGATTCCCCTACACCGTTGCTCTTCGCACCGGAAACCCTGCAGCAGTGAACTCGTCATTCTTGATCTTCTTTCCTTTCGCCTTCTTGACCCCTGCGTATCTGCCGCGCGAGCTGATGACAGGCTGGATGCAGGGTGTGGCCACATGGAACCCGGTCACGTATCTGCTTGAGGCGATGAGGTCGCTGCTGTCTGAAGGATGGGATGCAGCGGCATTAAGCAAAGGCATCGCAGCCATCGGCGCTTTAGGTCTTGTAACGTTCACGATGGCTTTCCGGTCTCTGGCGCGCCGAGTCGCTACCGGCTGACGAAGCTGACAGAAGTCCAGGCATCGAATCGCGTCTCTTAGATTGGAAGCGTTAGTTATGATCACAATCTCCGTCTCAACGGTGGTTCCTGCTAAGCAATCGGTGGTGTGGGAAGACCTACGCCATATCAAAAGCCATGTTGAATGGATGAGCGATGCCGAGTCGATCAGCTTCACTACTGACACCACCGAAGGGGTCGGCACTCGTTTCGATTGCGTGACACGATTGGGCCCATTGCGTCTAGACGACAAGGTGGAGGTCACCGAATGGCAAGAGGCGGCGGTTATGGGGATACGCCACGAAGGACTGGTCACTGGAGTTGGGCGCTTCCGTCTGCAGTCGGTGACGGCTGACAACGATGAGCAGCACACACATTTCGAGTGGAGCGAAACTTTGCGGTTCCCTTGGTGGATGGGTGGGGTAGCTGGAGAGTTCGTGGCTCGCCCTGTGCTAAGCGCTGTCTGGAAGCGAAATCTGAGCAGGTTTGCCGCCCGCTTCTAGGTGGGTCTATTCGGGCTCACAACCCGAACCGAGTGAGATCTGCGATTTTCTCACCGCGCTCAGAGCGGAGATTTGACCGGTGTTGCGCGCGTGTTGCGCGCGGGGTCAGTAGTAACTACTATCATAATAACTATAGACACACCTTTTATAATAATAGTTATTATTATCTACCCTGTGGTGAGATTCGATGGACTCTGTCAGTAACGCCACCGCTACCCCAGAGGACGGCACTCAGATGAGCGATGCCACGGAGCGCTTATTGGATGCCGCCGTTGCTTCAATCGCCGAGCATGGATTCGACGCGGCACGGGTCGCTGACATCGCCCGTAGCGCTGGCCTGACCACCGGCGCAATCTATGCGCGCTGGCCCAGCAAGGACGCCCTGATCGTTGATGCGGTTCGCTACATCGCATCGCGGTGCATTGATGTCGACCCTGCTGGGGGCTCCGACCAGAATCCAGACCGTGGCTCTGAGGATGACGCTGGCGACAGCGAAGGTCACCCTGTCGGCGGAGCGTCTGTCATTGATGCGTTGATTGAGTCAAGTGCCGACTTTGTGTCACCCGAGAACGAAGCGGTCCGCGATGTGATGCTGGAGGCCTTTGTCAGCGCGCGACGCAATTCGAATTATCGCGAGATGCTTTCGGGTTTGTTGAATGATCAGGCAGCCACCATTGGTGCAATGTTGACCGAAGGAAAAGCTGCAGGACTGGTCAAGCCTCATATCAGCACCGCTGCCGTAGTCGCTTTGTATCAGGCACTGAGCGTTGGAATGCATTTGGTGATGTCGTCACAGTCTGAAGACAACCGCGTGTCTGTCGAAGAGTGGAGAGAGTTGATGAAGCATGTGACGGAGTCGCTGAGCACTCAACCCTGAACATCAAGTCTGGGGCTTTGTTCAGCGGCGCAGCCCCATACAATCTCCACCGTGATAGGTAATCGGACGTGCCACCTCGCACGAGGCACTAAGCCAACACGGCGCATGGCTGACTGAGGCTTACAGGGTGATGTCCGACAGAGCCCGCACTTGGCGGATCTGGGTTGATCGACCGATTCCAGCTGAGGTCGCAATACCCGCAGAAGTTGAGATAACCGAGGATGTCGCTGCCGCTGACGGTGTCGTGGTTGGAGCGATAGGGCTCTGGGACGGCGATGCCTGTCGCCGCTTGCCCCGGCTCAAGGTCGTGGCCCGTTCGGGTATTGGCTACGACAACGTTGCGGTCGCTGCCTGTGCTGCAGCCGGTGTTGCTGCTTGCAACGCTCCTGACGGGCCCACTGTGTCAACCGCAGAGCACGCCTTAGCACTAATGCTTGCGGTGGCCAAGCGACTAAAGCCCGCTGAGCATGGCAGCCAAATCCACGGAAACAGTTATCGGTTCATGCATGACGCGCTCGAACTAGACCGAAGAACGTTGGGATTGGTCGGCTGTGGACGCATCGGCAGTCGGGTAGCGCGCTATGCCAAAGCACTGGGCATGAAGGTGCTCATACATGATCCTTATCTTGATGCCAACACTGCTGCAGGTGTTGGAGAACTGGTGAGCCTTGACGATCTCTGGCGCAGCAGCGACGTGATTTCGCTTCACGCACCAGCTGACGAAAACACCAGACACATGGTCAATGCTCAAAGCATTGCGGCTATGAAGCCTGGAGTCATGATCGTCAACTGCGCTCGCGGGTCGCTAGTGGATCACGATGCCCTGTTGGCAGCTCTAGATTCGGGGCAGGTCAGCGGCGCAGGTCTCGACGTGACCGAACCCGAACCTCTACCTCAAGAGCATCCGTTGTTGGGGCGTGACGATGTGATCATCACGCCACATGTCGCTTCGACAACTACAGTAGGGACTGTTCGGCTGATTAGCCAAGCCTTTGAGCAGGCGACTGCCTGGCTGCGCGGCGACACACCCGAGCATTTGTTGGATCCGACAGCTGGCGACCCGGCAGTGGATCGAAGGAGCAGTGGATCAAAGGGCTAGAACTTGACAGTCGCAGACGTTCGTGATTACAGCCTGGCTGGTGTTGACTCGCGGTTTGCAACCGAACGTGGCTTGGTTGAGGCTGAATGGTTCCGACCACCGATAGATCCTGAAAGGCTTCGGGAACTGCAGGTTCGCAGCAACGCTAGAGCTGCGCGTGACGTGCTGGCTTGGTTTGGCCTGATCGGGCTCTTCGGTTATTTGGCCTGGGCCGCGTTGGGCACTTGGTGGGCGTTTGGCGCGTTCTTCGTCTACGGCGCGCTCTATGGCGGTGTCGCCGACTCTCGCTGGCACGAATGCGGCCACGGCACAGCCTTCGCCAGTAAACGGCTCAACGACATCGTCTACTACATCGCTTCGTTCATGTTGCTACGTCAGCCGACTTTGTGGCGCTGGTCTCATGTTCGTCATCACACAGATACCATCATCGTGGGCCGCGATCCCGAGATCGGTTTTCCTCGCCCGTCAAGCCTGTCCAAGGTGCTCGGGGTGTATTTGCCGGTGCTGATCCTGCCGAAGGCGGTCTGGCGAACCCTGCAACACGCCGTCGGCCGCATAGACGCAGACGCACGGGACTTCATTCCCGAAGACGAACTGCCCAAACTCAAGTGGGAGTCTCGGGTTTACATCGCCGTGTTAGCGGGAGTCGCTGTTTGGTGTGTAGCCGTCGGTTCGATAGTGCCAGCACTGTTCATTGGGCTGCCTACCTTCTACGGGGCCTGGCTGGTGGTCTTCTTCGGGATATTGCAACACGCTGGTCTGCGTGAGGATGTGCTTGACCATCGCTACAACACCCGCACGGTCTATATGAACCCGGTCTTTCGGTTCCTATACAACAATATGAACTACCACGTAGAGCATCACATCTTCCCCACGGTGCCCTATTACGCGCTGCCAGCTCTGCACCAAGAGGTCAAAGGGTTCCTAGCGCCAGCGGATCGTTCAACATTTAGTGCCTATCGAAGAGTGTTCGCTACCCTGAGGTGTCAATGGCGTAATCCCGGATACGACGAACCTCGGCCAGACATTCCCGAAGCTGAAGGTATGGGCAGATCATTCGTTGATACCGGGTTCGTTACTTGGGCAGGGGAGTGCCACGACGGCCTAGTGGATCTGGGAGCAGCTGAAACGCTGGCGCCTGGGTCGGTTCGTCGTGTTGACCATGGTAAGGACACCTACGCGCTCTACCGGCTCGATGGCGATGCGGCGGAAAATCCTGCGGGTGTTTTCGTGCTTAGTGATGGCCTCTGCACTCACGGTAAGGCCCACCTAGCCGAGGGAGCGGTGCTTGACTGTGTGGTCGAATGCCCTAAGCACAACGGCTGCTTTGATCTGCTGACTGGCGAGGCGTTGCGCGCTCCCGCCAAAGAACCGTTAACGCTCTATGACGTGAAGGTGCATAACGGCCGGGTGGTTTCACGCTTAACACCAAGATCCTGACACTGATACAAGTGTCGAATTAGTCAAATTAGAAGATATGCGTCTTCGTGGAGGCTTTAGGCAAGGCACGGTCCCGAGGTGGGCCTGTGGTGGAACGCACGAAGAGTTCAGGCTGAAGTGTGTGACGTTGCGGAGCTAGGGAGTTGTCGGACAGGTGTGCTAGCAGCGTCACCACCGCCAGTCGTCCCATGGCTAGGGTTGGCTGGTTGATAGTGGTAAGCGACAAATGCCGCAGCGCTGAGATAAAAGTATTATCAAAGCCAACCAGCGACATTTCTGATGGCACCGAGATTCCCGCCTCATCGAGTCGGTTGAGAGCACCGGCTGCTAGCAAGTCGTTGAAGGCAAAGATGGCTGTTGGCGGATCGGTTTCGGCTAGCAGTTCGTCGATCACTTGCGAAGCATCTGCTTCATTATCGCCAGCATTGCGGATGTCGGTGAACTGTTCGAGCCCGCTGATGCGCATTCCAGACTGGTAGCCGCAGCGTCGCTGCCGGGCGGCGATGTTTTGTCCGCCGTCTAGGTGGACGATCCGAGAGTGTCCGAGCGAGGCAAGGTGCTGCACAGCGAGTTCGGCACCGAGATGGTCGTTGACGCCGATTGTGGAAACGTCGCTGAGGGGAGTGCCACCGGCTACCACCACACACGGGGTGGTGACCCCGATGCTGCCAAAGTCGTCGTCGCTGAGGCGTGGCCCCACCAGAGCCATCGCCTCCACTTGTATCTGTAGAAAGGTTTCGACGGCATTGATCTCTCGCTGTGCTTCACGATGGCCGTTGAGGATCATCACGTTGTAGTCGTTGTCGGTGGCCTCAGCTTCGATGCCGTCCACCACCTCGCCGAAGAACGGGTTCCGTAGATCATCTACGAGCACCCCGATTGTTTGGGTGCGTCTACGAGCCAATTGTCGGGCCGTCAGGTTCGGTCGATAACCCAGTTCGCTGGCCGCTTGCAGTACCGCTCTACGTTTGCCTTTAGACACCTTCGGTGACTTGTTCATCACCAGCGACACGAGCGATCGCGACACTCCAGCGCGCCGCGCCACATCCTGCATTGTGGGACGCTGCATAGACATCACCAGGTTAGGGTTTGACAGTTCACTGCTGACATGCTATGCAATTGGAGCGCTCCAACACAATGGGCATCTATCAGTCAACTGATCACGCAATCAATCACGGCAAAGTTTGACGGGAAGGCTCAGACGGAAGGTTCAACGGAGGACATGCGAGAAGCACAACGGGCAACATGGCTGCTAGAGGCGACCAAGCGATGAATCACGCTGCATGGCTGGTTGCAAGTCATGATTAGCGCTACCGAAACAGCGTTGCTGGAGAGGATCGCTACCGCACCTATTAGTTGGGGTGTATGCGAGGTGCCGGGCTGGGGCTGTCAACTTCCAGTGGAGCGGGTGCTGGCTGAGATGTCCGCTGCGGGGTTCACTTTCACTGAGTTAGGTGCCTGGGGTTTTCTGCCCACCGAACCCTTCGAGTTGCGAAACAAGCTCGGCGACCACGGCTTGAACCTCCTAGGCGGTTTCGTGCCGCTGGTGCTGCATGAGGCTAAAAGTGCCGTACAATCTCTTGCAGAGGCGCATCGTTGGGCTGAACTGATCGCAGGCGCTGGCGGGAAGTTCTTCGCTACCTGCGCGGTGAGCCACCTCGAATGCTGGCGACAGACACCTCTCAACGATGCACAGTGGGCATTTCTTTGTGAGTCGCTCACCAAAATCGATGCTCTAGTCGCCTCCTATGGCCTTGAGCAGGTCTACCATTCGCACTTCGACTCGACGGTCGAAACCGACACCGAGTTCGTTCGGATTCTTGAAGGCACAGATGTGTCTTTCGTGCTGGACACAGCCCATCTAGCACTAGGCGGAACCGACTTGTTGAAGTTGATTGACAGTCATGGGCACCGTGTGGGCTTAGTGCATCTCAAAGATCTAGATACCGCCCTCGCAGAGCCACTGCGAGCCAGGGAGCTTTCGCTGATGCAGGCCGTGCAGCGCGGCCTGTTCCCATCATTAGGTCGAGGAGGGGTACCCATCGTTGAGATAGTTACCCGTCTCGAAGAGTCAGGACGCGACCTCTGGTACGTCTTGGAGCAGGATGCAGCCATCGCTGAGAGCGATCTCTCAGCAGTGGCGCGGGTCAGGCAAAATGCCGATCAGAGCCTTGAATTCCTGCGAGGTCTGCTACCCGCTTATGCAGGCAGCGGAACAATTACCAACAACCATCAATTCCCGGAGGGATGAACAACAATGTCAAGACTATGGAAGCTGCTAGCGACGATGCTCGCCATCTCGCTGATCGCCGCAGCCTGCGGCGACGACGATGACGACGGTGACGCTACAGCGCCTGCTACCACCGAAGCACCGGCCGCGGTGCCTGACGATGAGGATGAAGCTCCGGTCACTACCGCAGCGCCAGCCACCGATGATGTCGTCGAGACCCAGGGCTGCGACCACACGTTCCATGTGATCACTCACGGAGACTCTGGCGTTTTCTGGTCAGTGGTTGAAGTGGCTGTCCGTGACGCTGCTGCTGCCATTGGCTGTGACGTGGTCTACTACGGCTCCAACAATGATGCACTGGCACAGTCCCAAGAGATTGAGGCCGCTATTGCTTCGGGATCCTCGGGCATCGCCATTTCGCTGGCTGACCCGGCTGGCGTAAGCGCCGCGGCATCTGCTGTCGTGGAAGCAGGCATTCCGCTTTACACACTGAACTCAGGTGTCAACAACTACAAAGACCTCGGCGCTGTCAGCCACGTTGGTCAGACCGAGATAGTGGCTGGCAACGGTGCAGGCGAGCGCTTCAACGCGCTGGGTGCCTCCCATATTCTGTGCGCCCGCCAGGAGCAGTCCAACGTAGCTCTCGAAGAGCGCTGCCAGGGTCTCGCTGAGACCTTCAGTGGCACCGTGACATCAGAGTTCGTGGGACTTGATGCCAACCCCGACGAGCAGCAGAACAGCATCGCCGCGCTTCTGCAGGCTGATCCCTCCATTGATGGTGTGCTCGGCGTAGGCCCGAACCTACCGTTGCGGGCACTCGCCGCCGGTGAGCAGGCGGGTCGCGAACTCGCGATTGGCGGCTTTGACCTGTCCGGTGACCTGATTGATGCCATTGAGGCAGGTGACGTTGCCTTCACCGTCGACCAGCAGCAGTACTTGCAGGGCTATCTGCCTGTCATCTTGATGTATCTGCAAGCCACCAACCAGAACACCGCAGGCGGCGGTCTGCCGATCCTCACAGGCCCTGGCTTCGTGGACACCGGCAACGCTTCGGTCGTGAAGGCTCTGGTTTCGCAGGGAACCCGCTAGGTCTCTCCTTAAGTAGTTGAGGGCGGCTGGGAATATCTGGCCGCCCTCAACTAACTTACGTCATTCAGGGGTTTCGAAAAGTCGTCACCCCGCAGCGTCACCACAGCCGTTTCACGCTTCTTGGTAGCGGTTGAAGAGACGAAGCTAAACAATGGGGAGACCCCATGAACGAGTCCAATGTGATTAGCGCAGAGCAGGTAGCCGCAGGCGACAGTGCTGTTGCCGACGAACCGCTAGATGAGCGCCTCGCTCTCAGAGGACCTATCCAGCAGCTCTTGACCCGCCCCGAGATTGGCGCTTTGTTAGGTGCCGTGGGTGTCTGGATGCTTTTTTGGCTGGTGTCAGCGCCTTTCGGCACGGTTGGCGGCACTGCTAACTTTCTAGATGTTGCTGCCTATCTCGGCTTGATGGCCGTTCCGGTTGCTCTATTAATGATCGGTGGTGAGTTCGACCTCTCCGCAGGTGCTATGACTGGTGCCACCGCCATCATTGCCATCTTGTTGGCTATTGATGTTAACGGAGCGGGCCTGGGCCTTCATCTGGCGGTTCCGCTGTCGCTGGCGTTCGCGCTAGCTATCGGCTGGTTCAACGGCACTCTGGTGGAGAAGACCTCGCTGCCAAGTTTCATTGTCACCCTTGGCACTTTCTTCATGCTGATCGGCGCGAAGCTGGGTTTCTCGAAGCTTTTTACCAACAAAGTATTGGTGGAGGGCCTTGACGAAGCTGAAGGCTACGACTTCTGGAACGGCATCTTCGGCGCGGAATGGCTCCGTAACGGGCACCTCTGGGATGAGCGCCGCTGGTCCGGCTTCTGGCTGTTGCGCGACGAGATCTGGGCGGGTTTGTTGATCTGTGGCAGCCTGGCGTTGTTGCTTGGACTGTTCGAACTCACCTATGCGCGACGTTCGAAGCTAAATGTGTCAGGTGTGGTCATCGCGTTGGCAGGTGCTGCGGCGGCACTAGTCGGTTTCGGTGCTCTGCTGGAACTTGACGGCCGCAACTCAAACATCGTGTATGGCACATTGACAGCGGCCGGAATGATAGCAGCTGTGGCTGGCTGGTGCCGGGCTCGTTATGAGCGTCCTGACCACTCTGACAGCGGCGTTTCACCGGGATGGATCAAATATCTTCTGGCCGGATTGGCCGCAGTAGGCGCAGCCGTCGTTCTGGCAGTTGTGATGAACGCAGAGGACTCCTCACAACTCGGTTTCTTCGGCGGCGACTTCGGCAGAGCCTTGTTCGCGCTGGGAATTGCGCTGGTAGGAGTGCTAGCCGTGCTGGCAGCACTAGGAAGGGTCTCGCCCGGCTACCCAGCTATCGGAGCGGTGCTGGTAGCAGTTCCCTCAATTAGTTTCTTGGTGACAGTGCAGGCCGCTAGAGCCATACTCTTTGGCGGCCTCGCCTTAATAGGGATAACTCTGTTGTGGAGCGCAGCCTCAAGAGTGCGCCCCTCTGTATGGGTCACTGGCGCGATCAGCGTTGTGATCGCACTGCTCGCTTTCTTTATTCAAAGCGAAGCTGGTTCGCGCAAGATCCGGGTGGAGTTGTTCACACTGTTGTTGCTGGTGGCGTTAGTGCTGGGTGCGGCAGCTGTGGCACGCTACCTGAGCGCGTCCCGAACCTCGGCACCGCCACCACCTGCCTTTGGCCGCTGGACTCAGATTTGCGCGGTGCTAGGAGTCGCCGCGACGGTGATCTTTTTCGCGGTTGAGGTTGCTGATGGAGATGCGGTGCTTTACGCGCTAATCACCGGCGTGACCAAAGGCGGTATCACAGCTTTCATTGCCTACACCCTTGTAACCGCAGTCTTCACTTTGTTCACTCGCGACGAGGGTGTAGGGCGGGCTCTTGTGACCGTCGGCATAGGCACGGTGATGCTCGCTGTCGTCACACGGATGCTGTTCGTGACCGGTGCCGAACTCGAAAAGATCTGCACTGTAGGCAGCGACGGGGAACTGCGCTGCCCCCAGACACAGTTCGGTGTGGTAGTGCTGTCGTTCGTGGTTTTTGCAGCGGTCGGCTCATGGGTATTGACCCGCACTCAGTTCGGCAGCTGGATCATGGCTGTCGGCGGCAACAAGGAAGCAGCCCGAAGTGTTGGTGTTCCAGCAGCCCGCACCAAAACAACCCTGTTCATGCTGGTGTCAGGCGCAGCTTGGATCACCGGGATGCTGATCGCTTTCAGACTTACTGCGGTGCAGGCTGATGTCGGCGACGGCAACGAGTTCCGCTACATCATCGTGGCTGTAGTTGGTGGCTGCCTTTTGACCGGCGGCTACGGATCGGCTCTGGGCGCTGCGGTCGGCGCGGTGATATGGGGAATGATCTCTCAGGGCATCGGTTTCGCTCAATGGAACAGCGACTGGAGGTTCTTGGTGTTGGGTGCTTTGCTGCTGGTGGCTGTGCTTGTCAACAACTATGTGCGCAGCCGCGCCGAGAAAGCACCCGTAAAGTCTGGCGCAACCGTACCAGACCGCTCTGGAATAACCATCATCGTTCCCAAAGGTCTGACGCGTTCTAAAGAGGAAGGCTAAAACTGATGAGCAGCGATTTTCTCGAACTCAAGAACCTGTCGAAGTTCTATGGCAACATCATTGCGCTCACTGGAGTTACCACAACAGTGAACCCAGGCGAAGTGACTTGTGTGCTCGGCGACAACGGAGCAGGCAAGTCGACTTTCATCAAGATCCTCGCTGGAGTGCATCAACACGATGAAGGTGAGCTTGTATTGGAAGGCAACAAAGTGCGTTTCGCCTCGCCGCGTGAGGCTCTAACTGCCGGTATTGCCACCGTATATCAGGATCTGGCCATGGTTCCGCTGATGTCGGTTTGGCGAAATTTCTTCCTAGGCCAAGAGCCCAAAAAGGGTGTGTGGCCGTTCCGTCAGATCGACATCGACAAGTCCAAGATGATCGCCAAAGCTGAGATGGCCAAGATGGGCATCGACATCCGCGACACAGAGCAAAGCGTTGGTACGCTTTCAGGTGGCGAACGCCAGTCAGTTGCGATTGCTCGTGCCAGCTACTTTGGTGCCAGAGTGCTGATCCTTGATGAGCCCACCTCAGCGCTGGGTGTCAAACAGTCCGGTGTGGTGCTGCGCCGCATAGTTGAGGCTCGTGACCAAGGCCTAGCAGTGATCTTCATCACACACAACCCGAATCATGCTTATCCCGTAGGTGACCGCTTCGTGATCCTGCAGCGGGGTCGTTCGTTGGGTAACTGGGCTAAAGACGAACTGTCTCAGTCAGAGCTAACCCAGCTAATGGCTGGGGGTGCCGAGTTGGAACAACTCCAGCATGAACTATCCCAAACCAGTGCCAACTAACTCCAGCGCAACCGGATCCTGTTCGCACAAGTTTGTTATCCAAAGCAAGATCACGCTTCATTGCTTAGACCTATCAAGCGAACTCTGTGCCTGATATTGAGTTGTTGACCGTTGGACGAGTCAGCGTTGACTTATACCCCCAGCAAAGCGGCGTACCTCTAAGTGAAGTGTCGTCGTTCGTCAAGTCGATCGGCGGTTCGCCTACCAACGTGGCTGTGGCCGCGGCACGTCTAGGCCGACGCTGTGCAGTGGTCACCAGAGTCGGTGACGACAGCTTCGGTACATACATTCGCACTGTGCTCGCTGAGCGGTTCGGGGTGTGTACCGACTATGTGTCAACCGATCCGCAGCTTCGCACAGCTCTGGCTTTCTGTGCTCTTGATCCTCCGAGCGATCCGCCGCTGCTGTTTTATCGGTCGCCTCAAGGCCCTGACATGAACCTCACCCTTGATGACATACCAGAACTGGCTTACAGCGTTGCGGTGCTGTGGGTGGCAGGTTCGCGCTTCGCTCAGGAAACTTCACGTTCAGCGGTGCTCACAGCCTTGCAGCGCCGCGGCCGCGCTCATCACACAGTGCTTGACTTGGATTACCGTCCCAGCTTCTGGTCATCGCCACAGGAAGCGGCTGAGCACATCGGTGCCGCCGTTGATCACGCCACAGTGGCTGTCGGCAATAGGAGCGAATGCGAAATCGCGGTGGGCACTTCCGATCCTGACATCGCAGCCGACCGTCTGCTGGAGCGGGGTGTGTCGCTGGCGGTGGTAAAGATGGGGTCAGACGGAGTATTGGCGGCCACTACCGATGAACGCGGCACGGTGGCATCGCTGCCGGTTGAGGTGATTTGCGGTCTCGGCGCAGGCGATGCCTTCGGTGGTGCTCTGGTAGATGGCCTGCTGGCTGGACTCGATCCGCTCGACAATGTCACTAGAGCCAACGCCGCAGGTGCGATAGTGGCCAGCAGGCTGATGTGCTCAGATGCCATGCCGACCACTGCTGAGATTGATGCTCTACTTGCTGGCTCTGCTCAGATTGAAGTCGCTGCGAGGCGGCTGTGATGACAAAGAGTCGTCGTCTAGGAGTCGCCGTCATAGGTTTCGGCTGGATGGGACAAGCCCACGCCCGCTCTTACGCCCGCTTGCCCATGATTTTCGATGATCTCAAATATCGGGTCGAGTTGACAGTTTGCGCTGACCCTCTAGCTGAGCGCCGCGCTGCTGCGGTTGATTGTTTTGGTTTTGCTGAGGTCACCGACGACTGGCGTGCCGCAGTTGAGCACCGCAATGTGGATGTGGTGGCTGTTTGTGCCCCCAACATGATGCATTGCGAGATGGTCGAAGCCGCCGCCGCTGCTGGCAAGCATGTGTTTTGTGAGAAACCGGTCGGGGGCACTCCCGAACAAACAGCACGAGCTGAGAAAGCTTGCCGGGATGCCGGGGTTATCACTGGGGTGGGCTACAACTACCGTTTCGTCCCGCTGGTGCAGCACGCTCTCAAACTGGTTGAATCCGGCGAACTGGGTGAGATCACCAACTACCGGGGCCGTTTCTTTTCAATGTATGGTGCTGATCCGCTTGGTCTGCTGAGCTGGAGATTCTTGTTGGAGCAAGCCGGACACGGCGTGTCCTCCGACATTCTTAGCCACGCCATTGACTTGGCGATGATGATCAACGGCCCGATCCTAAGAGTGGTCGGCTCAGGCGAAACCTTCATCAAGCAGAGACCACTTCCATCAGCGTCAGGAACCCACTACGACCGGGGTTCACCAGATGACCCTATGGGAGTAGTCACCAACGAGGATTACTTCGGTGCCATGGCTGTGTTCGCTAACGGCAGCCGCGGGACTTTCGAATGCGGACGCACCATGGTCGGACCCCAAAGCCAGATGGCTTTCGACATTCACGGCACCGAAGGCGCTTTGAGCTGGGATTTTGAAGTCATGAACGAGATGAAGTTGTTCCGTAACACCGAAAGCGACTGTGGTTACACCACTGTCTACGCCGGGGAGCGTCACCCTTACCACGCCGCGTTTGTGCCTGGTGAAGCTAACGCCATCGGTTTTGAGGATGTAGTGACCATCCAAGACCATGAGTTCTTGACGGCTGTGGCCGAGGAACGGCCGCACTCAGCAGGTCTAGAGCAGGCTCTGGCCTATGTGAGCGTGCAGGCAGCTCTGCTGCACAGCTGGTCGACTGGCACCTGGACCGACGTGGTTTCGGTGCGGATCGACTGAAAAGACTCAACAAACTCAGTGAACTTATCGAACGAACTTATCGAACTGAACAGATGGACAGCATGGAAAGTACAAGTATGAGGATTTCGTTATGAACACTGTCAGGTTGACAACCTCGGGAGCAATCGTTCGGTATCTAGCGGCTCAGCGCATCGAGATCGAAGATGGTCACCCGGGCATCTCTGCTAGCGAAGGCTCCAGGCATCACGACGCTGACACAGCAGCGCTGTTCGCGGGAGTGTTCGCCATTTTTGGTCACGGCAACGTGACTTGTCTGGGACACGAACTCGAACAGGTAGCCGATGTGCTGCCGACCTGGCGAGGACAAAACGAGCAGGGCATGGCCTTAGCTGCTTGTGGTTTCGCTCGGGCATCTAAGCGTCGCCAGATAATGGTGGCGACCAGCTCCATCGGGCCCGGTGCTACCAACATGGTGACCGCTGCTGCGGTGGCGCTAGCCAACCGCCTGCCGCTGCTGCTTGTGGCTGGTGATACTTTCAATCATCGGATCGTGGATCCCGTGCTGCAGCAGGTGGAGCATTTTGGGTCACCTTCCACCACCGTCAACGATGCCTTCCGTGCGGTGGTGCGCTACTGGGATCGCATCACTTCTCCCGAGCAAGTCGTGCAGTCGCTCCCACACGCCGTTAATACGATGCTTGACCCGGGTGACTGCGGCCCCGCGTTTATTGCGCTGCCCCAAGATGTGCAAGCGCAGGCTTACGATTTTCCTGCCCGCTTCTTCGATGAGGCAGTTCACCGTGTGCGTCGTGCGAGACCCGACCGTGGTGAACTGCATCGTGCAGCCGCAGCTCTAAGCAGAGCTAGGCGGCCTCTGATCATCGCAGGAGGAGGGGTGCGCTGGTCGTTGGCTGAAAGACAGTTGGCCGAATTCGCGCTGCTTCACAATATTCCGGTAGTGGAAACCACCGCGGGACGCACGTCACTGCGGGCGGATCATCGCCTCAACTGCGGCCCCATCGGCGTGACCGGATGCACTTCGGCTAATGCCATGGCCGCCGAAGCCGATTTGATATTGGCTGTGGGAACCCGGCTGCAGGATTTCACTACTGGATCATGGACGGTTTTCGGTGACGAAACAGCGCAGATCATCGGATTGAACGCGGCCCGTTTTGATGCCACTAAACATCTTTGCTTGCCGTTAGTGGCCGATGCTCGTGAGGGTTTGATCGAGTTGAGCGACACCCTAAACGACTATCAAGCACCGCAGGATTGGTCGCAGCAAGCCGCAGCAGAGACCGCTCAATATCACGCCTACATTGACAAGATCGCCGCGCCGGTCTCAGCGGTTTCTTCAGCGTCTGGCGATGACTCTGGATCGGATCCGAATTCGGCTAAGCCCACCTATGCGCAGGTGGTGGGTGCGGTAGATCGAACTGCGCAGGACTCGACTTATGTGGTGACTGCCGCTGGCGGGTTACCAGGTGAAGCAATTAACGGTTGGCGAGCTGCCAGTGTGCATTCTTTCGACTGCGAATACGGCTATTCCTGTATGGGTTATGAGATTTCGGGTGCATGGGGTGCCAAGATGGCTTTAGGCGAGCGTGAAGTGATAGTTCTGGTGGGTGACGGCTCATATTTGATGATGAACAGCGACCTTTACAGCACCGTGCTGACCGGGCACAAGCTCATCGTGGTTGTTTGCGACAACGGCGGCTACGCGGTTATCGACCGTCTTCAGGTCAATCAGGGAGGCGCTTCGTTCAACAATCTGCTCGCAGATTGTCGCATCAGCCGTCTTGTGCCGGTCGATTTCGCAGCTCATGCAGCTTCAATGGGTTGTCAGACTGAGACGGTGCATACCATCGCCGAACTCGAAGCAGCAATTGAGAGAGCTCGTTTGAGCGACCGCAGTTATGTGATTGCTGTCGCCACGCATCCTCATAGTTGGACAGAAGGGGGAGCGTTCTGGGAGGTGGGTGTGCCCGAAGTGAGTGCATGCGCCTCGGTTCGTGAGGCGCGTGCCGCCATGGACGCAGGACGTGTCGCCCAGCGGGTGGGCTGGTGAACATGTTCAAACCCCTAGACACCCTTTGTGGCCAGTCAGGACTGAGAGCTGGCTATGGCTGACTCGGTGCGTGTCGGTCTGATCGGCTGCGGACGCATCGGCACCATGCATGCCGAGCTGATTGCGAGGCGGGTAGCTGGTCTTGACTTGTCAGTTGTCTATGACGTATCCGATAATGCGGCAGCCAGTGTCTCGGAATCGCTCGGCGTTTGCTGCACCGCTAGCGCGGCTGAACTCATCGCAGCTGACGATGTGGATGCTGTGGCGATATGCAGTTCCACTGACACCCACATTGACCTGCTAGTGGAGGTGGCTTCTGTGGGTAAGCCTGTCTTTGTTGAGAAGCCGCTGTCGCTGGATCTGGGCGAAGTGGACAGAGGTATTGCTGCTGCCACCGCGGCTGGTATCGCGGTGCAGGTCGGCTTCAACCGACGCTTCGATGCAGCCCATCGCCAGGTGCGTGATCGTGTGGCTGCTGGTGATGTGGGGGGTGTTCATTTGGTGCGGATATCTAGCCGCGACCCTGCTCCACCTCCGATTGCTTACATTGAGGTGTCGGGCGGGATCTTCTGCGATATGACCATCCACGACTTTGATATGGCTCGGTTCGTGACCGGCAGCGAGGTGGTTGAGGTTTACGCCACTGGGGGAGTGCGAGTTGATCCCGCTATAGGTGCCGCCGGTGATCTCGACACAGCTGTGGTGGTGTTGACCCACGCAAACGGAGCGATAACTACCATTGACAACAGTCGCCGCGCTGTCTACGGCTACGACCAACGGATAGAAGCCTTCGGGTCAAAGGGAATGGCCAGCTCCGATAATCCGCCGTCGGCGACGGTTCGCTACTGGGACTCTGAAGGGTCACACGGCCAGCCGTTGCCACATTTCTTTTTGGATCGTTACATCCCGTCTTATTTGGCGCAGTGGCAAGCTTTCGCTGCCATGGTCAACGGGGCAGCTTCGCCGGTAGACCTAACCGACGGTCGTGCTCCGTTAGTGATGGGCTTAGCTGCTTGGACTTCGGTGCGTGAAGGTCGCACGGTCACCATCAAAGAGATCGGCTGAACTGGCTGTGAGAACTGTTTGCGCTCCGACTCTGCTGCACAGCAGACGACTTGCCTACAGCAGGTTCAGGTGATGCGGGTTTATGTGACCGGTGGCACAGGTTTCGTCGGATCCAATATTGTCAAGGTGTTCGCCGAACGTCACAGCGCACAGGTGCATTGCCCGGTCCATCGTTTCGTGCCTGATGAGCCCGCCATGTTTACCACTGAAAGTCTTGACCTTCTTGACAGTGACGGGGTGCGAGCCAGCGTTGCTGCGTTCGGGCCTGATGTCATTGTTCATTCGATGATCCTCAACGATTTCGCGGCCATGTATGCAGACCGTGACCTAGCTTGGCGTAGCTATGTCGGCACTACCGAGACTCTGGCCACAGCAGCCAACGAGGTCGGAGCCAAGCTGATTCTGGTTTCCACCGACTGGGTGTTCGACGGCACCCAGACTGATGCTGATGAAGACACTCCACCCAACCCGATCAACATCTATGGTGTGCTCAAAATGGCTTCTGAGCAGGCTGCGCTGCTGAGCGCGAAACGAGCCGCTGTTGCTCGGGTTTCTGCTGTGAGTGGTATGCAATGGCTGCGTGCCTCCACGCCTCGTAGCCAAGATGCCGGGTTTGGATACTTCGTCACATCGATTGTTGATGCGCTGCAGCAGGACAAAGAGTTCGCTGTTTGGGAAGCCGATGACATCAACATGGTGGCTTCACCGTCTTTGGCTAGCGAATGCGCTGAAGTGATGTGGCGCATCGCGGCCAACGAGTCTGCGGTTGGTGTGTTTCACTGCTGCGGTGCTGAGTCGCTGGGACGCATGGAACTCGCATACCTGGCCTGCGAAGTGTTTGACCTTGATGCGTCTTTGCTCAACTCTGCTGAGCCGCCCCGAACAGGGGAAGGAGCGGTTGGTGGGTTCCCGATACCTTATGACACCAGCCTGACCGTGCAGCGTACTCGTGACATTGTGGGCTATGTGCCGCTAAGCGTGGTCGAGCTTCTATCCCGGTTCCGCGAAGAGCGATCAAACGGCGCTCTGGCAGAAGTGTAAGGAGGCGACATAATGTCAAGCACTTCTCTGATCCGCCCGACTGACGGGTTAGGGCGCGTCCTGCATGTGACACCCGAGTCAGCAGGCTGGAACTACGTTGAGTTCTCAGTCGTGGAGGTATTTGCTGAAGCGCCGTGGTCCGATGCCGAATCCGAACGCGAAACTGCCATTGTTCCGCTGGCTGGATCTGGCCGAATTTTTATTGATGATGACATGATGGTAGAGCTGAGTCGCAGTTCTGTGTTTAGCGAGATGGCTCGAGTTGTTTATCTGCCGCCTGGTGCGGCTTATCGAATTGAGTCAGAGACGATGCTGCGTGCTGCGGTCGGTTCAGCACCAGCCGAGGGATGCTATCCAGTGCGAGTGTTTGAGCCTTCAGAGATGCGTGTCGAGATACGCGGTGGCGGGCAAGCGCATCGTCAGGTGGTTCATTCTCTGGCGCATCCTTTGCCCGCTGAGAAGCTGATCCTCTATGAGGTTTATGTGCCACGCGGTACTTGGTCAGGCTGGCCGCCGCACTGCCACGACGGACGTGACGGCTCGCCGTATCTGGAGGAGGTTTACTATTTTCGTCTTGATCGGCCTGAGGGTTACGCCATTCACCGTAACTGGCGCCACGACGAGGGCTATGACGATTCCATGGTGGTGACCGATGGAGATGTTGCACTTGTTCCTAAGGGTTATCACACATCTGTAGCTTGCCCTGGGTCGAACATGTATTTTTTGAATTATCTGGCAGGTGAACCCTCCAACGATGAGCGTCGCACACCGCCATGCTTTATGGATGAGCACACCTGGATAGAAGCCGATTGGCAGGCAGGGGCTTGGCAACTACCTGTTGTGAGTGCTGACCCATCCGGTGTTGTCACATGAGCCTCGAAGGCATCTCTGATGATGGACGCTTCGCAGTGTTGGCCATTGATCATCGCGACTCTCTGCGGGCTGTTTTAGCGCCTGATGCTCAGGAGTCGGTCGCTGCCAGCGATATCACTGCACTGAAGCGTGAACTGGTAACGATGCTGGCATCGGCTGCTACTGGAGTGATGCTTGAGCCCGAATATTCAATACCGCAGCTGCTTGATGGAACGCTGCCCGACGGTGTTGGCTTCACTGCGGCTTTAGAAGCTCAGGGTTACGCATCCGATCCCGAAACGGCAGCAACAGCAATCCTGCATGGCTGGTCGGTAGAAGCCGCAGCCGCTTGTGGAGCGTCCGCCGCGAAACTGCTTGTGTTTTACCGCCCCGACCGCGCTGAGCACGCAGCGGCTCAGGAGCGAGTGGCTTTGCAGGTTCTCACTGAGTGCCGCCGGGTTGGAATCCCGCTAGTGCTTGAACCGCTTTTCTACGGGCTTAGTAACCCTGGTCAGCGCCAAGACATCGTGATTGAGACAGTGAAGCGATTCGCGGCCATGGACCCGCACTCGCTGAAACTTCCTTTCCCGGTGGATCCGGTCTTTGAGCCCGATCGTGCTGTGTGGTCAGCGGCATGTCAACAGATCAACGAGCGCTGTCATATGCCGTGGACTTTGCTGTCGGGCGGTGGCAGCTTTGAGTCATACCGGGATCAAGTAGCAACGGCTGTGTCCGCGGGTTGCTCGGGGTTCATGGCTGGCCGTGCGCTCTGGGGAGAAGCCGCTGTAGCGCCCCCAAGTGAGCGAGCTGGTGTCATTTCGGATTTGGTAGCTCCTCGCCTGAGCGAACTTCGAAGACTCCTCAATTGAGAGTCGCTGACTGAGGCCAGCCGCTGCTGTTAGCAGTGCTATCTAACACCCACACCTTGAACAGCGCGGTCAGTAGCCGAGAGCTACATCAACTAAGCCGAGCAGTTCTTCGCCAGCAAGCCAACGGCGCACATTCTCGCGTACTCGCCCGGTGATCAGAGGCAAGCCCATCTCGCGCGTGTTGCCAATGTGGGGCGTGATTACGCAGTTAGGCAGCGACCACAGTTCTGAGTCATCAGGCAGTGGTTCGGGGTCGGTCACATCTAGCACTGCTCCAGCGATCTTGCGAGCTCGCAACGCAGAAGCCAGTGCGTCATGGTCTACGTGGCCGCCTCTTGCCACGTTCAAAAGCCAGCACTGTGGCCCCATTGATTGCAGCAGTGCTGCGTCCACCACATGGCGTGTTTCGTCGGTGAGTGCAAGTGCCAGCACTACGGCATCGGCATCAGCTACCGCTTCGTGAACCTCAGCCAGCGTCACCGTTCGTGCTGCGCCTGCGAAGGGCACCTCACGGCGTCGCACCACTGTCACTTGGCAACCCCACGGCTCAAGCAGTCGCATAAGCGAGCGAGTGATACCACCTGCGCCGAGCACGGTGATGCGAGCTCCCAGCAGGTTGCGGCCCGACTCTGCGCACCATGAGTCAGCGGCAGCGAAACGGTGAAAATCGCGCAAGCCCATCAGCAGCGCCGCGACCACCCATTCAGCGACCGGATCGGCGTAAACCCCTTTGGCGCAGGTCCATGTCAGACGTGCGTCCAGAAAGTCAGCAAAGGGCTCAATGCCCGCATAGGGGAGTTGCACCCATTTCACTGACGGGGCTGCGGCTATTACCTCTGGGTAGATGTCAACCGCATACGGATCCGCCCAGATCAAACCCTGAGCCTCAGAAAGTTCGACTAATTCGCCGCCTGCGTCGCGCACAGCGTCGGCGAAAGCACCATACATAACCGGCCGTGTGTCCGGCGCGACCGCGATCCGGCGGCTCACTTGATTTGTGAGGGTGCTGAGCGCTGCAAACAGTGCTGCCTGCGATTGTTCATGAAAGCTATTGAGTCAAGCCAGGTCCGAACTGGCGGTCGCCTGCATCACCGAGACCGGGAAGTATGAAACCATTATCGTTGAGCGACTCGTCAAGTGCTGCCACATACACGGCATCTGCTAGCCCGCTGAGGCGCACTCGCTCGATGCCTTCAGGGGCGGCGATCACGAACACTGCGGTTACTCGTGTAGCCCCGGCTTGTCGCAGCAGTTCGCAGGCATGAACGCAAGAACCTCCAGTAGCGAGCATCGGATCAAGGATCAACGCGTCGCGACCGTCAAGGGACTCGGGCAGGGTGCTGGCATATTCGCGAGCTACCAGCGTGTCTTCATTGCGCCGCAAACCCACGAAAGCAACCTCAACATCGCCGAGCAACTCCAAAGCGGCATCAAGCATTCCCAGTCCGGCTCTCATCACCGGCACCACCACTGGAAGACTCTCAAATCGTGTCCCGCTGGCTGGGCCCATGGGGGTCGTAACCTCCACGGGCATCAGCGGTGCATGTCGCATCGCCTCATAAACCAGCATCAAGCTGAGTTCACGCAAGAGATGCCGGAATTCGGGATTAGGCGTAGCAGCAGCTCTCAGCCGTGTGACCCGCTCAGACACCAAGGCGTTTTCGATGATGTTGATCTCGGTCACGGCCTAGTGATGATCTCGATACGTCCATCCTCACCGTAAAGAGCTTCAGTCAAAGCTTGAACATCGGCGAGGGTCAACTCGGCCAACAGCTCAGAGCGTCTCTGTTGAGTAATGACATTGTCGTCACCGAAGCGAGAATGTTGGATTAGCGCGCTGATCAGATGAGAGTTCTGCACTAGGGCGTAATCGGACGCAGCGATGGCACGAGCCTGCTCGAACTCTTGTGGAGTGATTCCGTTGGCGGTCACATCGGCGAGCAACTCCAGCATTGCGGTGTAAACCTCGTCGAAACGCTGCGGGTCGAAAGTGGCATAGACCGACGAGTCAAAGTAGTGGCGCGGGAGCCTGTTGCCACTAACGGCGGCCCCTGCGGTGTATGAAGCGCCCAGACTTTCACGGATTGTCAAGAAAGCTCTTTCGCTAACAGCGGTCGCAAGCACGTCGGCTGCTACTGACGTAAGCGGGGTTACCGGCATTTCGGCCTCAAAGTAGATCTCTAAGACTCCGCTTTCGCCTTCGGCAGCTTTGATCTGTCTCTGCTGCAACTCTGTGGGTGCGCTCCGTTGTCGATTGATGTAAGTATCAGCTTCTCCAGCAGGGAGTGTTGCGATGTAGCGAGTAGCGAGGTTGGCGATTGTTTCGGCATCAATATCGCCGACAACAGCCACCGTAAGGTCATCCACCGAGCTGAGGCGTTTCTTGTAAACCTCAAGCAGGCTTTCTGGGGTGAGCGCCGCGATCTCGCTACTATTCGCCACGAAGCGGTGCCAGGTCGTGCCGTAACGAGCCTCCAAATAAGCAACAGCTGCTTGCCAGGGAGCGTTAGCTTCGGACAGACCCAACCTCACCTCGGCGGTGTTGATGGCATCAGCGAAAGCACGATCGTCAACCCGAGGCGCGGTCATCATTAGATGGATGAGCTGGAACATCGTTTCAACGTCGTCGCTGCTTGATGCCGCATTGAAGCCTTCGCTTGACTCTCCGATCACCGGGTTGACGACGACTGCACGATCGGCAAGAAAACGATTAATCTGCAAGCGTGACAAGTCGCCTAGACCGCTGCCACTGACTGCGTCAACGGCGATCCCCGAGATGGCCCGACCCCCTGGTTCCAGCAGTGACCATCCCCCTAGTGAGCGAGCCACAAGGTTGACTTCGTTTTCGGAGATTTCTGAAGACGCGAACACCACCCGAGTACCGTTAGCGAAAGTCCATTCATAGGCACCTTCGACAACCTCAAGCGTGCCTTGAGTCACTGGATCAACTGGTGCTGGAGCTGCCATTAGTTCTGTGATGTCCTCCTCCTCTGGCGGTGGGGGACCGGGTGCTGCTGCAGCCAAGGCAGCATCAAGTTCAGCAACAGTGGGCACTGTTTCGATGTCAGCGCCGACTGCTATGGCGAGCAGTCCGCCACGTTGCATCTGCCAGCGATAGTGCTCAGTCAACTCAGCAGGTGTGAGAGCTTCCAATAGTTCCACAGTTCGGGCTGCTGATGCCTCCTCATCGCTGATGTCAGAACCGTCAAGGAAGTGAGTCTGATACAGAGCAGCCCATTCACCGTCTTGGGTGGTGGCCGCGCTCTGTAGTTCGAACTCCAGAGCCGCTACCAGCGTGTCAATGGCTCTTTTCAGGTCGCCGTCGGTGAATCCATGCTCTTGAGCTGTGAGCAACACATTCAGATAGTCGGTGGATGCCGTATCGAGGTTGTCTCCCTGCCAGTTCGTGGCGTAGTAGCGCAGACCTCGGTTGTAGGAAAACGAGGAGAACGACGGCGGGTCTACCTGCGAGAGTTCGCCTCGCTGGTAGGCATCGTTGAGACGGTTCGAGATCATCAACTCAATGAGTGTCTCCATGGTGTAGAGCCGGTCTCCACCAACGGTGGACGGGTCATGGGTGGCGATGGGTATGTCAAGAGAGATGTAGGAGTAATTGTGCCGCGGGTCAAGGATCACATGCGAGGAGGATTGCGAGTCGGGTGTGATCTCGATGTTTGATGCGTCGCGACCAGGGCTCGCCGCAAGCGGCCCGAAGTGCTCTTGCACAAGGCTTCGGAGTTCTGGGATTTCCATGTCGCCAACAGCCACGACAGCCATGTTCGCCGGTAGGTACCACTTGTTGTAAAAGGCACGCAGATCTTCAGCGGTGAACGAACTTACGCTTTCAAAGGTACCGATCGGGTCGTGACCCTCATAAGGAGTGCCACGCGTGTAGATCTTGTCGAACTCTCGGCCAACAAAACCATTAAGGCTCGCCACAGCCAAGCGCATCTCATCAAGGATCACACCTCGTTCAGAGTCAACCGCTTCAGGCGTGAAAGTGGCTGAGCTTGCCATCTGCGACAGAGCACGGAACACCAGAGGAGCATTGCTTTCGTCGTCTAGGCGCACATCAACCTGATAGACGGTCTCGTCGTGGCTTACATAGGCGTTGACATCAGGCCCGAGTTCAACGCCGATCTCGCGCAGTGCTGCACCAAGCGACAAGCCAGGAAATTCGGTAGTGCCATTGAAGAGCATGTGCTCCACGAAGTGTGCGATGCCAGCTTCGGAGTCGGTTTCGTTGATGGATCCGGCATTAATCACGAGCCGCACCGACAGGTTCTGCCCAGGGCTGTCGTTGTGGCGCAAATAATAGGTAAGGCCGTTGTCGAGAGTGCCTACCACGACTTCGCTGTCCACCGGCAGCAGGGAGGAGTCCTGAGCAGGGGTGTAGGAGGTGGCATCAATGCGCCCCGGTCGCGGTACTAGGCGACGAGCCGAAGCCAGAAACGATGACATCTGGCCTCGGGTGATGTTGTGATCGGGACAAAAGCGCGCGGGCGAGGTTTTGCATCCTGCGGTGAGTCTGGCGTTGGCTAGTCGGCTGATGTCGTTCTCATAGGGATGTTCGGAGTTGACATCGGTGAACCAGTATCTTTCCGGCGGGCCAAGCTTCAAGGCTTTCACCAAAACCGAAGCTGCCTCACCACGGGTCATCGTTTCTTCGCCGCAGAAGCTCAGCGGTTCGTCTTTGCAGGGAGCAACAAAACCCATGTCAGCCAGCCGCTCTGCATACGGTGCCCACCAGTCGGCAGGGTCAACGTCGGCAAAGCGTGAAGTGTCAATGGCACTAGGGGCGAAACGGTCGAAGCTTCTTACCAGCCACACCGCCATCTCCCAGCGAAGCAGCGGCTCATGCGGACAGAAGTCTTCGCTGTCGGGACATCCAGTGCCTGCGAATATCTCATTTCCTTCAAGATTTCGCAGAGCGTCCACGGCTGCCTGATGAACTCCGGCATCGTCAACTGTTGATGTCGTTTGAGGGCTCTGCGATTGTGCCGCTGTCGCCGGTGCAAAAAGCGACGCCGCAAGGGCGAAACCGGCCAGCAGAACGACACTGCGGCGTATCAAGGCGAGACGAGTCAGGTTCATTGTGTATTCCTCAAGGTGCTTTCGTGGGCTGTTGCGAAGCGGTGTGGCGCTAGGCGGGTGCCTGCTCCCCAGTGAGTTCAGCATAGCCAGGCAATATGACAGTGTTTATCAGGTTGACCCGATCCGGCAGAGGCAAAAAACTTGATTCGGCGGCGTTGACAGCAAGCTCGCGAAGCTGAGCCCAGCCGAATCCGAATGTTTCAACCAAGGCAGCTAACTCCGATGTCAGCGACACGCCCGACATCAGCCGGTTGTCGGTGTTGATAGTCACACAGAACCGCAGATCAAAAAGAGTCTTCACAGGATGCAGAGCAATCGTGTCATAGACCCCGGTGTTGATGTTGGAAGTGGGGCACAACTCCAACGCAACGCCGCGATCTCTAATGTATTGAGCGAGTTGCCCTAGCCGATGGTCACCGTCGTCTGCAACAGCAATGTCTTCGATGATGCGAACCCCGTGACCTAAGCGCTCAGCGCCGCAGAACTGCAGAGCCTTCCAGATCGATTCGGTGCCGTCTGCTTCGCCTGCGTGAATGGTGATACCGAAGTTCTCGCGGCGACAATGCTGAAACGCGGCCAGATGATCGTCGGGAGGGAAGCCCTTCTCGGGTCCAGCTATATCAAAAGCCAGCACCCCGCGATCGCGCCAACGGACCGCAGCCTCGGCGGCTTCGAGCGATCGGTCAAGATGTCGCATTGCACAACAGATAGCCCGAATCGTCAGTGCGGTGCCGGTGCTTCCCTGCGCGAAACCTTCCAGCACGGCTTCGATGACTTCGTCAAGGCTGAGATTACGCTGTGTCATCAGTTCTGGAGCAAAACGAACTTCGGCGTAAACCACGCCGTCAGCAGCGAGATCCTCGGCGCATTCGCGCGCCACGCGCGCTATGGCATCTGAGGTTTGCATCACGGCAACCGTGTGAACAAAAGTCTCCAAATACAGGGCCAGGTCTTTGCGGTCGGCACCTCGCATTATCTGAGTGTTCAGCTCTACGGGGTCGTCGCTGGGCAGATCTTGATAGCCGATCTCGTCAGCTAGTTCAATCATGGTCTCTGGTCTGAGCCCACCGTCAAGATGATCGTGCAGGAGCACTTTCGGGGCGCGACGGATCAGTTCTGGGGTAACAGCGCTGTCGTCAGTTCTGAGGTCTGAATTGTTCGTAGAATTCATCGTCTCGAAGGCTAGTCTGAAGTATGTATGCCTATTTCTGATACTCACATTTCTGATTCGCAAAGGGTTCTGAACATTGACCGTCTGCCTGCTGCATCCCGACGCCGAAGCTTCGCTGACTTAGGTTTGTGTGACGAGATCGTCACAGCGCTGAAAGCTCGGGGAATTACCGCTCCGTTTCCGATCCAGACGCTTACTGTTCCAGATGCTCTCAGCGGGCGTGACGTGTGCGGCAAAGCCAAAACCGGTTCTGGTAAGACACTTGCCTTCGGCCTTCCGATACTGCAGCAGATGGACACCGCTAAGCCTGGATCACCCACCGGCTTGGTGCTTGCACCCACCCGAGAACTCGCTAATCAGATCTGCGATGAGTTAGCTGCGCCTGCTGCGGCTGTCAAAAAGCGTGTGCTCGCTACTTACGGCGGCGCTCCTATCGACAAGCAGATCAACAAATTGGCAGCGGGAGTAGATCTGGTAGTCGCCACTCCTGGGCGGATGATCGACCTGATCGAGCGGGAAGTAGTGAAACTGAGCGCGGTGCGCCATGTGGTGGTCGACGAAGCGGATCGCATGGCTGATATGGGGTTCCTGCCGCAGGTTGAATGGATACTACGCAATGTCGAAAGTGGTCATCAGACGCTGCTGTTCTCAGCAACCCTTGACGGTGCCGTTGACTCGCTGATCAGTCGTTATCAGACCGAACCGGCTATGCATTCGGTCACTTCACCAGAAGTTGCTGTAGCCGAGATGGTTCACCATTTCGTTGCCGTCCACAAGATGGACAAAGTCAAGGTGGCGGCGGCTATAGCTGCCCAAGCACGACGCACCATGATTTTTACACGCACCAAAGCAGCCGCTGATCGTCTGGCTCGTGATCTGCTGCGCGAAGGCGTCAAAGCAGCACCCATTCACGGTGACCTGCGTCAGAGCGCGCGAGAGAAGTCTTTGCGGCAGTTCATCTCAGGCAGGCTTCCGGTTCTGGTCGCCACTGACGTGGCAGCCCGAGGCATTCATGTTGATGACGTAGATGTTGTGTTGCAATATGACCCCCCGTCTGACCACAAGACTTACGTCCATCGCGCAGGACGCACTGCCCGAGCTGGCGAGTCTGGGGTGGTAGTGACCCTTTCGTTATGGGATGAGGAACTGGTGGTCAAGAAGCTGCAACGTCGCCTTGAGCTCGACGAGCCGATCATTGAAATGTTTTCCAACGACCGGCGCCTCAATGATCTGGTGGATCGCCCGCGGGAGCGTGACTCGGCTTAGGCGATCCTCTAGGCTGTTGCTTGATCTCCTACTCGGGGGTCAAACCATCACGAGCGGCTCGACCTTCAAAGTTGAGCCCGGCAACCTGGGGCCGACACCCAAGGTGCCATCCTGCTTCTGGCGGGGATGCGGCGCTGGCTTAGCCAGTGCAACCAAGTGTCCTACGAGGGTCTCTTCGCAGTCACTGGGCCTTGATTGTCAGCCACAGAGTGCAGCTTGTGACCGGTGTGGCGCTGCAGCGCACCAACAGCGAGGCACAGCTTTGAGAGAGGAGCAACGGTGAGTTCGGGTTTCGACAGCGATTCTGTGACTGCTGCGCTCGGGCGAGCCGGACCGGGAGACCGTTTTCCTGCTGGCTTGCCTGTCAGCGGTGCCTGGCAACCTAGTGACGACCCCGGTGACCGCCGGTTTGCGACCTTTGCCCGCGGACGCAGTTTCGCCTTGGAGTGGGGCGGGCAGTTAAGCGAAGTCCGCATCGCTTATGAAACTTGGGGTGAACTCAACCGGCAAGGTTCCAATGCGGTGCTTGTTTGCCACGCTCTAACTGGCGACTCTCATGCAGCCGGAGATAGCGGTCCTGGTCATCCTGCTTCTGGCTGGTGGTCTGAGACGATCGGCCCCGGCAAAGCAATCGACACAAACCGCTACTTCGTGGTTTGCAGCAATGTGCTGGGAGGCTGTCAAGGCAGCAGCGGCCCCGCAGATGCTGATCCCGCAGATGGTCGCCGTTACGGGTCAAGGTTTCCGGTGGTGACGATTCGTGACATGGTGCGAGCGCAAGCGCTGTTGGCTGATGAGTTGGGTGTGAACCGTTGGCTTGCGGTGATCGGCGGCTCGATGGGGGGAATGCAGGTGCTGGAGTGGGCAGTGATGCATCCTCAAAGGGTTAGATCAATTTTGCCTTTGGCCACCTGCGCGGCGGCTAGCGCATTGCAGATCGCTTGGAGTGCTGTGGAGCGTCTGGCGATAGCGACTGATGCTCGCTGGTGCGGCGGTGACTATTACGACAAACCTGAGGGGCCCTGGATGGGGCTTGCGTTGGCACGTCAGATCGCTCAGATCACCTACCGAACCGGAGAGGTTTTTGAGCGACGCTTCGAGCGGGCTATGCACAGTCCTGCTGACAGTTTTGATCTGTGGAGCAGCTTCGAGATGGAGTCCTATCTGGATCATCACGGGCAGAAACTGGTGCGACGTTTCGATGCCAACAGTTATCTGCTGCTCAATCGCGCTATGGATCTCCACGACATTGGTAGAGGGCGCGGCGATCGTGTTGCAGTGCTTGGGGCGATCAAGATACCTGTGTTGACAGCTTCGGTTCGCAGCGACCTCTTGTATCCACCGCAGCAACAGCAACAACTGCACGACGCGATCCGCGCTGGTGGGGGAGACTGCCGTCTGGTGATGCTTGATAGCGATGAAGGCCACGACGGTTTTCTGTTAGAGCACGAAATGATGCATGACCCGATCAGCAGTTTCTTGGATGAGGTGTCACAGTGCTAGCAATGCTGAGGCGCTTAGCGAGCTTCAGGTACCGGTATGTGACCGAAGCTGTTGTTGCATGGGTTATCGCTGTGTCTATTGCGGCTTTTGCGGCTGTTGCGCTTTCGGCTGAAGCTCAACCCTTGCACCAGAGTCACTCTGCACAAAGCGCTTTTATGCAAGACGGGTCTGTGCAAAAAGAGTCCGAGCAAAGAGCCTCTGCACAAATTAATGCGTTTCAGGGGGAACCCTCACAAAGCGACCAAGCTCCAAGTGTCGACCGACGACTAGTGGAGCGTGAGAGCGATCAGCGCGTTGACGCGGTAGTGATCGCACTTTGGGCTATTGCAGCCACTATGACCGTGCTGCTAGTTGTTTTCTTGTGGCATACCAGCCCGCGACGACGTATCAGGCTGGCCGCCGCAAGAAGCGAGGCGAACTCCAGTGAGTCAAGTCGTGACATCGCCAGCAGCGAAGACGACGCAACCGGCGCTGAAATAAGCGATGACGAAGCAGTCGATTCGGTCTAGATTTAGCGGTATGGACAATTCTTTTGATGCAGATGCCATGATTGAGCGGTTCCGTGAGCGTGCCGCCGGAGTGAAGAAGCGCAATCTGCCGCCAGTGGCTGGCGATGAGCGCAAGCACTTCCTTGAGCAGGCTCAACTCGACTTCCAAGACTTCGCCATGATCGGCGACTCTAAAGCCACTTTCAGAGATGGGGTTCTGCAGTTAACTATCGACCTGCGCCCCGCAGATCCACGCTGAAGCGTGCCTGAGACAGCCAAACGAAGCTAGGCTGATCACACTTGCGGACGTAGCTCAGTTGGTAGAGCGCAACCTTGCCAAGGTTGAGGTCGCCGGTTCGAACCCGGTCGTCCGCTCCGACACAATCATCGCCACGCACATCAGCGGAGTGGTTGGTGGCACCAATTTCGTCGCACTCGGCGATTACTGGCGCGAAGTCCCTGGTGGATTACAGCGCACCGAGACAGGTCTGCTGGTGTATAAAGCTAAGGACTGCAGCGAACCTGCCGCCGTGTCGGAACTGTCTCAACGTTTCGCTCTCCTTGCCGGAGTCCTGCCGACTTTGCCCGACAGCGGCTCATCGCGCCTCGTGACAGCGGTTCCTTTGATGCCGGAAAACGAACACGATTACAACACCCGCCCGCATCTTGCACAGATTCTGGCTAAATCGCTGGCTGCCAGTGGAGTGGGGGATTATCGCTGCGATCTGGTAGTCAGAACCAACCCAACTGTTCGAATGCGTCACGTTGCAGTGCAACAGCGTGCTGAAGTGGCTGCGGCAGCTGGCTATCAAGCTTTCGATTCGCTGGTGGCTGGCAATCACATCGTGCTAGTAGACGATGTGATGTTGACCGGCACGACTCTCAACGTTGTATCGGACTGCCTTCGTGATGCTGGTGCAGCTTCGGTTATCGCAGCAGTGGCAGCCCGCACCCGCCAACGCTAAGCCCAACAACACGCTCCTCAACCGCTACGCTGTGAGTCCCTGCGCCGGTGCCCGAGCGGACCAAGGGAACGGCCTGCAAAGCCGTAAAGCCGCGGGTTCAAATCCCGCCCGGCGCTCAAAACCATCAAGCATCAACTCGCTGCTAGCCTGCTGTTTTCAGGGGCCGTTAGCTCAGCCTGGTTAGAGCGCCTGCTCGACACGCAGGAGGTCAGAGGTTCAAATCCCCTACGGCCCACGTCCAGTGATGCAACCGCTCTACAACAGGCTTCAGCGGCGCGTGAGCCCGCTGCTGGTGACAGCAGCACTGTTTGGGGTCGTTGGTTGCGTGGCTGGTCTCATATGGCGCCAATTTCGCTTGTCAGGATCGGATCTTCTTGACAGTCGAGTCTGGTATACGCCTGAGCAAGCAGCAACTCTTTTTGAATCGCTAGATCGCCTCGACGACAACGCAAGGGCTTTCTATGCTGTCACTGCACTCAGCATTGACATGATATTTCCCGTCTCCTACGGCTTGTTGTTAGCAATCCTTGTGACACGACTTCATCCAGACCGGGCGCTCTACCTGCTGCCGGTTGCTCTCGCCTTTGCGGATGTTTCAGAGAATATGACAGTTGCGAGTTTGGCGCTGAGCTACAGCGGTGAATCTTCTGCTTTGACATGGCTGGCCGCCGTGCTCACTTTGAGCAAGACGATGCTGATCGCGGCGACGTTGCTTGTCGTATGCGTTGGCGTGCTGAGCCTGCTGCGCACACGCCACATCTAGCTAAGCGTCCACAGGGTCATATCGGCGACTGTGGCGATAGTTTGGCGTGCTTGTGAGTGCAGAAGACACCGACGACACTCTGGCCGGGTACCGCTCAAGCATCGACAACATCGACGCTGCGCTGATCTTGCTGCTCGCCGAACGATTCAAGATCACCAAACAAATCGGCAAATATAAAGCCAGTGCTGGACTGCCGCCTGCTGACCCTCAGCGTGAGCAGCAACAGATAGAGCGACTGCGCGAACTATCAGCGTCAGCCAATCTTGACCCTGCTTTCAGCGAAAAGTTCCTGCGTTTCGTGATCAGCGAAGTGATACGCCACCACGATCGTGCCCGCAGCGATGACTCCGGCAACTACACGGCCGACAGCTAAACACGCCGGGGTTTGCTAGCCGCTTAACGGTTGTTGATGTTGACGTAATCCCGTAGCGGCGAGCCGGTATAGATCTGGCGCGGGCGGTAGATACGAGAGTCTTGCTCAATCATTTCGTTCCAATGCGCTAGCCACCCCGGTGTACGACCAATAGCAAAAAGCACGGTGAACATGTTCGTGGGGAAACCGAGAGCCTGATAGATCAACCCCGAGTAGAAGTCCACGTTGGGATACAAGCGTCGGCTGACAAAATAGTCGTCGGCTAAGGCAACCTCTTCAAGTTTGAGCGCTATGTCAAGCAGTGGGTTCTTTTCGATCACGTTGAACACGTCATGCGCGGCTGCTTTGATGATCACCGCGCGCGGGTCGTAGTTCTTGTAGACCCGATGCCCGAAACCCATCAGTCGCTGCTTGCCTTGTTTGGCACTAGCGATGAAGTCGTCCACCGCGTCATAAGAGCCGATATCGCTGAGCATGTTGATCACAGCTTCGTTGGCACCGCCGTGAAGAGGCCCGTAAAGAGCCGCGCATCCGGCTGCGATAGCTGTGTAAGGATCGGCGTGACTGGATCCAACCACCCGTGTGGCAGTTGTTGAGCAGTTCTGACCGTGGTCGGCGTGCAGTATCAACAGCACCCGCATGGCAGCCACCAGAGCCGGGTCGGGTTGATACTCCCCGCCGATGTCGAACATCATCTTGAGGAAACGTGTGGGGTAATCGTCGTCGTTGTCGGGGAACTCAAACGGCAGGCCACGCGAGAAGCGGTAAGCCGCTGCGGCCAGCGTCGGCATCTTGGCGATCATCCGCACCACCTGAGCACGACGGTTTTCGGGATCGAACACTTCTTTAGCTTCGGGGTAGAAGGTGGACAGACCTGCAACCCCCGACACCAGCAGCCCCATCGGGTGAGCGTCGTAATGAAAGGCATCAAAGATGCGCTTGCGGAAGTTTTCGTGGATGAACGTGTGACGTGTTATGTCGTCTTCCCACTCTCTCAACTGTGTCTGAGTGGGCAGTTCGCCGTACATCAGCAGGTAGGCAACCTCAGGGAAAGTGCTGTGCTCGGCGAGTTGTTCGATGGGGTAACCGCGATAACGCAGAATTCCGATTTCTCCATCGATTTCGGCGATCGCGCTTGAGGTCACTGCTGTAGTGGCCATACCGGGGTCGTAGAACCAAATGCCACCTAGCAGTTCGCGCCATTGAGCTGAATCGATTCCGCCAGCGGTTATCGGGATCTCGACCGATTTGCCGGTGCGGTTATCGGTGATTGTGATGCTTTCACCCATTGCTCAACAGATTACAGGGGAGTGTTGTCGTGGCGACGCTCCGGCAGACGTTCACGCTTGGCGTTGAGCATCTCAAGAGCTGCACAAAGCTCGCGACGTGTGTCCGCAGGCTCAACTACCGAGTCGATGGTGCCGCGCTCAGCAGCGATGTACGGGTTCAGAAGGCGCTGCTCGTATGCCGTTTCGAGTTCTTGGCGTGTTTCAGCGCTGGCGTTGCGATGCAGGATCTCCACAGCACCTCGAGCACCCATAACCGCTATTTCCGCTGTGGGCCAAGCCAGAGCTACATCATTGCCCATTGTTTTGGAGTCCATCACGATGTAAGCACCACCGTAGGACTTGCGCAAGGTCACGTTGACTCGTGGAACCGTGGCTCGGGCATATGCGAAAGCCATCTGAGCGCCGTAGCGGATCATCCCTCGCCACTCCAGATCCTTGCCAGGATAAAAGCCTGAAGTGTCAACGAAAGTAACGATTGGCAGATTGAAAGCGTCACAGAAAGCCACGAAGCGTGCGCCTTTACGTGAGGCGGTTATGTCAAGAGTTCCAGCCAGAGCTTGCGGCTGGTTGGCGACTACCCCCACCGGGCGTCCGCCGAAGCTGGCAAAGGCTGTCACCAGATTGCTGCCCCAGAACGGGTGTGGCTCCAGAAGTTCACCGTTGTCGGCTACGACATGCAGGATTTTGCGCACGTCGTAGCTTCCTCCTGACTCTGCTGGTAGCACCTCAAATGCTTCTGGCACTGTCCGATCAACTGGATCGGCGCAGACACCGCTGGGCGGATCAGAGTTGTTGCTGTCAGGCAAGTAGCTCAACAGCTCGGCGGCGATGTCTTCGGCCTCTGATACGTCAGCGGCTAAAAAGCTTGCCACCCCAGAATTGACGGCGTGAGTTTCGGCACCACCGAGGTCTGCGTGATCTATAGGCATTCCAGTGAAATGTTCAACCATGCGCGGCCCCATCACAAAGGCGTAAGCGTCGGCAGTCATCACCACGAAATCAGCGAGTCCTAATAGCAGAGCAGGACCCGAGACGTTGGGGCCTGACGCGATCACGATCATTGGAACCACTCCCGAGCATCGAGCCAGTTCCGCGGCTGCTGAACCCCAGCCGTGCAGTGCATCCACTCCCTCACGTAGGTCTGCACCCGACGAAGCTAATCGCAGCAGTATCGGCAGCCGTTGAGTGCGAGCCAGCAGAGCCGCTGAGGCCATATTGTGCCCATCAACAGGTGTCAGAGCCCCGCTTTGGTCATCTCCAGCGCTTTGAGCATCAATCTCCACCACACGGCGATCACCGAGATTTCTGACACGACTGCGCACAAATCCAGCCGAACCGGCTTGCAGGTTGACCTGTAAACCGGTCTCTGATCGCTGTGAAGTGCCAGACACAATGGAATCGTTGAGCGAGAAGGCGGGGGGGGGGGTGGCGTTTGGACGGCGGATGACTAAGTGCCAGCGCGGCTGCGGATGATGTTCAAAGCGCTACCAGCACGGAACCATTCGATTTGTTCCCCGCTGAGAGTGTGAAGTCCTTCAAAGCTCCAGCAGGCACCATCGGGTGTGGTGACTTCAACCGTGACCGGGTGACCCGGTGCTAAATCAACCAGGCCACGCACAGCTATTCGGTCGTCAATACCGATGCGTTCGTAATCGGCTGGGTCGCTGAAAGTCAACGCCAGCACTCCCTGCTTTTTGAGGTTCGCTTCGTGAATACGTGCAAAACTGCGCGCCAACGCCAGCACACAGCCCCTAAAGCGCGGCTCCATAGCGGCATGTTCACGGCTGGAGCCTTCACCGGTGTTGGAGTCACCGATGAACACCCAGCGCAAGCCTGCTGTGTGATAGTGGCGAGCGATGTCAGGCAGCGACTGGGTTTCGCCGGTGATCTGATTTTTGCCGTGCCCCGTCTCGAAGCCGTCAAAAGCGTTGACCACCCCTAGGTAAAGGTTCTGAGAAATGTTCTCTAAGTGTCCACGGAACTTCAACCAGGGGCCGGCAGCCGAAATATGGTCGGTGGTGCATTTGCCTGCTGCTTTGGCGATGATCGGCAGGTTTGTGTAGTCGTGTCCGTCCCATTCAGCGAAAGGTTGCAGCAGTTGCAGACGCTGCGAATCTGGCGACACTTGCACAACCACATCTGAGCTGTCGGCTGGCGGTGCCACAAAAGTGTCTTCGCCAGCGTCGAAACCGTTCGGTGGTAGTTCTACACCAACCGGTTCAGCCAGTTTCACAATCTCGCCGGCATTGTTGGTGAGAGTGTCCTCAGCGGGGTCAAAGTCGATTGTGCCAGCCAATGCTAAGGCCACGACCGTCTCAGGGGAGGTTACGAAAGCCAGGGTGGCAGCGTCGCCGTCGTTGCGTTTAGGGAAGTTGCGGTTGTAGGAGGTGACTATCACATTGGGTTGACCCGCAGTGTGGCTTGCGTCATCGGATCGGTCCCATTGCCCGATGCAGGGTCCGCAAGCGTTAGCCAAAACGGTTGCTCCCAGCGCTTCGAAGTCGTTCATCAAACCGTCTCGCACGATCGTTGAGCGGATCTGCTCAGACCCTGGCGTGACCAGCAGCCGGGTGCGGGCTTTCAGGCCTTGGTCTGCGGCGTTACGTGCTATTGAAGCGGCTCGGGTGATGTCCTCATATGACGAGTTGGTGCAACTACCGATGAGAGCTGCGCTGATCTGTAGCGGCCATTTGTGTTGGCGGGCTTCTTCGCCGAGGTCTGCGACTTCGCGGGCCAAATCGGGTGTGTGAGGGCCGTTTATGTGTGGTCCCAGAGTGCTGAGGTTTATTTCCACGACCCGGTCATAGAAACGCTCTGGGTCGGTTTCGGTTTCGGGGTCGCCGCGCAGGTGATGCGCTGTTGCTTCGGCCAAGTCGGCGGCTTCGCTGCGTCCAGTAGCTCGCAGGTAGCGGCTCATTGACTCGTCGTAGTCAAAGATTGAGGTTGTGGCACCGATCTCTGCGCCCATGTTGCAGATGGTGGCTTTGCCGGTTGCGCTCAGCGTGCGTGCTCCAGGACCAAAATATTCGACGATGGCACCGGTTCCGCCAGCCACGGTGAGAATGTCAGCCACTTTCAAGATCACGTCTTTAGGAGCTGACCAGCCGCTGAGTTCTCCAGTGAGACGCACACCGATCAGCTTCGGCCAGCGCACATTCCACGGAAATCCGGTCATTACATCAACTGCGTCTGCGCCGCCCACGCCCACAGCCACCATTGCCAACCCTCCAGCGTTGGGGGTGTGGCTGTCGGTGCCGATCATCATCCCTCCACAGAAGGCGTAGTTCTCAAGCACTACCTGATGGATGATGCCCGATCCAGGCTTCCAGAAGCCTGCTCCGTAGCGCGCGCTGACACTGCGCAGAAACTCATACACCTCTTCGTTGTTGTCGAGTGCTGCTTGAAGGTCTCGCTTGGCGTCGTTACGAGCGGTGATCAGATGATCGCAGTGGGTGGTGGTCGGCGCTTGCACCTTGTCGAGCCCAGCGGTCATGAACTGCAGCCAGGCCATCTGGGCGGTGGCATCTTGCATCGCCACCCGGTCTGGTCGCAGATCCACATAGCTCACACCACGCTCGACAATGCCATCTTCGCTGGGATCAAGATGGTTGACCAGAACCTTTTCGGCCAGAGTCAGGGGCCTCGCGAAACGCTTCGTAGCTTTCTCGACCCGCTCATCAAGAGTGGCATAGACAGATTCGATCAACTCCGTCGGAGTGCTAGCAGACACAGCCATAGCCTCAGCCTACGCAGAGCGCCGCTAAGCCCGGTTCGCTCATTGCTTGTCAGGGGCCCATAAGGGTGATCGGTACAACAGCCACACCGTCAAAGGTTTCAAAAGCTCTTCCGGTAGAGGTCACTACTATCAGACGTGAAGGGTCACCGACTGTTTTCGTGTCCACCTTCTGGCGCACACGGCGCAGCGATTCGATGGCGGCTTTGATGTGAGTGTCGCCACCCAGTTTGACTTCTACGGCTGCCCAGTCGCCGTTGCTCTGAGTGATAATTGCGTCAACTTCAAGGCCGTTTGAATCGTGGTAGTAGTGAAGTTCGGCACCAGCGGCCTGTGCATAAACTCTCAGATCACGTACTGCTAGCGACTCAAACAACAGCCCTAGAGTTGAGAGGTCTGCTCGAAGAGTTGCAGGCGAGGCTTTCAACGCTGCCGCCGCAAGAGATGGGTCCACGAAATAGCGCTTAGGCGTTGTCCGAAGCGTTGCTCGGCTTCGCAGGTGAGTTGCCCAAGCAAGCAAAGGCTCAATGACGAAAGCATCAATGAGGCGAGCGATATAGCGCGCCACGGTGTCTCGGTCAGACGGCCCGCCCGTCTTGGCAGTGTCAGCTATCAACGTTGCTGATGAGGCTGCTGTGCCCTCATTGCGTGCTAGCGATGAGATCAACGCCAGCATCTTCTGTGGGTCATGCGAAGCTATATCCCCGTTGAGGTCAAGCATTGCCATGTCATACAAGTAATCGGTCATCCGAGTACCTGCTGAGACGGGATCCAGTGATGTGAACCGCGGGAATCCGCCACGACACACAAGCTCAGCCGTCCGCTGCAGGTCCGTGTCGGGTGGATCGGATCGGCAGTGCCCGCCGCTTAGCAGGGCGGTCAACGAAATTTGACCGGTAGAGTCGCCTGACTCATACAACGACATGGGACGCATTCGCAGCCGTGCTACTCGCCCTGCGCCGCTGTGGTCGGTGATGGAATGAGTCTGACGCACCGATCCGGCCAAAATGAACTGATTGTTCAACGCCCGGTCATCGCAGGCGTGACGCATGGCGTTCCACACGCCGTCGGCCAAGTGCCATTCATCAAGCAGTCGGGGAGTGGCACCGACTAGGAAAGATGCCGGGTTGGTCTCCAAAGCGAGTTGCGTGGCTGGTAAGTCGTCGAAACGGATGACACTGTTGGCGAAGTGTCTACCGGTCCAAGTCTTGCCGCAAGCTCTCGGGCCTTCTATCACAACTGCGGGTGCCGATTGCAGAGCTCTTGTCATCTGCTTGTCGACCACCCTTGCCCGATAGCCAACTGGAGCGGCGCTGCCTAAGTCCATGCCGCAGATTATACCTCTTTCATACCGCAATTTATACCCTGCTGATACCGCAGAATGCACTACTTCAAAGCTGTGGTCACTTATTTTTCAGTAGGTGCAGATGGAGTTCAGAATTGATGCTGGGAGCTAGTTTGCTGAGGGTTCGGCTGCACGGTTGGCGATGGTCGGCTCGCGTGCCAAGCGATGTCGCCAGTCGGCGATAGTAGTTTCGGGCACATCAAGCACTCGGGCTGATGCCTGGTCAATGATGCGACGACCCTCGCATCGCTCTCCGTCACGCAGTGGCAGCAGTTCAATATCGCAGGCCTGCCGGTATGCCGCTAACAAGTCATCCCATGCGGGATTTTCGGGTGAGGGCACAGCCACGCTACGTAATTGATCCAACGACCAAGACGGATATGTGAGCTTCTTGCTGCGGCGATTCAGCAGCATCAACCTGACCGGTGTGCTATTCCACCAGACACACAGCGATTTGGCTTCGTCATCGTTGCTCACAGCTACCGGCACCCAAGCCGAACCTACTGAAGGAGTTTCGCTGTAGACGGCCACGAGCCTTCCCGAGACCGTGTCGTGGCGGTTGCCTACTAGCAGTTTGCTGCGTTGCGCCCAGTAACGCTGCGCTAGTTGTTCTTTTCCCGGGCGAGGTTCTATCGCCTGTTCTGGTGTGCCGTTCATGGTGTTACGCACTTTTGATGACGCTGACCAGAAAGCGTGATAATTCATGGCTGCATCACCGGCTCAAAGGCATCTTGGATGCGTCTCCCTGCTGGTCCGACAACGTGGCGCAGGCTGGCGGGTTCGAGGTCACTTGCTGAAAAGCTCCGCGGACTGCTCGTCCATCGGGTTCGAGCTGGTGCTGTGCTCGCAGGGGTAGAAGGCACCGCGTATGGCTTGCCCTGAGGGGCCGAATCTGAGAGAGAGAGAGAGAGAGAGAGAGAGAGATCTCTTCTTCGTTGGCTTCAAGGGAGCGGGCGATTTCGGCGAGTTCACCGTCGTACCACTGCACTGGCGACCAGTCTCCTTCACGCACCCGTTCAGCGGGCCACAATGTGACATTGCCCCACTCGCCCAAATCATCGCTTGCGATTGCGTCTGCGACTTCAAGAGCTTCGTCAGGTGTGGCCGGCATCCTTCGTAGTGACACGAACCGTGTAGGAGGGTCAGCCACAGCTGCATCAGAGTGTTGATCGCGGCGACGCGCGATCAACAGACATTCGTGTATGCCGGTGTTCTCCGAGAAGTTGATGTGCTTCGGATCATGCGAAGTCACCACCGTCTCGACCCAGAAACGGTCGGCAAGAAAACGTCGCTCTAGTTGACCTGAAGACGCAGTGCAGGCAGTTGCTGGAACTACCGAAGCGAATGTCGCTTGACGAGATCCGGCCATTCGCTCCACGATTGGGGTGAAGTAGGTTCGGATGCTGTTGGCGTCAATGGTGGCGGCAGCGGTTGGATCGGTTTGCATCAGAGCGTCACGTAAACCGAGTTCGTGTTGTTGCATCGCTTTCTTCTGAGCGGGTGTGAACTGCGAGTTCTTCTTGACATTGTTGGTGAACGGCGGGTTCATAATCACCAGATCAACGTCGCTGGTCGGGAAACCCGCTCCCGAGTCGCTGAACTGAGCGCCCACGCCTTGAGCGCCAGCGTTCTGCATCAGGTTGCGAAGCGAGGCTTCGGAGTCAGCAAATCCCAGCACTTCAAGTGTCCCTGCCATCATCGATCCGTCGGGTTGCGGCCCGTGCCTGAGGGTGAACAAGTTCATTTTCTGATAGTCGACGGTTGGTGCTCCCAAAGTGAAGTTCGATGCAGCGAACTGGATAGCGGGGGAGTTGATGTCAAGGCCATAAAGCACGTTCTCCACCAGCGTCTTATGCAGTTCTGCCTCATCATCTTTTACTGCATCATCACTGGACTCAACGTCGTTATTGTCATCGCTGCTGCTGCTATCGCGCTGCGCTGTGTTCAGGCGTGACTGCATGATGCGTTGCTTAAGTACTCGCAGCACTGCCATCAACAGAGTTCCCGTACCGCAAGCAGGATCCATGATCTTCAAACGCGCCACAGCGTCGGCATCGTTCCAGTCGGCGAAACTGTCGTTGATCGCCAGCCTGGCCAGCATCAACGCGGTCAGATTTTTGGTGTAGAACGCTCCGTAAGCTGCGGCGTTGGGCAGTATGCGGTGATACAGCGGGCCAGCGTGGTCATAACCCATTTCGCTTAGCGAATCCGCCGTGCGGTTGGCGCACTCTGCAAGACTGCATAACGCTTCAAACGCGAACGGTCGACCCGGAAGCTGCTGCAGCACCTTGAGCGCAGGCCCGAACACCGGCGCGTAGTCGTGTTCAAGGATCCGCTGCCAAGCGCCAACAAGCACAGCAACAGGATCTGCGGCACCAGTGACAGTGGCGAGATCGGCGATGTCTTTGAACCTGGGCACATCACGCAGACGGCGATGCAACAGGCAGGCGTTGATAAGCACCAGCGCCGCGACCTTGCAGATGTCAGCAGAGTTAGATGAATCGACGCTGAGGCCACCCAACGCAGCTGCTAGCGGTTCAGCGAGATGGCCTTCGTTGAAGCGGGCACCAGCATAGGCAACAGCTACCGCTAGGTCATCGGCAACGAGTTTGCCTGATGATCCCAAACCCGAAGCGGCCACAACCTGCGCGTATATTGCGTCGCTCGCTTTGTGTAGGTTGAACACAAGCTGCGTGTCATCAATATTGATGCTGTCGTTGTTTTCGTTACCTGGACCAGGTGGTTCGGGCGGGTCTGACTCAATGAGCTTGACAAAATTGGCTGGTGTTTCAGCTAGGCGTCCGTCGTGAGACTGCAGCGCTAGCAGCACCTGCCCCAAAGCCTCATATCCGCTGCCGCCTGTCTGTAGTTCTGTAGCTAGATCCGCGCCGGGCCTGACCGGCACGGGGATGACGATGTAACCGAGTTTCTTGCCTTGAGCACGGCGCATCACGCGTCCCACTGCTTGAACAATGTCAACTTGACTGTCGCGGGGTTCCATGAACACCACAGCGTCTAGCGATGGCACGTCTATACCTTCTGTGAGCAGCTTGGCGTTGCAGATAACTCGTGCGCAGCGGTCGGTGCCCGCCTGAGCCAGTTTGCGTAGTTCAACACCACGATTGAAAGCCGAAACGGTGCCGTCAAGATGCCGTGCTTCTACCGACACGGCACTGTCTTGCCTGCCGTAAAGGCGCCGACGGCGAGTGATCAGGCTGCGCAGTTGCGGATCATCAAGCCCTTGCGCGTAAAACTTCGAACGGGCGATGGAATTAGCGAAAACTATGGTTCGGTCCAATCGTTGCGGCACTTCAAGATCTTCGCCTTCGGCCATGCCGTTGATAGCAAGCGATGTTCCCAGAAGACGCTGAAGGTCTTCATCGGTCACAATCAGAGGCTTGGTGCCGTGTCGCCCGCCACCGAGCGAGCCAGCAGTTTCGTCACCTAACGCCATCAATCTTTTGCGCACACCGATAGTCACCGTGCCGGAATTCACGCCCAGCACGATCACCCGGTAATCGCTGAGCAAGCCTTGTTCGACCGACTCCTTGAACGACAGATGCTCAAGTTGAGGGCCGTAGACGTGCGTGTCGTTCATATCGACAACTTCCACGCCGCGTGCAGCTAGAGACTTCTTGGAGCTGGGTGTATAAATGCGCGGTGTGGCTGTCATGTAGAGCCGTTTACGAGCATGCAGTCGGCTGTTGTCGTGAACCAGCCGAAATCCGCTTTCGCGCTTGTTCGCTGAAGTGTTGCTCACGTTGTCGAATGAGGTGTCTTTGCGGGTATCTCTGATGGCACCGGTTGTGCGGTGCGCTTCGTCACAGAGCACCAGATCGAACGCAGTAGCGCCGTGGGAGGTCTGCGCTTCGCACACACGATGCAACGACTGATATGTACAAAACACCACCCTGGTAACTTCAGATTTGCATACGGGATTCAACATCTCGCCGAGTCGCTGAGATGAGGTGATCACCGGGCATTCCAGCTCCGAAACTCGCATCTCTTGAGCGCTCTCTTGACGGCCGCCCGCCGATTCGTCAGAGCACACCACAACGCATTCGAGTGGTCGTGTCGTATGTAGCAGCCACTCACGGCGTGCCTGCGCGACTAGCGCAATGCTCGGTGCCACAAAAGCGATGCAGCCGCCGTCAGGCACCACCGCCTCAGCGATACGCAGTGCCGTGAAGGTCTTGCCCGTGCCGCAGGCCATCACCATGCGGCCTCGGTCGTGATGCGACAACCCGGTAACAACTTTGTCGATGGCTTCACGCTGTCGTGGCCACGGCTTGCGCGCTGGACGCTCTTGCAGCTTTTCGCTGATTGTCTCGTATTCGTGTCGCAGAAAGTCAATACGCCGCACCGATGGGCCCAGACTGTCAACCTGCTCGGCGGCGTTATTAGTCCACGGTGATGTGCCCACGATCCAGCGCATCGCAAACACAGGCCGGTCAGCGGTGTCGCTGGCTTGCGACAGCGCTAGGAACGAGTCGATATCACTTTTGGCGATCCGTTGTGTGGGTGCGTAACATTTGCACTGAATAGCGATCCAGCTGCCGTCACGGTGACGTGCGACTAGGTCGATGCCCGTGTCTTTCGCGGATAGGCCAGTTAGTCGCTGGCGTTCGCTCCACTGCCCCCAGTGTTCAATCTCATCAATCTCGTATTCGGCGCTTCGCAAGAACACGACCTTGACGAGTTCCTCAAACCATCGGCCTTTCTCTTGCTCGTCACGGCTTGTGGTGCGAATGCGCTCAATGACCTCACCCACTGTGACAAGCGAGTCGAGTTTCGG
>JAPYNU010000064.1 GCA_028283245.1 Candidatus Aldehydirespirator catecholifindens | reverse complement strand
TTGTGTGTGTGTGTGTGTGTGTGTGTGTGTTGTCAACCTCTAGTTGAGGTTTGGGGAACATCGCAGAGATGGTCCTGACCGATGACAAGATGCGGTCGTCCTCATACAGCCAGAGCTTGGTGAACGGTCGGTACAGCACTTCACGGATGCGGGACTCATCAAAGATGATCTCCTCACGTCGACGCAGTGACTGCTTGAGCGTGTCGGTCCACTTGATGCGGTCAAGCTCATCGTTGTCGGTGCATTCCTCAACTGTGCATCCAGCCTCCACGAGTTCTAGCGCTTCGGTGTAGGCAGCAATCAGACGAGTCATACGTTTGCATAACCCCTCATGCGAAAACGAATAGACGTAGACATCGCAGTTTGTTTTGATTCCCGAAGCGTGATTGCTTACAACACTCTTGCTAATCTCCGTCGATCGAGATTCGCAGACTGGCATAAGTTTCTCAAAGCTGCCGTCGGTGATGTTTACCCAATCGTGAGCATCGTTGGGTTCAACCGTCACGAACTCATCGCTTGTCACATCACCAAGTGCAGCAAGCCAATCGAACTTCTGTTTGAGCGTTGAATATTCGGGCACTTCGACGTAGCGCAGCCGGGCAGGCTCTGTGAGATCTTTGGCTGGGTTGCGTACCAGCACAGTGATCTGCACTCCGTTACGCGAACCGCCTACTCCGCTAGTGGCTTCAAAAATTACCGCTCCTTCTTTCTGTCGTTCCTCTCCGCTTTTGTATTGGTCGCTCAGGAGGTTGACCACATAGACCGAGGTGAACTCGTCGCGCAAGGCAGCGCGCATTCCGGCCAGAGACGGGGCGTTCGACAGCGAATTCGGATGCACGAATGCCACCACACCAGGAAGGGTTGTATCACCGTCGGGGCCACTAATCCGGTCAGAAGCCCAGCGAATCGCCTCCACATACAGATTGCCAGCAGCGCTTCCGCCTGCGCCGCGGCCGGTTACTTGCTTATGACGGCGACCGTAAGTGTCACGCACGCGCTGCTCGATATGGGGGTACGAGATATTGGGGTTGTCGTCGCCAGCGGACTTCTGGCCTACTGACCAGGGCGGATTGGCGACTATCACCTGGATCGGCAACTCGTTTTGAGCTTTGGCTCGTCCGCTGTTGTCGGCGATAGCACCCGTGCCGGGCAACTTGCCGTCACCACCAAGATGGAACGTGTCGGTGAGCACGATCCCACCGAAAGGCTCATAACCGCCGGTGCGCTCACGATAACCCTCCTCAATTTTGAGTGCGGCCAGGTAGTAGGCCAGCAGCACCACCTCATTGGCGTGGATCTCGGTAGTGCCACTCGAAGCGAACCCCGACACTTCGCCATGAAATTTGCGAGCTAGGTCGCTGTCGCGTATCAGGAACTCGCCGTCTGAGCCGCGCTGGGTCAATAGTCGGTTGATGAAAGTGCCGGTGCCGGTGAACGGGTCAAGAATGTTGACACCAGCATCGCTGAGACCCCTGCCAAACTCGGCGCGTGCCACCGCATCCGCGGAACACAATATGAAGTCCACCAGTTCCACAGGCGTGTAAACAATCCCGAGGCGTTTGGTTTCATCGGGCATCGCCGCAGCGAAAAACTGCTCATACACCTCAAGCATCACCTTGATGCGAGTATCAGAATCAGCCGCGCCCGACAACCGGTCGGCGACGCTGGCGTAGAAACGCTCCAAGCCTCTGGTCTCGTCACGCAACAACACATCGGCGGCTTTGAACTCGTCAAGCAGTTCGTTGAGCGCTTTCGACATCGGATTGCGATCAGCGAAACCGCTTTCGGAGAACAGCGCATCAAATACCGGCACGGTCACCACATGCTGAGCCAGCATCGAAACCAAATCCGCCTGCGCAAGCGGACGACCTACCGTGGCAGCCATGTCGGCCTCGAAAGCCTCAAACGCTTCAGCCAGCCGAGGATTAGACCGTAAAGCGGTGCGAGCCCGCTCAGCGATGGTGGCAGTAATGCGCGCTACTTCGCCACCCCAGCGATGCCAGTACTGGCGGTCGCCGCACTGCTCAACCACCTTTGATGCCACAGCGTCATACAACGGCAGACGACCCTGCGCCTGCCCCACAATCTCAGCATCAGCATGGGATTCTGTGTCGGTATCAGTGTCGCTACCGCCGGGTCTGAGAATCCGAAACGGCACCTTGCCTGTGAGATCCGCCGTGTTGATAGCCACATCGAGGCGCTCATCGTGGGAGCGCAGCGCCTTGAGCACGCTCCACACCACCTTAAAATCCGAACCCGACAGCACCTTGTCGTCGTCAAGGCTCAACCCGGCAGGCACCACCACCGGCAACACCACATAACCACATTCCTTGCCCTCAGCGAGACGCATCACCCGACCCACGGCCTGCACCACATCAATCTGTGAACGTTTCGGCTCTAAGAACAGAACCGCGTCAAGCGCTGGTACGTCCACGCCCTCGGTCAAGCATTTGGCGTTGGTGACGATACGGCAACCGCCGTCGGGGTCGCCGCTGCGCAGCCATCCCAATATCTGAGCGCGCTTCAAGGCGTTGCTGCTGCCGTCGGTGTGACGCACATCAAAGCGCAACAACTCTTCTGGCTCAGCTGCCTCAGAGGGCGCTGCCGCGACCTCAGAGGGCGTTGCCGCCGGGCTTGCCCCAGAATCCCCGATCAGTTGAGCAGCCCGGTCGCGGGCGGCAGCGATGTTGGATTGCTCAGTTGTGACCGTGTCGACTATGCGATTCCAGTGCTGCTCAACACGCTGCGACGACTTGATCGTGTTGGTGAACGCAATAGCCCGACTGGCGCTCAAGCTGCTTGCTGTAACTGCTCCTGTGGTGTGGCCGTGAGGGCTGCGCGTGCTGGGACTCGCGAGCGCGTCCCAGCAGCCCACGAACTTGACAGCCTCCTCGGTAGTAATTCGCTGAGACCCCCCCCCCCCGTAGCGGTTTCGTCGCCGGGGAGGTTCAACACGTCGCTGCCCATCAAGCTGGTGACATGCAACTCCGACACTGCAATCACCAGAACCTCATAATCGCTGAGATGACCTTGCTTGACAGCAGCCCCGAAGCTCATACGGTAAAGCTCAGGGCCATAGACAGTTTCGTCGTCCATCGAATACACATCAAAGTCGTTGCTGTGCTCGCGAACTTTTGCGTGAACCCGGTCGGTGTAAACCCGTGGTGTAGCAGTCATATACAAACGCTTCGCAGCAGTGATTCGCTCACGATCATGTATCAACGTGAAACTGCTGCCAGCATCGGTTTCATGCACTCCAGTAGTGCGATGCGCCTCGTCACAAATCACCAAATCAAAATCCGCCACACCCCCAGCATCACGAACCGTGCTTTGAGCCTGTTCAATCACCTTCAAAGACTGATACGTGCAAAACAACACCGTCATGGCATCAGACTCTTGTGATATTGAGGCAGCAACACGCTGAACGTCGGTGCTAACCGGCATTGCCAACTCAACCAAATCGGCGTCTTCGTCGTTGCGGCCGGCTCTCGTGTCTGAGCACACACCGATGTAACGATGCAAAATCTCAGGGTCACGCTGAGCAGCCCATTCGCGCATGGTTTGTCCCATCAATGCGATTGACGGCACTAGGTAAAGCACCCGACCACTAGCGCCAGCCATACGCTCAGCGATCCATAAAGCCACCACCGATTTGCCGGTGCCACAAGGCAATATCAGTTTGCCGCGGTCGTTTGCGGCCAGTCCCGACACCACCTTGTCAACAGCCTCAGACTGATACCGCTTCGGGGTGTAACGCTGTGCCGTGAAACGAAGCTCTTCAGGGCGCTCTAGAAACGCTGCCCAGTCCACCGGCCACTCATCAAGTTGTTCGCCATACAGCACTTCACAATGCGGCTCGGTGTTTCTCACGGTCTTCTCAGCGTTGACCCCTAACTCTGCTGTCACTACCAGCAACCGCTTCGTGAAACACCCCGCAGACGACTCAGAAATAAACGAGTCAACGTGACGCTTGGCGATCCTGGCAGACGGCTCATAGCACTTCGCTTGAATAGCGCAAAGTCCTCCACCCCACTCGGGGGTCTGCTCAGCTACCAGATCGATGCCGGTGTCTTTGCGGGTGAAACCGTGAAGCTCACAGTCAGGCCACTCACTCCAACGCCAGACCCGCTTGAAACGCAGCGGACCGTATTCACCGGGATGAGCTTCAAACGCAGCTTTCAGCAGGCGCTCAAAAGCCGCCCCGCGAGCCCGAGGGTCACTGAAACGGCTCTGCAACAACCCCAGCAAAGTCTCCAAACTCAAACTAGCCCAGCGTGTTGACATCAGGCAGGATCATCGCAGGCCGTCGGCATCAAGAGCCTCGGCCACCGCCGCCTTGTCGGCAAGGCTTACAAGCAGCTGGCCGCCTGTGCCGCCGTGACGAGGGAAATCCAGCATCGCCTCCGACCCTGAACTTTTGTGCAGCACGAGATGAAGACCTTCGACAATCAGCGAAGTAAACGTGCAGCCTCGCTCTGCGGCGCGCCGCTTTGCTTCCTCTCCCAGACCGTCAGGCAGATTTATGGTAGTGCGCATATGCCTAAGCATATCCGTCAGCGGCGGAGGTGTTTTTGGGGATTAGGGCGCGGGATCGGCTAGGGATGCTACGGCTGCGGGCAAGCCATCGCCGTGAGACATTCCCAGCACGGTCATAGCCGTCTCCAAACCCCCCAAAGCGCCTAGCAGCATCATCATCTCGTCAGCCGAAAAGTGTTTACCTCCCTCGGGGAGCGACATATCAGCCGACCTGGGTGAAGCCGTGGATGCGGTGGTCCTCAATACTGGCAGGATCGAACCAGATTTTATGATAAGCACACGCGGCAGGAGCGTTGGAGTGGTGTGTCCACAACCTAGAAACGCGCCGGTTTGATGAGTTCATTCCTAGATCGCGTCGGCTGCGATGCTGCCACACCCAGTCCGGCACCGCAACATCGTCCCGGTCACATAATGCATGAACTACCGCCGCGATCCTTACCAGGTCGTGACGACGAGGCGAGAAACGGTGCCACCACCGATACCGCTGCGGCGGCTCGGTCACCATCACTGCACGATGAACGGAATCCGTGTGAGCCCACTGCTTGCACAACTCACACAGGTCAACCACACGGCCACGCATATCGTTATCACACATCAACTCAGGAATATCGGCTGCTGTGATGGTAGGAACAAACATGGCGACACCTCTCAAACGAGGAAACAGTTGAGTCAACACACGATACCACTGGAAGACACCGCTCAAAAACGTAAGCGCCCTTCCGTCTGCTACAATGAAGTAACGTTTTCAGAAAGGGGGGCGCATGTCCGGTCGATACGCAAAATGGGTGACTCAGCTAGAGGTCGGGACTCTGATTGACCTTGATGACGTTCAGCGTGCCTTTCCCGACAAGACGCGAGATGCTCTCAAAATGGCTCTCGGACGAATCTGCGAAGCTGACGATCCTTTGCTAGCCCGCATGACCCGAGGGATCTACTGCCGTCGAATGCTCGGGGAGCGTTCACTCACCGGCGTACCCCTCAATGACAGCACACCTCTAGAGGCATGGGCTGCTCTGCCGTGGCGCTTGGCTGGCCTAGGGTCAGGATTGACGGGCATCAATATCGTTAACAAGGTGGGTTGGAGCACGCAAGTGCCAGTGCGTTATTGGATAGCGGTCGTCGGGCGACCTCCACAACATCCCGAGGTTGAAGTTTTATTTGTGGGTCGCTCTAACCAGCTGCGCCGAAACCTCACCATATGGGAAGTATCGCTATTAGAAGCGGTTCGGTGTTTCGATGACTGGTCAGAGATGTCATGGGACGACGCGCTTGACAGATTCCGTTGGAAATCTCAACGAGGGTCTTACGGCAACAACAAAATCCGGCAAGATCTGTTCCTGCAAACAGCAAAAGCAGAGAAAGGACTCGGCAGCGAGTTCCAGACGAGATGCGCCGCTCTTGCCACAGCAGCAACGGCTGGCTTGAGCACATGACACGCACGCGTTGCGCTGGCAGAGCACCGAGCAGCGATGGGAGAACGCGCTCCTGCAAGCTCTCTCCCCAGGCCGGGATCTAACTACTGTCACATGCATCAGGATAAAACCAGACAGACCGCTCCTGCGCTGCCGGTAGTGCAGTCCAGCACGTTCCCAGCATCTGCATCAAGCTCAAAGGTGGAGAAGGCTGCAAGCTTGATGGGAATATCTGAACTCCTTGAAAGCCAGAGTTGGAAAGGCATCATCAGAGAACTTGCTTCTCTATTCGGTCAACATCATCACAGTTACATTGAGGCGATGGCAGACAAGGATCTCTATGTGACAGAAGCGATTCGTCATGCGGTTGTGCCTTCTGAGCTTTACCCAGAGGCTCGCGTGGTGTTCAAAGGCGGCACTTCGCTCGCTAAAGCGCAGGGGATCATAAATCGGTTCTCTGAAGACATTGATGTAAACATAATCCCTTCCCCAGGTCAACCTTTTGGTGACAGTCGACGCAAAAAGATACGCAAAGAACTGCAAGCCCGTCTAGAGGCCGGATTGCCGCTTCCTATGCGGCACATACGACACGGAGGGAACTTCGCGAAAACAATCATCGCATTCCAGCTTGTTTCGGCGGTCGCGCCTAGCGAGATGACCGAGGGCGAAGTTCTGGTTGAAATGAATATTCGTTCCCAGCCACCAGACACATGGATGCTCCGGCCTGTCACCTCGCTAGCAGGTGAGATAGTGTCACGCCTTGATCCGGGTTTAGCGAATGAATACCCGATCCTGAAACCGTTCGAGGTGCTTACTGCTGACCCATTGATCGCTGTCATCGACAAGCTTGATGCTTTGCATTGGCGTAGCAGTTCAGATGATCCTGAACAGGTCCGCTTCCGCGCGCGTGACATTTATGATCTGGCTTGCTTGTTGCGTCACGATTCAGTGCGTCCCCGTCTCAACAGTGAACTCACCGCCGCAATGCATGAATTCGTTGTGGCATCCAACCCGCCAGGGCTCGCCAATCGTGCCATTGACCGTCCCGCTGACGGGTTTGCTGCCTCGCCGGTCTTTCAGCCGGGTCATCCCGCTAACGCAGCCATACGAAACGCGTATCCACGTTTGCGTCACTTGGTTTACTCAGATGAGTATTGGATCGACTTCGATGACGCTATAGCTATTATTCACGACAGCAGCAACCTGATCTGACCTCCAAGCAGCCTTAGGCGCGGGTTATGCCCACTGTCACCGTTTTGGCTTGATGACGGATGGCATCAATGGGGCGAGTCAGCTCATCAATCGCTGTGGTAAGCGCAACCACAAGGTCTTGCAGCACCACCGCCGGGACACCTTCAGTGCCTCGCTCTAGTTCATAGGCATCAAGCGGTGCGAAGCCCAGAACGTATCGGTAGACCGAAGCCAACTCTGTGGCGATCTTGGCATTAAGACAGCCGTCGTAATGACCCTGACGCAGCCCAACAAAGAAGCTCTGCGCTGCACCAGCGATGAGATCGCGCAGGTTTTGCAACAATCTTTGACCGTCGGAGCAGTCGGCACTGTCAAAGCCAAGGGTGCCTTGTTGGAGCGCCGCCTGGACAGCAGCTCGAGTCTCACGCAACGGTTTTGCCAATTCGTCAATAGCTAGCGCCGACTCGTAGCCGAAAAGATGACCCGCCATGGCGACCAGCACAAATCCCAGCTCTGGTGACGCAGCGGCAGGGACAACGATGACTTCTGCGGCGGCAGCGAAGCGAGTGGTCCTGTTGTCGGCCTTGTCGTTGTTAGCCGTGTCGTTGTCGTTGGCCGTGTTATTGTTGTTGTTGCTGTTGTCGTTGGCCGTTTCGGCGGTAGAGAACACGATGGGCACGGCTTTGTGGGCTCGAAAAATCGCTACCTCTTTGGATACATCCTCTGCGATTGAGTCCGACAAACCGGCAGCACACACCAGTATCAGCGGCTCAGACGACAGGTCAATATGTTTTTTGTTTTCGGTGGAATCAACAGAAATCGACTTGTAACAGAGTTCCGACAGCTTGATCCGCACTTCTTCGGCCGCTACCTGATTGATTCCGTTGCCCACCACCGCCCAATAGGTGCGCCCCAGCCCGTGACGACGGACAATCTCAGCTATACGGTTGTGTAACGCCAGCACCTCAGTCATCTGCGTAGGCAGTTGACGCAGTGACTCCAACAACTGCCATCGAAGGTTCAGGTCACAGTGCGCGTCCACTGCGTCGCCCAGCGCGACGGCTAGCAGCACCCCGGCAGCCACCTGCGAATAGAAAGCTTTAGTGGAGGCCACGCTCATCTCCACATCTCGACCGTCGGAGGTGTAGAGCACACCGTCTGCTTTGGTGCAAAGGTCACTGTTGCGGCGGTTGACGATGGCGATTACTGAGGCACCTCGTCGCCGTGCCAAATCAACGGTTCGGTTGGTGTCGTTGGTGGTTCCCGACTGGCTGACAGCGACGATCAGCGTGTCGCTCATGTCACTTCGCAACCCGAACCCCGATAGTTCAGTGGCAGCCATAGCGCTCAACTGAGGCAGTTGCAGTCTGTGCTTTTGGTCTAGCTCGCGTTCCAAGAAACAAATCAGGCTGCGGGCAGCCACCGCTGCTGTGCCTTGACCTATAGCGATGATCCTGTCGATCTGTCCGCTGCTCAACTTTTCGACTAGTTGGTTGGGAAGGGCTTCGCTGCTCAATCGCACAGCAAACTGCGGAGCTTGGTCGTCTTGTGTCATAGATTGGTTTGTGCTTTGCCCTGCTGTGTGACTCGTGGCTTGTGCAGCAACGATGCGGCCTTGCAGGGTTTTGCGAACCGATTCGGGGGCTTTGCTGATCTCTTTGAGCAGAAAATGGCGAAAGCCTCGGCGGTCAATGTCACGGGTGGTGATATCAGCAGTGACTATCTCATCAGATGACACGGGCAGCGATGTTCCGTCGTAAGCGAACCTTGATACTGCAAGCAAATCACCGGCACGACTACGGTCAAGCACCACAATCTGACCTCCAGCGGCATCCTCACAATCGTTGCGCCCAGATGCATCTCCGACTCTCAGCGGGTTATGCGGATTTGTCTGGGTTGTGCCGTCCATCTGGGTTGTGCCGTCCATCCGCAGATATTCACTGGACTGCTCTACCAGACCGTAGGGCTCACTGGCTGCCACGTATGCATCTTCAGTGGTGCCCACATACAGGGCTTGGCCGCTTCCCCGCAGCGCTAGCAGCATCTTGTCAGGGTGTGTTGCGGCATGGCCCGCAATCGCAACAGAGCCATGCAAAGCATCCACACAGCACCGAAAAGCCTCAACGATCGGCTCACGGTTAGCTAACTCAAGGGCATATTGAGTCTGCTGTGATGCCCATGAAGACCACAATGTCGGGATCACTTTGGCGTCGGTTGTTATTTGGGGATGGATAGACAAGCCATGCTGAGTCACCAGATCAGCGTGATTGTCAATATCGCCATTAAGAGCAGCTACCACATATGGCCTTGAAACAGTTTCGGCTTGGGCAACTTGATCTGCACCGTTTAGGAGTTCGGAGTTGAGAGGATGAGCGTTGGCTTCGTTGATCATGCCCACGCTGGCCCAGCGGGTATGACCAAGCACCGTTACCGAAGCATCGTCGCTTCTAAGTGCCGCTGCCAGCAGATCATCAGCAGTGACAGCAGCGCGCAGTGCAGCAGTGTTATCACCTAACTCACCCACTTCAGCGGCTGCCTTATAAACGAAACTCAAGCAGTCGTTGATCTGGCGGATTGAGTCTGACCCAAAAAGTGGATCGTCGGATCGCTGCTGCAGCGAAACCGCCAAAGCCGGATCAACAAGATTTAGGTCATGTCCATGCACGAGAACATGCAGTCCAGCAGAATCACGTCCCCGAACCTCAAGGCGGTCAATAGCAGCCAGCGCCACTTGTATGCACCAGAATGCGTCCAGCGCTGAATCTGTTGCGTTTGATCCTGCAATTTCTGCCACTGCTTCAGCAGTTTTTAGGCGGTCGTGACCGATGGCCCACACAATGTCTTTTAGTCGCACAAGAACTGCGTTTATTGCTTCATTGCGTTCATGGTGCCAACGGTCAACGTTGAGTTCCAAGCCCTGTATTAGCTGTTGGATTTCGCTCAGCGATGCTGCAATCATGTCCAGCACGGCCTTATCAGCCAGCATCCCCCGCAGTCCAGCAGTGCCAGCAAGAAGTCGATCGGCTCGGTTCAGTTGCTCAGCCGCCGCAGCGATGGCGGAGCCCATGTCATCAGCAGACAAATTCTTGTTTGGCTGATCAGAATCCGCCACCAAATCCCGAAGCATTGTTGTAGCGGGCACCAGCAGCTCAGAAACGTCAGCCGCTGTAGGCGAAGATCGCTGCGAGACGCGGCTAACCACCACAACAATACCGCACATGCCAGACGCAGGCTACAAGCAGCCTCAGCCCACTCCAGTCCCCTCTAAGGGATTCGCGATGACGCCTGCTAGCAGTGTCATCATCTCATCAGCCAAAAAGCGTTTGCTTCCCTCGGGGAGCGTCATTTCAGCCAACTTGAGTAAAGCCGTGGATGCGGTGGATAGCGGACCCAGAACTCCCGCCTTCACGCGACTGTTGCTAGGCCCAAGAGGCTCCGGTAAGACGGTCTTGCTGGCCGAGATCGCAGAGAACGCAGCACTCAACGGCTGTTTCGTGGTGAAGGTAGATGCCGCTACTCCTGGGCTGCTAGACCGCATCTCGGCAGGGATAACACAAACAAAACAAGGCAGCCTCCTCGCGGGAAACGCAGTCTGTCAGGCAACCTAACCGGCGGCTTCAAAAACGTTTTCGAGCGGAAACAATCCAGCGCATACCTGAACATGTTGGCTCAACGCCTCAAATATGTGCAGCTCGAATGCATCGCCGCTGAAGCATTGCTGGAAGAAACCCAGGAACGTTCCTATATCACCATCTACTGCGATCCTCCCTACCGAGGCAGCGTCACCGACTCCTACCTCGCCCAAATCAACGACTATCAACGCTTCCTAGAGCTATTAACCGCCCAACAAGGTGCCGTAGCCGTCTCAGGTTACAGCAACACCTAGCCCGAAATCGGGGGTGAACGGGTTAGGCATCACAAGCAGCCTACTCGCAATGTGCCCGCATTTTGCATAACTTGTCCGCACTACGCATAACTTGTCCGCACTACGCACAACTTGTCCGCACTAATAGGCTTATTTCGGAGCCTGATAGCAGCAGCCGTCACCCTCGCGATAACCGCCGTAGGCTGCGGCACCAACGACGACGCTGTTGTAAACGTTGAAGTCCCTGCTGCCACCATTTGACCGGAAGGTAATGACAAGCCGGTTATCGACGTTTTGCCGCGTGAGAAGACTCCGATTTATCTCTGCCAGTCCGGCGCGGAGCTAAGAGGCAAAACCTGCTACGTCAACAGCGGTGCCCATGAATACGCCACTGCGGATAGCGAAGACGCGGATCGTCCTTTGCCTAGCTTGACCATGCCCCGTGAAAGCGATGCCCCTGATTTTGGGGCGCCGACCCAGCAACAGATTGAGAGCTGCGGTTTCGATACCGGTTGCGTGGATGCCCTGATTGTGGCTGCGGGCAACGCTTACAATCGTGCCGCCGAACTCTGGGATGCGAGGATGCTCCGATTCTGGCAAGAGCTAGACCGACAACAAGCAGCCAACGAGCGGGTCTGGGTGTGCATGCACGAAGAAGACTGGCTCAAGAGACTCTCAGGCGAAGACAGACACATGAGCAACGGGGGAGTTGCAATCAATCGCTGCCATCTCGCCAACTAACATCACGCGCAACGCTGCCGCATCCCTGAAGAGGATTAGGGCGCGAGATCGGGCGCGGTGGGGGTGTTTTTGGGGAGGGGATTATGTAGCGGGATCGGGCGCGGTGGCGGCTAGAGATGCTACGGCTGCGGGCAGGCCATCACCGTGAGGCATTCCCAGCACGGTCATAGCCGTCTCCAAACCCCCCAAAGCGCCTAGCAGCATGGGCTCATTGAGATCACCCAGATGCCCTATACGAAAACCATCGCCTTCATGCGCGCCCAGCATCCATGATCCCACACTCACGTTGAAGCGATCACGCGCAGCAGTAACCAACGGTCCGGCTTGAAGCTCGCCACTGCGGACGCAAGTGATCGCCGAAGTGCGATGCTCGGGATTGGCGATGTTGATCTGCCACGGCCCGTCTGTGCCCCAGCCGTCAACCGCTGCGTGAACCGCCGCAGCCCAGCGCCTGTGACGTGCTGCCATAGCATCCACCCCACCCAACTCAGCAATAACATCAAGCACTGCCCTAAGGGCGAACATGTGCTGGATCGGCGGGGTGCCACCGAAACGCTTATAGACGTGATCGTCTTCGAAACGCGGCTGCCAAGCTAGATGATGGCGAGGCGTGGACGCTGAGCGGCTGCGCTGTAAAGCGGGTTCGCGCAGCGCGCAAAACGACAGGCCCGGAGGCAGCATCAGGCCCTTTTGCGATGTAGCCACCAGCACATCAATCCCCCAGTCACGCATCCGCAGCGGCTCCACGCCAAGCGAGCACACTGCATCAACCACCAGCAGAGCCGGATGCCCGACTGCGTCAATGGCCGAGCGCATCGCAGCCAGATCTGTGACAGCACCAGTGGAGGTTTCGGTGTGAACAATGCAGACGTTTCGGATTCGTCTTGTGGTGTCGGCAGCCAAAATGTCGGCGATCTCGTTGGGGTCGGTGGGCCGACGGAAATGGGTTTCGGTGGTGATCACCTCATATCCGAGGTCACGCGCCATTGATGCCCAACGCCGCCCGAAAAGCCCGCAGTCGGGGATCAGCACCGCATCTCCAGGGTCAAGAGTGTTGACCAACGACGATTCCCAGGCACCGTGTCCCACCATGGTGAGCACCACCACCTTGTCGGCACCGCCAAAAAGTTCCGGCAGTTCCGCCCAGATGCTCTCAACCAGCGACACGAACTCTGGGTCTGAGAAGTCAATAGCCGGACGGCGGAACGCTTCCAGCACCCGGTCGGGGATGTTGGTGGGCCCAGGATTATGCACGAAGTAACGCCCGCTTGCGCTACGCAAACCGGCTGCGCTACGCAAACCTCCAGCGCCAGTTGCAGATTTCATCGTGATTGTTCTGGGCTCAAAGGCTCAGTTGTTAGCCGAGCAGCCAGCGACTCCACCGAGTTGATGAACTCCTCAATGATCTCATACACCACCTGAGCGCTGGTTTTGGAGTTGTTCATGGTGCCGACTATCTGACCGACGAAATAGTTGGCGAGTTTCTCGGCACCTGAACCCGCATTGTGTGCCGCCCGTTCGATACGACGTTGAGCGTTTTGGGTAAGCACCGGCTGCAAAGGCATACCCAGCGGATCGGGGGTGTCGGCGCGCTGCCATTCCTCGGTCCAGGCTGATTTGAGCATCCGAGCCGGTTTGCCGGTGAGCGAACGTGAACGTGTGGTGTCACTGGATTGAGCGGCCAGCATCTTGGCTTTAACTACTGGATGGGTTTCGGCTTCGGCTGTGGTAAGCCACACCGACCCGCACCACACACCTTCAGCGCCCAGAGCCATAGCTGCCGCCATTTGGCGTCCACGACCAATGCCGCCTGCTGCTAGCACTGGCACATCTACCGCGTCGACGATCTCGGGGATCAACACCATCGAACCGATCTCGCCGGTGTGACCACCGGCTTCGTAACCTTGAGCAATAACAATGTCGGCACCGGCTGCGGCGTGGCGTTCGGCATGAACAGCCCTGCCAGCCAGCGCTCCCACCAGCTTGCCAGCATTCTTGGCTGCGTTGATCATTTGCGGCGGTGGTGGGCCCAGCGCATTGGCCACGAAAGCGCTGCGATAAGCCAAAGCGATCTCAAGTTGAGCTCCGGCGGCATCAGCGGAGAACGGTGTGGTATCGCCCAACGTGCCAAGCGAAGCTAATGCTTCAGTGTCGTCGTCTGAGGGCAGCGGCGGCACGTTGTAGCGAGCCAGGATCTCATCAACGAAGTCAATATGAGCAGCAGGAATCAACCTGCGCACATCTTCAAGCGTGAAACCGCCGTCAGCAGCTGCGCCAGTTGCGGCACCAGAAAGCCCAGACCCGCCACCGGCACCGTTGAGAGCGGCTGGGATGATCACGTCCACGCCATAAGGCCGGGCACCAATCTCGGCTTCGATCCAGGCAAGGTCAACCTCGAGGCTCTCAGGCGAATGCGCTACCGCGCCGAGCACACCCATCCCGCCAGCTTTCGAGACGGCAGCAACCACGTCTCGGCAATGACTAAAAGCCAGGATCGGGAACTCGATACCCAGCATTTCACAAATCCGAGACTTCATAGCCGCTCCTTCACTGCCTGAAAATTCGATATCTGACTCATTTGCTGGCTCGTTTGTGTTGGTTCATTTTTGTTGGCTCATTTGTGTCGGACTTTTTGTGTTTGACTCCAAGTGAGTCCGGCTTGCACATCAGGTTCACGCGGTAGGCCCAGCACTTGCTCGGCGATGATGTTGCGTTGCACTGCGAAAGTGCCGCCGCCTAACGTCAACGCCGGTGAGAACAACAGACCGTAATGCCAGATCGGATCAACATCAGGGAACTGTGCGCCGCCACTCAAGTTGATTTCGGTAGCACCCGAACGCATCGACTCGGGTAGTTCACCTGCGGGACCAGCACCGGTAAGCATCGCAGCAGATCCAACAGTGGCAGCAGCTAGTTCCATCACTTTTTGTCCGTGCTCATCGGACATGATCTTCTGGATAGACGCTTCAGGCCCAGGAATGCGACCCGACAAACGAGCACTGAGAGTGCGCAACTGAGTCAGCCGCAGCACTTCAGCTTCGCTGTGGATCGCGGCTAGCCGGTCGCGCAGCACCGGGTCGGCCGTTCCGCCATTGGCTTTCACTAGGTCAATCAGCTTCTGAGCGGTCGGACCTAGGCTCCACAACACGCCGCCCGTTGACAACCCGACCCTTTCATTAGCGAGCGTCATCTTGGCCAAGCGCCAACCGTCACCCTCAGCGCCCACCCGACAAGCCACCGGTAGCCGCACATCATCGAAGAACACCTGATTGAAAGAATGCGCGGTAGTCATGTCGACGATCGGGCTCATCGACAAACCAGGCGTGTCCATTGGGCAAATGAAATAGGAGATGCCTCGATGCTTGGGGGCATCTGGGTTGGTGCGAGCGATGAGTATCCCGAACTGGCTGCGATGCGCTCCGCTGGACCAAATCTTGGTGCCGTTGACCACATAGCTATCTCCGTCACGAACGGCACGAGTGGCGAGCGAAGCCAGATCAGACCCCGAGTCGGGCTCGCTAAACAGTTGGCACCAGAACTCTTCGTCGCTCAAGATCGGCCACAGGTAGCGATCCCGCTGCTCGGGGGTGCCAGCGGCGAGGATCGTAGGGGCGGCCCAGCCGATGCCGATCAGATTCTCAGGAAGTGTCACTTTGGCAGCGGAAAGTTCTTCGTCGATGATCAGCTGATGCAATCCGTCGGCCTCCAACCCCCAAGGCCTGGGAAAATGCGGCACCACATATCCGGCCTCAGCCAGTTGCCGACCGGTGGGCTGAGGATTAGCGACAAGCCAGCGGCGCACTTCGAGGCGACGGGGATCGTCATCGGGAGGAAGATCAAAATCCACTGGCACCTATGTTGCCAAACTTTCCTGCTAGCCCATCACCCTTTCTTGCCAGTGCATCACCAGCACGCTGACCAACGTGAACGGGGAGGCATCACCAGCAGAATCTGCGATGGTTGATAGCAATGACAGCAACACTGCACAGCACGCCTATTGTGATGCTCTGACATTTGTGATGCACTGATATTGACGCACACGCAGCAAATACAACAAACGCATCACACTCACCGCAAGCAAGGAGGGCCTGCCATGAAACTGGGGCTTAACACTGGATACTGGTCGGCGGGGCCGCCCGCAGGTGCCGCTGAGCAGATCGCCGTAGCCGACCGGCTCGGCTTCGACTCGATCTGGACCGCTGAGGCTTACGGATCCGACTGCTTCACTCCGTTGGCTTGGTGGGGTGCAGCCACCGAACGGGTGCGTCTAGGCACATCCATCACACAAATGGCGGCACGCACACCGGTCGCCACAGCAATGGCGGCTCTGAGTCTTGACCATCTTTCGGGTGGGCGTTTCGTGCTGGGCGTCGGCGCATCTGGGCCTCAAGTGGTGGAGGGTTGGTATGGACGGCCCTACTCGCGGCCTCTAGCCCGCACCCGCGAATACGTAGACATTGTGCGCAAAGTTGTGGCTCGCCAAGAACCGGTCGTCTACGAAGGCGAGTTCTTCCAACTCCCCTATCACGGTGAAGGCAGCACTGGACTGGGCAAAGCTCTCAAAAGCACGGTCCATCCTCTGCGCAACGACATCCCCATATTCCTCGGTGCGGAAGGCCCCAAGAACGTGGCTTTAGCAGCCGAGATCTGCGACGGTTGGCTGGCCTGGCTGTTCTCGCCACGACACGACGAGATGTATCGCAGCTTCCTTGCCGAAGGCTTCAACCGCCCCAGCGCCCGCTGCACACCCGAAGAGTTTGAGGTTATTGGATCAACGATCCTGGTGCCCGGCGACGATGTTGATGCTTGCGCCGACTTCGTGCGACCAGTAATCGCGCTTTATGTAGGAGGCATGGGCGCTAAAGGGGTCAACTTCCATAGGGCGGTGTTTGACCGCATGGGCTACGAAGCGCAATGCGACATCATTCAGGACCTCTACCTGTCGGGCGACAAAACCGCTGCCACCGCTGCGGTGACCACCGCTATGTGCGAAGAGATCGCCCTGATCGGACCGTGGGGCAAGATCGCTGAAGAGTTAGATGCATGGCGTTCGTCGGCAATTACCACGCTGTTGATCAATGGTGACCCCGCCACGTTGGAGCGCTTCGCCGAACTAGCCGGTTAGCCGAAATAGCCAGTTAGCCGAAGTAGCCAGCTAATCGCCTGGACCGCTTGAGCGCTCTGAGTTCTTAGCGGGAGCCGACAGTGGCGTGAGGTAGGTTTTCGATCATGCCCTGCGGGGTGACCGCCACGAACTCGGCTCGACTGCGGAACTCGACCAGATTGTGTGCGTTGGTGTAGCTCATAGCGCTGCGCAGACCGGCCATCAACTGCAAAACCAGCTTCGACACTTCGCCCTTGTAAGGCACGGTGCCCTCCACCCCTTCTGGTGCGCGGTAAGACAGATATTCCTCGTCAAGATCTTCGCCGGAACGATCAGCACGAGCGATGACCGCCTCAAAGCTGGCCATCCCCCGAATGCGCTTCTGCAGGCCCTTAGGCCCCTGCTCCAACTCGCCAGGGCTCTCTTTGGTGCCAGCCAACATGCTGCCCACCATCACGGTGCAAGCCCCCGCAGCCAAAGCTTTGGCGATGTCTCCAGAGCTGCGAATACCGCCATCTGCGATCACCGGCACACCCACATCAGCAGCATCATCAATAGCTGTCAGTTGCGGCACACCGACGCCAGCCACAGTGCGGGTGGTGCAAACCCCGCCCGGCCCGACACCCACCTTGATTGCGTCCGCGCCTGCGGTCACTAGGTCAAGCGCACCATTGCGGGTGGCTACATTGCCCGCAATCACATCAGTGTCCACAAAATGCTCTTTGAGCGACCTCACACCGTCTATGGAATGATCCGAATGACCGTGCGCAATGTCAAGCACCAGCACATCAGCACCGGCAACCACAAGCGCTTTCGCTCGGTCAAGCATGTCACGATCGGTTCCGACCGCAGCACCGACCAAAAGCGAAGCTCCAGCCTGCTTGACTTTCTCGATTTCACGGACCTGCTTGTCAATCGGTAGGAAGCGGTGAACGATGCCGATGCCACCAAGCTGTGCCATAGCGACCGCCATGGCGTGCTCACAGACCGTGTCCATGTTGGCGGCCACCACCGGTAGCTCAAGTTCGATATTGCGTGACAGTCGAGTCTTGACCGACACATCCTGGCGAGAGCGGATAGAAGACCGCTGCGGGACGATCAACACATCGTCAAAGGTGAGCCCAGTGCGCAGGCCCTCCAAGCTCACAGCTGTCCTCTGCGGCTCTCTGAACAGGAGGTTCGGATCAATCGACTGAGATCTGGGCCATCAGCGTTGCCCGTCGCTCATCAAATTCCTCAAGGTCGATTTCGTCACCTTTGTATTGACGATGAAGTTCTTCAACCTGAGCCATGATCTCTTCGTTGCTTGGCTTCGGACCAGCAGGCTCGTCCTCAAGTTCTTGGTCTCCGTTGCGGTGAGCGTGCTCCAACTCATAAAGATCGCCCCTTCCCAGACGCTTCTGGCGTTTGGCCTCGGCGCGGGCCTTCTTGTGCATGTCTCGTTGACGCTTCGCGAAGCTGGATCGTCCTGTTGCCACTTTGGATCAACCTCCGTGGAAATGAGTTGCGATGGCTCTCGGCAATGACTTGCGGCGATGGCTCCAGAGACTCTCCAGCTGCTGTACCGCTGGTGCTTGAGGGCTTTCGCCCGATGCTGTTGCTCTGAAAGTTATCGCTCTAGCCTGTCCTCAGAAGCAGGTTAGAGCCGTCAAAGCCCAATTCCATGCTCCGGCTTGCGGTTCTTAATTTGCGGTTTGTTGATTGCGGCTCGTGGATTGGCTCAGTCGGCGCAGGCGAGACCGCCGCCCACAACCACAGTGGCACCGGTGAGATACGACCCCGCTTTGGAAGCTAGGTAGACCGCAGTTCCCGCAAGGTCGTCGGGTTCGCCGATGCGACCCAGCGGCACCGTCGAAGCCAGATCAGCCCGAGCTTCGGGATCATCAAGGATGAACGCCATCATTTTGGAGTCGAACGGGCCGGGAGCGATGGCGTTGACGGTGATGTGCTCAGCCGCCAGCCGCTTGGCGAGATGCCGGGTCAGGTGAATGACCCCCGCTTTGGAAGCCGAATATGAGTAGGTCTCTAAATCGGGCACCCGCAGCCCGTCGATAGAAGCCACGTTAATAACCCGAGCGGGGTCGGCGGGGCGGGCCGCAGGCCGCAGCAGCCCCAATAGTTGCTGGGTCAAAAAGAACGGCCCGCCAAGGTTTGTGTCGATGACTTTGCTCCACCCGTGCGCCGGGAACTCATCAAGTCGCTCTCCCCAGCTGGCCCCGGCGTTGTTGACGAGAATGTCCAGCGAGTCCCAACGTTCGGCTATTGCGCTGGCCAGAGCTTCGCAACCTTCCGGCGTGGACAAATCCGCAGGGATCGCTTCGCATGGGCCTCTTGCGCTGAGTTCATCGGCTGCTGCTGTGACCTGATCAACCTTACGTGCGGAGATAATCACCCGACAGCCAGCATCAAGCAGCCCGCCAGCGATCATGTAACCCAAGCCGCGGCTGCCGCCGGTGACAACTGCGGATTTGCCGTCTAAGCCAAAGAGATCAATGAGACGCTGCGGATTTATCGACATGGTTGCTGTGCCTTTCGTTGGAGGGATTCTTGCACATCAGCGTGATGCGGTTCGGGCAATATAAGTGTCGTGACCGACAGCAGTCGGTGAGCCATCGGCAGATGCGATCCTCTAGAGTTCAGCAGCAGTGAGTTGCGATGTCTTGAACCGTTGCGCTGCATGGCGGCGGCGAATCCCGCTAGCGGCACTGCGCTCAACACGACCGTCGGCATTTCTTGCTGCTATAGCAACCGTCTTGGCGCTGACGGCTACGGCTTGTAGCAGCAGTTCACAAGACTCACAAGACGACTCTTCCCTCGACACGGCCAGCCAGACCACAACCCCGACCACGTCAACGGTGGCACCTTCTTCAAGTTCAACGCTTGCTCCAACAACCACCGCTGCTCCGACAACCACAGAACCGGCGACCACAACCACAACCACCACTACGACAACTTCGACGACTACTACGACAGCACCCCCGCCGCCCACCACCTCGTTGCCTCAACCTGAGGCTTCCACGGTGAGCGGACTGCTGGAACTGGATCGTCCGTTGGTGATCGCACACGCTGGCGGCGATCAGGACTATCCCCACTCCACCGCCTACGCCTACACACAATCAGCGCTCGCTGGTGCCGACATCCTCGAACTTGATGTGCAGCTAACCGCTGATGGAGTGCTGATCGTCCAGCACGACGACACCGTTGACCGCACCACCGGGACTACTGGACCGGTCAGCGCCTTGACTCTGGAAGAGATCCAAGCTCTCGACAGTGCCTACTGGTTTGCTCCCGGACATTGGGGCGACCAGACCCGCCCCGACACGGAATACATCTACCGAGGCGTGCGCACTGGAGCGGTTGACCCGCCTGAGGGTTTCGAGCCTGACGACTTCCGGGTGGCAACATTCCGAGAGATAGCTGAGCGCTTTGCGAATCATGTGCTCAACATTGAGATCAAGATCCAGAACGGCCCCGACGGCGAAGCGGATCCGGCCACCGGTATCGCTGCGGCTGAAGTGCTGGCAGCCGAAATCGCCGAACTAGGCCGTGAAAAGTCGGTGATCGTGGCCAGCTTCAACGATGATGTGCTGGCCGCTTTCAGCGAGTTCGCACCTGACGTAGCGGTCACTCCCGGCCAGACGGCTCTGCTCAGCTGGTATGGAAACACTGCCGAGCTTGACTCTTCGATTTCGGTGTTGCAAGTGCCATTCATCTACTTTGGGCTCCAAGTGGTGAACGCCGACACTGTGGCTCGGGTGCATCAAGAAGGTCGAGAGGTTTGGGTTTGGTTCAGCGGCACTGAGGTGGTCGAAAACCAAGACTTCTACTCCGAGTTGATAGCTCTAGGAGTTGACGGCCTAGTAGCAGGCCGTCCAGCGGAAGCCGTAGCTGCGCTGACTGCCTCCCAGAATTAGGAGAATCAGGAGACTCTGCCGGATAGACAGACGGGTTCAGGCGGATAGACCGGCGGTGGTGCCGCTTAGCGGTCAGAGCCGCTGTTCAGCGGCGACGGGAGATGTCGAAGCAGGCAACTGCGGCTGCGGCGGCCACGTTGAGTGATCCCAGAGTGCCACGCAACGGGATCGAAACCCGCACATCGCAGCGTTCAGAGGCGAGCCTTGACAGGCCCTTGCCTTCTGAGCCCAGCACTAGCGCTACTGCTTCTTTAGCCAAATCGAGTTCGTGCAGCGGTCGGGGTGCGGCCGGGTCAAGCCCGATAGTCCAAACGTTGTGGCTGCTTAGGTTTCGCAGAGCCACAGGAATGCCGGGCACCACCGCGAAACTCAGATGCTCCACCGCGCCGGCTGCTGCTTTGGTGACCGCTGCGGTGACTCGAGCCGAGCGGTGACGGGGCAGCACCACCCCAGAAACACCTGCACATTCAGCGGTGCGCAGCACAGCACCGAAGTTGCCGGGGTCGGTGATGCTGTCAAGCACCAGCAAAAACGGTGCCTGGCTGGCTGCGCCCTCAGAAGGCAGCCGGGCTAGGTCGCTTAGCTCCGTTAACGGCAGCGGATCAGCCATCGCAATCACCCCTTGAGGAGCGTCGCTTCTGGCGGTGGCATCAAGTTCTTTGCGGGACACCTCACGAATGGATGCACGCTGCTCGCGAGCTAACTCGATGATGTGATCAAGGATCGGTGCTTGGTCAAGGCCAGCGGCAAGCATCACAGTGCGGGTTCGACGTTTGCCTGCTATCAGCAGTTCGCGCACTGCATGACGGCCTTCGACTTGTTCACCGCCCAGATCGCTGCGATGGCTGCCGCGTTCTGAACCTCCTCGGCGTGGCGCGGCAGCGGTGCGTGAGCTACGCCCGTTGCCTGACCGGCTAGCGGACGAGCGTTGTTGCTGTACTGCACGTCCTGAGCGATTGACGCGGTTGGAGCGTCCTGAGCGATTGGAACTGTTGGAGCGGTTGGAGCGTCCTGAGCGATTGGAACTGTTGGAGCGTCGTGAGCTGTTGGAGCGGGTCATGTGTGCCTTTGATCCTGCTGTCCAGCTAGCGCTGCGTCGTCGCTGGATGCTGTGCTGTGCGGGTTCCGCACCACCAGCGCCGCTGCCATAGCCGCAACCCCCTCGCCGCGGCCTAGCGCACCCACGCTTTCGGTAGTGCGACCAGAAACTGTGACAGGAGCGCCAACAGCATCGCTTAGACGTTGCCGCATCAACTCACGCTGCGGTGCCAGCTTGGGTGAGTCAAGCACAGCAACACACGAAACGTTGACAGGATCCCAACCAGCTGCACGAAGCGCGTCGACAGCTCGGCGCAACAGTTGGATGCTGTCAGCGCCAGCCCAGGCAGGGTCGGTGTCGCTGAACATCTGGCCGATGTCGTCTAAGCCAGCCGCAGACAGCAGCGCGTCAATGCAGGCGTGAGTGATCACATCAGCATCGGAATGTCCCGCAAGCCCGCGATGGCCGTCGAAGCGCACTCCTCCCAGCATCAGCGTGCGCTCTGCGTCGTCGCTGTATCGGTGAATGTCAAAACTCTGCCCAACTCGCATCTCCGGTGTCGCTGGCTCAGCCATCTTCGACTCGGCCTTTTGGGGCTCTGGCTCGCTCGACGCCGGTATCGCTGACTCAGTCATTGCCGACTCCTTTAGTTGCGGCTTCTAGTTGGGCTTCGGCCAGCAGGGCTTCGGCTGTCACTAGGTCATGGGCTTCGGTGATCTTCAGGTTGCGAGGGTCACCGGCGACGCTCACAACGGTGGCACCAGCCGCCTCGGCCAGAGTCGCGTCGTCGGTAGCGTCACTGCCGCCAGCATGGGCTGCCCGCAGAACATCCGCACTGAACGCCTGCGGAGTCTGCACAGCTACCAGTTGATTACGGTCGATGGCTGTGCCTTCACGCCAGCGAAGAGAGTCGGTCACATCAATCACCGGAACGGCGGCATCAGCGCCGTTGCTCACAGCGTCAATAGCTCGTTCGAATACACCATCGCTGGCCAAGGGCCGGGCACCGTCATGCACCAAGATGATCTCAGCGTCGTCGGGCACCTGACTGAGGCCACACCGCACCGAGTCCGACCGCGACGCTCCCCCGGCCACGATCACCACTTCGCTTGAGGTGTCTGAGCAGCGCAGCGGATGCCAAGCTTCAGTTCCTTCAGTATGTGCGGCGGGCACCACCACTACCACCCCACTGCACCAGCGGGCTGTGGCTTGCACTACCCAGTCGAGCACGCTGCGGTCGCCGAGAGGGCTGAACTGCTTGGCACCACCGAAACGGTTGCCCGACCCCGCCGCCACCACAACAGCCCAAACTGTCTCGCCAGCACCAGATCGGCCGTGCGACTCAAGATCAGTCTTGCTCACCGCTATCAGTGTGGCCGCTGCCGTGTCCGCCGACACCTTCACAGCCCCAGATCCAGCCATCGGAACATCCCCATCCCCTCGACAAGCCGCGCAATCCTTCTGTGACCGGCTTGACTAGGTGGCCGCATCGCATCATCGAATAACCGGTTGACAGACCTTTGAAAGAGTGCCATTATGGCAACCACATGTCAACTGGCCTCAGCGCTGTAATACCTACGGAGATCAACTCATGCCGAAGATACAAAAAAGCCCCAGGAGACGGAAATACGGATCCGCATACTGGGTCAACTGTCGCGTCTATTAGGGGTATCGCTCGTGCCGGTGAGGGTAGAGGCGTTCGTTACGATCTGTGAACTCACATTAGATACGACAACAGGAATCGGGCTCCCGCTTGACGATAAAGAAGAAACGCCACCACCGGGAACTCGATGCTTTCATCTCATTGAGCTTGCAGAACTCAGTGACGGCCGAAGAGTAGCATTACGCGCTGATTGTGGCTTCAGTGATGGAGACTGTCGCATCGCTTACCCCAAGATCAAAGGGGTAAGCGAACAGTCTTTTCAAGAAAAGATTCGCCCAATACTTGACCCTACTATCAAGCGGTTATTTGATCTGACTAATACATGGTCATTCACTACGCGACAAGATTTGACGAAGACAGTCCTGGGATATCTAGAACCCGATGACGATGAGTCGTGGCTTCAGTGGGTCAGTGAGCGGCTATCAAAATACGGTGTCAACGTGGAGATCGCTGACATTCAATCCGTGCCACAACAGGTTGAGTTCGGACCAATACTAGATCGCGAATTAAATCAGTGAGGCCTCTAAAGCCACTGTCACCCTCAAAAGCAGTATCTCATGTTGAAGAGTCACTAACATTGCATATCAGCCAAAACACTCAAAAGCCTGTTTTCCCAGTAATAGCGCTGAAATTGACTCTGGTTGTTTTGTCTCTTGCTTGCTCTGCGGATTCTGATTCTCGGGTTGAGCCGGTGCCTGTTGCGTACACAGAGTTGCTAGGGATGTACGAGTGGGATCCACAGGGAAGCTTCCCTAACTCTACGTGGTCTGGCAAACTAGCGATTGATGGTCCTTGTGCATACTTGGATGTGTTTCACCAAGATGGTGTTCCGGTGCCTGAGTCACGACCGCTGCGTAGTTTGATAAGACTTTCTGAACCCTTGACCCGTCTTGATCCAAGCACCGGCGAAGTCTGGATTGGTGAATACGGGCCGATGTCCAGCGGCGACAAAGTGATACTTATTGGCAGTGAAGGCTGGCAACAAGACTGGAATCAACCTGGCGAAGACACTAGTACCCTTGCAAAACTACACGATCCAGCTAATATTTTTGGAGAAGAAATTTCATGTTCAGCTAATGTCTCGTTTTATGCGGCATCAATGCGCTTACAGTCTGAAAATTCAGAAGATGCTCAATCATCTATTACCCTAGACAGCACTCATGTGATTGCCGGGCTTTTCCCATGGGATGCACAGCAAGGAGTTAATGACATAGGTGACTTCGGAATACTAACAGTTGAATCTCCCTGTATCTATGTGCAAAAGGCAAATGAGGGACGCAGACTTTTGAAGCTGCCACGGCCACTGGTTCGTTTCGATTCTGTCAGCAACTCAATCTGGGTTGGAAGTAATGGCCCAATGACTAGCGGTGACATAGTGAGTTTTCATGATGGCGGCGGCGACTACCACGGTTCTGATCAGATCTACGAAGGTGACTGCATTGCTCACGGTGAACAGCATGCCGTGTGGATGACAGTTGATGATTCAGAGTGGTGGGATCCAGACACTTGGGCCTACGTCTTGAGTAATAGAAAACCTGGTGGACTAGGAGACCCCAAAGAACTCTTTGGAGAACTGTTTGCTATGAGGGTAGCCACTGGCAGAGAACGATACTACTCACAGCAAGATGAAGGAACCCTATTGATTGAATACCCATGCGTGTATTTTTATCCGCGAAAACACACCGAACTTCTTTATGCATCTGAGGATCGAGTGAGCCAGGAAGTTCTCTCACCAGATATGCTACAGGGCGAGCGATTTCTTCTTAGTCTCGTGAGGGACTGGACCGACTATGACCCCAAGACGAATACTCTCTCTTTCAGGGAGTATGATTTTGTTCCTGAAACTAATTCTTACACTGTTGAAAACCACGGCTCTGGCGAGGGTCTTATCGCTAGTGGAGACCGAGTCAATGTCGTTGGAATTTTGAACGTTGATCTAGGTTACCATGACCTCTGCGAGCGAGACAGCGACATAGCAGTCAGAGATATCTTCCTCTGCGAACTGCACGCCTGCCGACTGGAACGAGCGGCTCACAGAGAAGGCTCATAGCGAAACTCAAACTTGAGGATGAGTGGGATTACAGGTTGAAAGATTGCCGGCGTTTTGAAAGATTGCCGGAGTTTGAGGTTCCGTTACAAACCTACAAGAGGGTTTCGATGGCGGATTCGGGGGTGATCTTGCCTTGCTTTACTGCTTGCTCTACTTCGGCTAGGCGCTGGGACTGGCCGGGCTGCGACTTGAACTGCTCAAGCAACTCACGCTCTAACAGCACCCTCATCTGCGCTAGACGGCCTTGAGCCCTGCGCTCATCCAACTTACCGGAAGCCTCCAGCCAGCGTCGATGCTCAACGATGTGCTCCCACATTTCATCAAGCCCTGCTCCCGTGGCAGCCGAAACTGCCATCACGCCAGCCCGTTCGCCTTCACGCTCAGGGGTCATCATCTGCAACGCCCGCTGAAACTCTGTTGCGGCAAGCTGAGCCGCTCGCACATTGTCGCCGTCGGATTTGTTGACCACCAGCAGATCCGCTAGCTCTAGCAAACCCCGCTTCACAGCCTGCAACTCATCACCAGCACCAGCCAGAGCCAGCACGCAAAGGCAGTCAACCGAGGCGTAGACAGCGGCCTCTGACTGGCCGACCCCCATCGTTTCAACCAACACAATGTCATATCCGGCACCCTCCAGCACGGTGATCACATGCGGCGTAGTGCTAGTAACACCGCCGAGCACCCCAGCCGACGGCGAAGGCCGGATGAAAGCCCTCTCATCGTTGGACAGCCCGGCCATGCGCGTCTTGTCACCCAGGATTGATCCGCCTGTAACCATGCTTGAAGGATCCACAGCAAGCACACCAACCCGATGACCCGCAGCAGTCAACCGGGTTCCTAAAGCATCAATCAGTGTGGACTTGCCAGCTCCAGGCACACCGCTGATACCCACACGGTAGGCACCACCCGCATACGGCAGCAGCTTCGCTAGCAGTTCCTGAGCCTGGCGACGGTCATCGGGGCGGGTTGACTCCACCAGCGTGATGGCCTGACCCACAGCAGTGCGATCACCCGACCGAATACCAGCAAAAAGATCCTCCATCAGGTCTTCCACACCATCTCCCGCGAATCTTGATGTGGATACCTGCGGTGCTTACAGCCGCTCAACTGCTTGGCGCTTGTGAGCTTGTTCGCCACCCATCAGCTCCTCAGAGATGCTCTAACAACTCAACCGCAGCTTCGGTGATCACCGTGCCAGGCGGGTAGACCGCTAACGCGCCAGCAGCCAACAATTCCTCCACATCGCCTTCGGGAACCACCCCGCCGACCACAACGGCAATATCGTCACGTCCCAGCTCGGCGAGTTCTTGGCGTAACTGCGGCACAAGCGTGAGATGACCCGCAGCCAATGTTGACACACCAATCACATGCACATCGGCTTCGGTAGCTTGGCGCGCCACCTCTGCCGGAGTGGCGAACAGCGGCCCGATGTCCACATCAAATCCCAGGTCAGCGAACGCTGTGGCGATCACTTTCTGACCACGGTCGTGGCCGTCCTGACCGACCTTCGCCACCAAAATGCGAGGCCGCCGGCCACGATTGCGCACAAAATCCTGCACCAAAGCCCTCACCTCGTCAATGCTTCCCAGGCCCGCATCCCCGTCACTACCTGCATGTGAAGCACCTACATCTGACGCACCTGCACCTGAAGCTGCTGAAGCACCTGCATCTGACGCACCTGAGGCTGCTGATCGCATCTCATCACGGTAGACGCCTTCGACGGCTCTTATCTGAGCAACATGACGACCGTAGACAGTTTCGAGAGCATCGCTGATCTCACCCACCGTGGCATAAGCCCGGGCAGCGTTGATAGAAAGTTCCACTAAATTGCCTCGTCCGCTGCGCGCCGCTTCGCTGACAGCGTCTAGCGCATGTCGAAGAGGCTCAGGGTCACGTTCGGCACGCAACTGCTGCAAGCGAGCGATCTGGCGTCGCCGGACCTCAGCATTATCGATGCGACGAACCTCCACCGACAAACCCGCCTCATGATCAGCACCGTTGCTGGCAAGATGATCGACACGGTAACGGTTGACCCCGACCACGCTCTGGCGTCCCGAGTCGATGCGGGCCTGAGTGCGGGCCGCGGCCTGCTCAATCCGCAGCTTGGGAAGACCCGTCGAAAGAGCTTCGGCCATACCGCCGAGTTCCTCAATCTCGCAGATGTGAGTCCAAGCCCGCTCGGCCAGCAGCTTGGTGAGCCGCTCTACGTGATAGCTGCCACCCCAAGGATCCACAGTGCGTGTGATGCCCGACTCGTACTGCAAAAAAAGTTGCGTGTTGCGAGCGATGCGCGCCGAGAAATCAGACGGCAACGCCAGCGCCTCATCGAACGCGTTGGTGTGCAGCGACTGGGTATGGCCACCGGTGGCCGCCATGGCCTCAATGCAGGTGCGCATCACGTTGTTGTAGGGATCCTGAGCGGTAAGGCTCCAGCCGCTGGTCTGGCAATGGGCACGCAAACACGACGAGCGAGGGTCCTGCGGGTCAAACCGGCTCATCAACCTGGTCCACAGCAGACGTGCCGCCCGGAGTTTGGCCACCTCCATAAAGAAGTTCATGCCCACACACCAAAAGAAGCTGAGCCTGGGAGCGAACTCGTCAATGTTCAAACCTGCATTCAGACCAGCGCGCACATACTCCAAGCCATCGGCGAGGGTGTAGGCCAGCTCAATGTCGAGTGTGGCACCCGCTTCCTGCATGTGATAGCCCGACACCGAAATCGAGTTGAACTTATTCATCCGTTTGGCGGTGTGAGCGATGATGTCGGACACGATTCGCATCGACGGCTCTGGCGGATAGATAAACGTGTTACGCACCATGAACTCTTTGAGGATGTCGTTTTGGATAGTCCCGGTGAGCTGCTCGGGCTTGACCCCCTGCTCTTCGGCGGCCACCACATACAGGGCCAGCACAGGCAGGACTGCACCGTTCATGGTCATCGAAACCGACATCTGATCAAGAGGAATCCCGTCGAACAGCACGCGCATGTCGAAGATGGAATCAATAGCCACCCCGGCCATGCCCACATCGCCAGCAACCCTGGGGTTATCGGAGTCGTAACCGCGGTGGGTGGGAAGATCAAAAGCCACTGACAGACCGCGCTGACCCGCGGCCAGGTTGCTGCGGTAGAAGGCGTTGGACTCCTCGGCGTTTGAAAACCCTGCGTATTGTCGGATCGTCCAAGGCCGTGTGACGTACATGGTGGGATAAGGGCCGCGCACGAACGGCGACAGCCCCGGGGAGCTCGACACGAAATCAGCACCCGCAAGATCTTCGGGGCCGACCACTGGCGGCAACGTGATGCCTTCGGGTGTGTCAAAGGATGCTGTGTCGGGCGGCTGCGCTCTCAGCATCTGGCGGCCGTCGATGGCTGCAGCGGTGCTGGCAGCGTCAGCCGAGTGGTCTACAGCGTCGCCGTAGCGCAGCTCGACCCGCGAGAAGTCTGGGATCGTGGTCACGGCCCGGCTGAGTCTACCGACCTATCTGGGCCAACTTCTCTCGCTGCGTTGCGGATTGGCTGCAGGATGCGGATTGGCTGCAGGTCGCGGATTATTCGCTGCGTTGCGGATTAGCTGAGAAGGTGGCTGATGTCGATAACCATCAACACCACTAGAAGCACGATTATCGCAGAGTTCAGTGAAATGATCAGCCAGCGATAGCGGTGCCTGCTGCGCTGAAAGCGGCGAATGCTCAAAACGTTGAAGACAATGGCTATCGCTCCGATAACTGCTCCGACACCTGAACCAACCCCAGAAGCCACCCCTAACGCTGGCAGCAACCACGGGAACAGCACATAGAACAAGAAGCACCGAGTCCCCGACACCGCCACCGAGGTGCTGAAAACCCGCTCTGCCGTGTCGCGGTTAGAGAACTCAGACGGCTCTGCTTGAGTTCTGGGAAGCGTCTCAGGCGACATAGCTAGCCATTCCACAGCTAGAGCTGGATGCCACGACTTTGAAGGTCACATCGCCATGGTAGAGGCTAGATCAACTACCGTCCTACAGCAGATGTCACAACCCCCTGATAACGTTTGCGCCGCAAACTTCAAAAACCCTTTTGGGTTTGCAAAAGCTGCACAATCTCAAGATCTCTTCGAGAAAGTTCCAACGTTGCCCATAAGGAGGCACCCTCATGGCGTTTTCGTCTTCAATCGTTAGGCCTGCTTCGCTACTTGCCGCTGTTGCGCTGGTGGCATCGCTGTTGACATCGTCTACGGCTGCTGCATTTCAGACACCTGAAGCAGATAGCGACGACGACTTCACTCTCACTATCTTGCACAACAACGACGGCGAGTCGAAACTGCTGCCCGACGACGAAGCTGGCTTTCCGGGCGTGGCCCGATTCGTCACGCTGGTGAAACAGCTACAGGCCGACGCCGCAGATGCCGGAGACGGGGTAGTGACCCTCACCTCAGGCGACAACTTCTTGGCCTCGCAGGAACTCAACATCTCACTGGCACGCGAGGGTGCCTTATACGACTCGATTGCGCTGAGCGGCCTCTACGACGCTATGGCTCTGGGCAACCACGATTTTGATCTGGGGCCCGAGGTGGCCGCCCGCTTCATTTCTGGATTCGAGCCAGCGGTGCCGTTCCTGTCAGCCAACGCCGACTTCTCTGGTGAGCCTGTACTGCAGGCGCTGGTGGAATCTGGCAAGCTGGCAGCCAGCACCATCATTGAGACTGGAGACGAGCAGGTGGGTGTGATCGGTGCGGTCACCCCGCAGTTGCCAAATATCTCAACTCCACGCAATGTCGTTATCTCCGATGTTTTGGCTGCGGTGCAAGCTGAGGTCGCTTCCCTGACCGAAAAAGGCGTGAACAAGATCATCCTGGTCAGCCACCTACAGGGAGTGTCCGAGGAGGTAGCGCTGGTAGCCGACCTTGCGAATGTTGATGTGGTAATTGCAGGTGGCGGTGACGATCTGCTGCGCAACGAAAGCGACACCTGCATGCCCGACGAAGAGCCTGCTGGTGCCTACCCGATGCTGGTAACCGACTCGACCGGCGCGGATGTGCCAGTCATCACGGCACCCGGCGGCTACCGCTGCATCGGCGAACTGACCGTTACTTTCAACGGTCAAGGCAGCATCGTCAGCCACTCGGGTCGTTCCGTTGGTGTGAGCCTTGACACGACACCAGATGCAACGATCCAGTCGAGCGTGATTGAGCCTTTGACAGCAGCCGTAGCTGAGATTGATGCCGATGTGATCGGCACCAGCGAAGTCGACCTTGACGGACGTCGGACCAGCGTGCGCACCGGATCGTCCAATCAGGGCAACCTCCATGCCGACGCTTTGAAAGCGACCGCAGTCAACCTAGCCGAGGGCTTTGAAACGCCGGTGCCTGATGTCGCTATCCAAAACGGCGGCGGCATCCGCAACGACGCAGTGATTGAAGCGGGTCCGATAACCACGGGCGACACCTGGGACATCGCACCGTTCCGCAATTTCGTGGTGGTCGGCTCGGTGCCCCGCGAGACGTTCCATGTGCTGCTTGAGCAGGCCGTGGACCGCGTCCCGGTTGCTGGCGGTCAGTTCCCGCAGATATCTGGGTTCACATTCACCTATGACCCGTCGGCACCTGCGCGTGAAACCGACCGAGATGGTGATTGCTCGCTCGCAGGTGAGGCTGGCTCAAGAATCCGCGAAGTCTCCCTTAACGACGGCACCGTGATCGTGAGCGAGGGTGCCGTGGTGCCTGGCGATCCAGTGGTGCTGGCCACGATTGACTTCTTGGCCAACGGCGGCGACTGCTACCCACTGGCCGATATTGAGTTCACCAAGCTGGGTGTGAGCTATCAGCAGTCGCTGGCCAACTACATCTCGACGGACTTGGATGGCATGATCACCGTAGCCGACTACCCAGAGGGCGGTGCTAATCGGATCGTCTCTAAGGTCTCTGAACCCGAGCCGGTAACGGTTAAAGTGAAGCGCGGCGACAGCCTCTGGAGGCTCGCAGCCCGGCACCTCGGAGCAGGCATTCGCTGGCCCGAGATATATGATCTCAACCGCGGCAAGAAGCAGGCTGACGGTCGCAGCCTCATCAATCCCGATCTGATACTGATCGGCTGGGTGCTGGAACTCCCCGCTAGCTGACAACCCGCTCAGAAGGCAACGATCACGAGTAGGCGACGCTAATTCAGGTGTTGACTAGGGCCCCAATTTCTGGGGCTCTAGTCACCCCGCCAAACATATACTGACAAACACATATTGATTGTTCTACGACACCTCAACATTGATGCTGACGCTCGGGAAAGGTGTTTCGTAGTCTGCATAGTCCTGCACATACTGCAAAATGTAAGTGCCGTTCTCATCGGCAGGGTTCTTGTGATCGACCAAAAGTTCAATCACCCCTGCCGCGCCACGCAGGTGTGCGCCAGCTAGTAGACCTGATAAGGTGATCTCCACTTTGTCGGGGCGGTTGCCTGGTGGTGGATCAACGGAAGGATCCAACTGGCTCCAGTAAACGGATGTGCCGCGATAATCTGAGAGGTTCTTGCCTAGCTCGTTCAATCCCGACACAATCCCTGCGTATTTATTAGCAAAATGAGCTTTAATCACAAGAATGTGTTTATCGGGCTGTGTAAAATCATGGTAGCTGCTAATGCCATCTTTGCCAGTAAAATAATAGTCAAAATACTGCACCGTATCGGTAGCAAGTGTGGGATGTTCAACTACCGGCGGATAGACCAAAATGGACCGCCTGCCATTAGCCCACGTGTAATTTGGAAGATCCACATAATGTGTCGGATATGACTTGTCGCCTATAGTAATCCCTGGAAAAATGTAATAGCCGGTGTCCACTAAGTCAGACTCTTGAAACTGGAAACCGACGAAGCCAAGATAGTTGACAACATTAGATTGGATTAGTTGCCAGTTGGGATGAGCATCATCGGGAGAGTAATATTCACTGATCCCCAGAGTTTTGAATAGTTCTTTGATTGTAAGGTGTTGCTCTATTATGGGGTCACCGTTTTCATCTCTTACTACACGTCCTGGATAATCGACTTTTGGATAGCTAGCTACGGGTGTGTTCCAGTTGGAATTGTAGTATTCTTGCTTGGATGGAGAAATATCTGATTCGAACTCCCATACAGCATCAATAAAATCCTCATACGATTTGTTGGCGGTTTGAGCTAATGTCGGCTCTGTATCTGTCTGAGTAGCGCGAACTGGTGCAGCATGCGTTGTGAATAGCATGATGACAAGAGTTATGGCAGCAATCGCAATCTGGCGTGAGCGTGAGCGTGGTACCGATTTGATCAACATGAAAGTGTTCTTGTATAGATATTTGGCTAACGGATGTGCCAGCTTGAAGATAGGGATATCAGCAAATTGGGCGGGCGGTTGCTTTAGGAGACTGACTCAAGCGCTGTCAGGTGACGCTCACGAGCGGCAACGGCGGCACCAACGATGCCCGCATGGATGCCGAGGTGAGCCACTGAGATGGGATTTGACAGTTTGAGCTGGGAAGCGAAACGGTCGAAGTCCTCGCTGAGCCCGCCACCAACCACCCAGCGTGAAGGGTTGAGTATCGCTTCGATCTCATCAAAGAAAGGCTGCGCCCGGCGTGCCCAATCGTTGGGAGTGAGTTTCTCCACAGAGATGTTCCTGCCCGATGCGATCTCTTCGAAGCGACCCTCGCTTCCGATAAGGCCTCCTAGTTCGGAGTTGGCTATGAGTTCGCCGTTGTGCAGCAAAGCACTCCCGATTCCAGTTCCGAAAGTAAGCACGATGGTGAGGCCGTTGCTGTCGATTCCAGTATCGCCGTAGGTCAACTCCGCTAATCCGGCTGCATCTGCGTCGTTGATGAATACCGTTTCAGTGCCAGCTAACACGCTCAAACCTTCTAAAGCATTCTCTGTGGCCCATTCTGCCGAAAGATTGGGGGCATGGCGCAGCGAAGGTCCGTCAATGACACCCGGCAAAGCCACTCCGACACGACTTGACCACCTAGCAGCCGAAGCGATGCGGCTAATAGCGGCTGCGACATCATCGGGTGTGGCAGCCGCTGGTGTCAGCTCCGAATAGATGCCACCGACCGGCTCTCCCGTGCTTAGATCAACGACTGCGCCTTTGATGCTGGTGCCGCCCACGTCTATGCCGAGTTGGCTGCGGCACACGCCGCTCATGGGTCGTTGTTGCCGGTTCGGGCGCCGGTGATATAAGCCACGAGATCGTCTTTGGTGACCTCACTTACATCTACTTCCGCAGCTTTGCGTCCCTGATGCAGAACCACGGCTCTGTCGCAGACATCGGTGACTCTCTCCATGTTGTGAGTTATCAGCAGCACAGCCACGCCCGCATCACGCAGGTTGCGGATCAGGTCAAGCACGCGTGCCGCCTGCTCCACTCCGAGCGCTGCTGCGGGCTCATCAAGCAGAACGATCTGCTGGCCCCAAGCGGCCGCACGACCGATCGCCACTGCTTGACGCTGCCCGCCCGACAGTGCGCTCATCGAGCGGCGCAACGAAGGGATGCGAATCTCAAGACGCCCCAAGATCTCCTTGGACTCCGTGCGCATCCGCTTCTTGTCGAGAACGCCAAGCCAGGTGCCCAACCGTCCGCCTCTTGTGAGTTCACGGTTGAGGAATAAGTTCTCAACCACATCCAGAGGATCAATAACGGCAAGAGTCTGATGCACGGTCTCAATGCCCAGCGACCGGGCAGCCTCGGGCGAAGCGATAGTTTGTGCAGCCCCATCAACTTTGATCACGCCGGAGTCGGGGGTGTAGACACCAGAGATGCATTTGACCAGCGTGGACTTGCCTGCGCCGTTGTCGCCTAGCAGGGCTGTAACCCGACCATATTCAAGGCGCAACGCCACCTGATCAAGTGCCCGCACCGCCTTGAACGACTTGCACAAGCCTTCAACTTCAAGCGCAACCGTGCTAGCGACGCTCGTCACTGTGACCCTCCGAAATCCACCTCGTCGCCGAAACCGTTGCATATGCCTGCAACTTGTGCTCTGCCTTTTGATACGCCACTGAGACCCACCACGAATGTCCTAGTGACGAACGCCTGGACTCGGAATCCGAAGATCACGGTGGCACCTTCTGCCACGGTGCGCTGCGAGTCTGGGTGGAGTTGGGCGTAGTAGTCGATGGCTGCAGGATTGGGCATATCCACTGGAACAGGTGTCGTTGCGATTTCTGATGGGTCGTGCGCTACGACGGCGTGAACCTGGTAGTCGCCGAACACTGGGTCAATGTAGAGCCCCCCTCCGAAGCAGAGCGGCACGCCTTGATGGATGTGAGCCACTTCGCTCAGGTAGAGCACCGCTGGCTGTTCGGGTAGCTCCCGTACTGCGTGAAGGGGTGTCGTGCCGGTGAGTCCGTGTCCAGGCTCAACCTGAGTGGCACCTGCTTCGGCCAGCATGGAGAGAACCTCGGTCGATGTGGTGCCTGGAGTGTTGATCGCCAGCGTCGCAGGGCAGGCAGAGTGTTGGCGGGCTATCTCCGCGGCTCGGGTCAGCGTCGCCACGTTGGGAGTGAGGCGGGCACCGCCAGAGTCGGAGTCAAACAGCAATGCCGGGAAGGTGGTTAGACCAGCGAATTCGACACCTTCGAGCTGATGGATGTGGTTGATCATGGCAGGCAGATCAGTCAGCGCTATGCCACCTTCATGGCCGGGGTAGAAGGTGTCTCCCTCAGCGAATACGCGCACCAACAACCGCTGAACGCGCCCGGCTCGGTGTGCGGCAGCTGCAGCCTCCGCGGCCTTGTTCTCAGAGAAGATCGTCCAATAGTCGGGTGCCATTTCGGCGGCTTCGGCGGCTTCGGCACGCGGCACTTGCACCAAATGGCCGAGATGGCCGAGGTTGTGGCCGTTGCTCACAACAGGCCGTGCGCAAGGCATGTCCACAGCCACGAATCCGTCAACGCCGCCAAAGGTCATGGCCGCCAGCGCCGAAGGTGCCCGTCCGATCTGCTTGGTCATGGCATAAACGCTGAGTCCCAGACGATGGGCCTCACCACACAACCCGACAGTGTTCACTTGAATGGCGTCTAGGTCCAGAACGCAACTGTTGGCCGGGATACGGCCCGCTTGATGCAGTTCGACTGCGGCTTCCACGAACCGGGGGTTGCGCCTCAGCAAGGTCTGCAGGAACACGTCAGGTCTCCTTTTGCTCTCTCATGCTTAGCGCTACCGCCAAAATGATGATCGCACCACGGGCTATCAGCTGGTCCGAGACCCGCAGGCCCATGAGGATGAGACCGTTGTTGAGCATGGCCATCACCACCGACCCGACAATGGCCCCGGCTACCGAGGCACGACCGCCGAACAGGTTGGTGCCGCCGATGACTACCGCTGCGATCACCGTGAGCAGCAGGTTCTCGCCCAGGTCGTGACGTCCGATAGCGAGCCGGCCAGCGAGCAGCACACCCGCGAACGAAGCCGCCGCAGCGCTGGCCATTAGTGCGGTGATGCGAATACGGTCGGTGTTGATGCCGAGCGCCGCAGCTGCGGAGCGGTCAGCACCAACCGACAGCACATGACGTCCCCAGCGCAACTGGTGCAGCACAAGATGCCCGATCAGGCCCACTATCACGGTCCAGATCAGCAGAGACGAAACAGGCCCCAACGACCCGCCACCGAAAACGGCAAAGAAATTGTCGTTGCGGATGGGCCGCGACTGAAGGTTGTTCATGTTGCGGGCTACGCCGCTAACGATCCCGAGCATTCCCAGGGTCACCAGAAACGACGGAATGCGCACCTTGACGGCGATCACCCCGTTGAGGAGCCCGATCCCGGCACCCACAACCACTGCGATCACTGCACCAGCAACGAAGCCGTAGTTCGCAACTCCGGCTGCCGCCACCAGCGACGAAAAAGCACACACAGACCCGATCGACAGATCAATCTCCGAAGCGGCCAGCGCGAAAGCCATGCCTACGGCCATCACAGCGATAGGGGTGGCCTGGCGACCGATGTTGAGCAGATTGTTGGCGGTGAGAAACCCGTCATCTCGCAGGATGATCGCAAACAGCGCGAAGATCAGCAGAGCCGCCAGATACACCACATAAGGGCGCAAACCAGCGTCGCTGCGTCTGCGGTCAAGCCACTGAGTTGCAGCCGCCAGTTTGCTCGTTGGTGCAACAGAGCTGTCTGTCATGAGTTCCTCGCAGTGTTGTTGCTATCGGCACCGGACGCAGCCAACCTCTGGGCTGCGTCCGGTGCGTCAGGCAAGTTTGTATCAGCCTCCGAGGGCGTCGAGGATTTCTTGTGGTGGTTGGGTGGCTAGTGATTGTTGGTAGCCGTCGATGATGTTGTCGGCTGTGACCCCAACGGCGGGTACTACTGCGAATGCTGGTGCTGGCAGGCCGAGTAGCCCGTGTGCGCTGGCGATGGCCATGGTGCGTCCAAGGTTGTAGGCCTCGTCCGCGGCGATGCCTTTGACGTTGCCGCCTTCGACCATGTCAAGTGACACGTTGGTATCAAGGTCCATTGTCACTAGCGCCACATCTGAAGCACCAGCAGCACGTAGTGCGGCTAGTACTCCGTCAGCGGGACCAGCCGCCCACGGAGCGTAAATACCATCAAGACCAGGATTACGTGTCAGCATCGCTGCCGCGATTTCTTCAGCGGCTGCTGGATCAGCGAGTCCTTGCTCAGCAACGATTTCAATATCAGGATAGTTGATTTCTATCCACGATTTGAATGCTTGATCACGCTGGTTAGTGACGTAATAGGCAGCGTCATGGAAGATATATCCGATTTCGCCTTCGCCACCGATCGCGTCTGCGAGCAGATCAGCAGCAGTGATACCCATAGCAGCAAGATCATCAGTAACGATACTTACATAATCTTGACCATGAACATAGCCTTGAGGCACGTTCGACAAAAACACTAGCTGCACACCAGCATCCACAGCCGGGCGGAAAGCTTCAGCGCCAGAATCAGGACCAATAGCCAAACTAATAATCGCGTCAGGGTTTTGTGCCATCACTGTTTCTACGTCATTAGCTTGCTGCGCAGCATCAAATTCGGCGTTGGTTTCAGCGATTACTTCCACACCAATCTCAGCGAAAGCATCACGAGCACCTCGGCTGACTGCTTCCACGAAAGCTCCTGAGGTATGCCACAAAAGCGCAGCAGTATGTTCACCCGCACGCACCTCAGCGATCTGTTCAACGCTAAGACTGATCTCACTAGCAGGCACAGCCTCCTCACCACCAGGCCCCTGAGTCACAGGCGCACCCGGCATCATCTCGCTCCCCTCATCGGTCGCAGATGCGCCTCCTGAGCCGCCCGCAGGTTCGTCTTCTGTTTCGGTCGCAGAATCAGGATCCGGCGTTTCAGTATCAGAACCTGTTGCAGGCTCCGATGTGTCTGTGTCACTTTGAGATGCGTCGTCGTCGTCATCGTCGCCGCAGGCAGCCGCCACGATGGCGAACACTGCTAGCAGCGAAACAATCAACAGCCACTTGGGCATCTTTGCTTTGGTTTTCATGGCCCCTCCAATGGGTCCGGTTTATAGATCTTCGGCCCCGCACCATTGCGCGATGAAGTGCGCCAAAGTGCGGGTGGCGGTCACCAGTTCGTCGATGGCGAGGTGCTCAAACGGAGTATGACAGCTAGAGATGTCGCCGGGTGCAAAATACACGCCGCCGATCCCTAGTTCACGCAGGAACGGCTTTTCTGACCAGTAGGGGGCACCTTCAATGCGCGCTGGCTCACCGGTAACGGATTCGATTGAACTAGCCAGCGCAGCCACACCTGGATGCTCAGCGGCGATCTCGTCGGGGGTGCCACCGAAGCGATGATCACGCGGTGCGCTGAAGGTCACTTCACATTCCACGCCGTGCTTGTTAGCGACATCGGTGGCAATCGAGCGGATGCTCTCAGCAGCTTCATCAAGGCTTTCGACGGGGAGAATCTTGCGGATCAGCGACAACTCAAAGCGTCCCGGCACAGCGATATTGCCCCCCGAGGTGACCGAGGTGACCAACAGAAAGGCCTGTCCCAGCAGATCATGCGTCGGCACTGAAGCCCTCAGCGTGTCGGAATGATCCCACAGGTGTTCCAGCAGTTGATGTCCAGCCTTCAGGGCATCAACACCCAGTTCAGGGCGACCGAAGTAGGCCGAGACTCCCGTGTAGACGATGTCAGCGATGAGGAAACCCATCTGGGCGGTGTAGATCGCGGAGGTGGTCGGTTCGGTATAAACAGCGAAGTCTGCTGCGGGTCGTGGTCCAGCAAGGCCCTCAACAGCGGCTCGCATCCCGGCTGAGACACCGCTGCCAGGCTGGCCTGACTCCTCGTCGCAGACGAACAATGTCGACACACGCCCAGCCGGGCGCAGCCCGACTCGGTGGAATGCTCTCAGCGCTTCGATTATGGCGCAGATTCCGGCTTTCTGATCGGCGACTCCTCGGCCCCAGATCTCGCCATCAATAACATGCGCTCCGAAAGGATCCTCGCGGTCGGTTCCTTTCCAATGCTGAGCCCAGTCGTCAACGGCCACGGTGTCCATATGGCCAGTAAGAAGCAACGACTGACCCGAGCCACCTCCGACTGTGCCCCACACGTTGGGTCGCCCTGGTTCGCAATCGTGAAGTTCAACCGAGTCAAAAGAGTTCGACTCGGTCATCTGTCGGCTTGCCCAATCCGCAAAGGCGTTCTCGTGGGGTGTCACGCTTGGGATGCGCACAGCTTCACATACAAGTTCGGTGATTGCTGCGTCGTCGACTGCGGCTGCTACCTGCTCAGGCAGGCTCATCATGGCTGATCCCCCAGCATCTCAACAACCAGAGATTCGTGGATGAGCCTCAGCGATATTGACACAGCACCGATCAGCGCGGCCTTGCGGCCAAGTGTTGAAGCAGTCAGCTTTGGAGGCGCTGCCACGAGCTTGCTTAGACGACGCTCAACGGCCTTCACAAACACTGGGTTTGCACCGACTCCACCACCAAACATGATCTGGATTGGATCCGCGATCAGGCAAAGGTGCGAGACTGCCAACGCCATAGCGGCCGCAGCCTCGTCAAGAACCCAGGAGACAGCTTCATCACCAGCTGCAGCGGCAGCGAAAATTTCGGGAACATCAGCGTTTGCGTCCAACTTGGAATGCAGACCTTTTTCAATAGCCCGTCCGAACCGTTTGCAGATTGACGGCGCAGAGGCCACATCTTCAAGCGTTAACGCAGTCGTGCCCGATTGAGGTGCTGAAAGCAGCAGTGAGCCCAGCTCGCCTGCTGATCCCGTGCCACCGCGATATAGATCGCCTCCAACGACCATTCCCATGCCGATGCCTGTGCCTACCGAAATGGCGGCGAAGTCACTGTCTGTCTGTTCGTCTCGTATCGAGGCCAACTCACCTAAAGCGGCCAGGTTGACATCGTTCTCAACGTATATGGTGGCCTTGAACCGCTCGGAAAGCCAAGCACTCAACGCTAAGTCGTCGAAGCCGGGCAGGTTGAGAGCCTGCTCAACACGGTCCCGTTCAGGCCTGTAGATGCCAGGCACTCCCACACACACTGCCTGACATCCACCTGCTATACCTCGCAGCAACTCGGTTGATGTTTCGGCGAGGTGATCAAGCGTGGTTCGAGCATCAGGACCTGTAGTGAATTCATGTTCGGCGACCAGCTCGCCGAACAGATCCGATACGCCGACGAGCACTTTGGTGGCCCCGATGTCGGCCACCACCGAATGCCGTGCGGATGTCACCAGCTCATAGAGAGCAGCGGGACGTCCGATCGTCCCAGAACTCGGGCTTTCCTCAGACACCCGCAACAGCCCTGCTGACTCGAAATCGGCGACCAGAGCAGACACGGTCGGCTTAGACAATCCAGTGGCACGTGCTATCCCAGCCCTTGACATGCGAGACGGGTGGGCAGCGAACAGGGCATCCACTATGCGCTGACCGTTGAGCAACCGCAGCAAGCCCGAGCCAGAACTCTCCGCCATATTGTTAGTAATACTATCTTACTAATCTCCTGTCAAGTGGCTCTTGAGACCATTCAGTGAAATTGCTAACTGAAGTTGCGTAGTGCAGACAAGGCCACAAGCGCTTGCCAACTCCTAGAACTGATCGCTTGCAAGCAGGTCGGGCAGGTATTCGTAGTGGAACTAGGCTGCCGGTATCTGCACTTAGCGTCGCTCTTTGAATGACTTCGCGGGCAGACTTGTGCAATGGCTTCTAAGCGCACCGACATTTCGACTCCGATTGGGCGGGTGCGCCCAGCCGTTGATGCTTTACCTGCCTATAAGCCAGGCAAGACCGCTGAGCAAGCCGCACGCCAACAGAGCATCAGCGATGTCGTCAAGCTGACCTCCAACGAGAACCCCTACCCGCCGCCTGCTGTTGTGGTTGAAGCAGCAGCCCAAGCGTGTCGAGGCAGCAACCTCTACTGTGATCACAGCGCCACAGAACTGCGTGAGGCTCTGGCGCAGCGCCTCGGGCTGGCGATATCTCAGGTAACGGTCGGTAGTGGGTCGGCGGCTCTGCTGTATCAACTCGTCAAAGCTTTCGTTGACCCCGGTGATGAGGTGATCAGCCCTTGGATCTCATTTGAGGCTTACCCAATTGCGGTGCAACTCATGGCTGGCAACCTGGTACGAGTGCCGCTGAACACCAATCATGCTTTCGACTTGAATGCAGTCGCCGAGGCGGTGACACCGCGCACCAAACTGGTGCTGCTAGCTAACCCCAACAATCCCACTGGCACAGCCGTGACAACCTCGGCGCTGGCACGGTTTGTTGAAAGCATCCCCGCTGACGTTTTGGTGCTGGTTGATGAGGCCTATCGAGAGTTCGCCGACTCTGCGCTAGGCGACCCTATAACTGATCTGCTGCCCCGTTTCGACAATGTGGGCATCGTCAGGACATTCTCCAAGGCGTATGGCTTGGCCGGTCTCCGAGTGGGTTACATGATGGCTCATCAACAGGTGATAGCCGCAGTCAACAAGTGCGCCGTTCCTTTCAGTGTGAGCAGCGCTGCCCAGGCTGCAGCCCTAGCCGCCCTCAGCAACGATGCCGCCGCTGAGGTTCACCAGCAGGTGGCAGCCATCACAGCCGAGCGGTCTCGGATGGTCTCAGCTTTGGCTGCCAACGGCTGGGACATACCCGAACCGCAAGGCAATTTCTTGTGGCTGGCGTTGGGTGACCGCAGCAGCGAAGTGTGCCGAGGACTGGAGCAACGCGGTGTGGTGATCCGCCCATTTCCAGGGGTCGGAATTCGGGTTACTGTGGGCACCCCAGCCCAAAACGACCGCTTCCTGAAAGCATTGACCGATACCGCTGCAATTCAGCCTTAGCCACCAGCGCTTTGAGGCACAAAGAATACTTGCACCCCGTCGTTCAGCTGATGGTATTGCGGATGCGCTATCAGCAAGCCGTCGATCACCACCGACACCCCTGAACGCAGAGTGTCGCCAAGCCCTGGATATTGATGATCGAGATCATCAATCAATGCCCCCACAGTGGTGCCGCTGCCTTTGATATCAGCAATACCGTCGGTTGGGCCTCGCAGATTGGAACTCAGATGCACTCGAACGGTCATCACCAATGCCCTCCGTGTTCTCCGTGTTGCGCCAGCAGCCACCGAGCCGCTGACCGCACCGGCAGCGGCAGCGGTTTCTCAGACGACTTCGAGAGCGTCAACTGCCGTTAGCGGAAGCTCCACCAGCGGTGATTGCCTCCAGAACCCGCACAGGCGACATCGGCAAATCACGAATACGACAGCCAGTTGCACTATGAATAGCATTAGCTACCGCTGGTATTGGAGGCACGATCCCAGCCTCACCCACGCCACGCACCCCGTAGGGATGCGCCGGGTTGGGCACTTCCACGATCACGGCATCAATCATCGGCAGATCCGAAGCCACCGGCACCCGATAATCAAGGAATCCAGGATTTTCCATCACCCCGTCTGGGGCGTAGATGTATTCCTCGTTGAGGGCCCAGCCCACTCCCTGGGCGACACCACCTTGGATCTGGCCTTCCACGTAGCTGGGATGGATCGCCGTGCCAGCGTCCTGCGCGGCGGTGTAACGCACGATCCGAACCACACCGGTGCCGGGATCAACCTCAACATCGCAGAGATGAACCGCAAAAGCGGGGCCAGCACCGTGAGCTTCTAGTGAGCCGGTTGCTGTAAGCGGGCCGCCGGTGCGCTTGGCTTTGCGGGCGATCGCTGCCAGCGACAACGACTCCTTGGCAGCAGAATCTCCAGAAGAACCACTAGCAGAGTCACCGTTACCTACGTAGACAGCGTGACCATCCACCCAGTTGATGTCATCAACTTCGACTTCCATCATCTTGGCTGCCCGACCTCGAAGCTCAACAACCATATTTCGGCACGCCTGCACTACGGCCATGCCTGTGGCGAATGTGGCTCTGCTGCCTTCGGTCACGTCGGTGAAACCGACAGCTTCAGTGTCGCCCACCACCGGGCGAATGTCATGCGGATCAATGCCGAGTTCTTCAGCGGCCATCAGCGCCATCGAGGCTCGACTGCCGCCAATGTCGGGGCTGCCGGTGACCACCGTGGCGGTGCCGTCCTCGTTGAGGTTAACGGTGGCGCTAGACGACTCACCGATGTTGAACCAGTAGCCAGCAGCCAGTCCACGGCCCTGATTCGGTGCCAGTGGCGCATTGAAATGCGGATGACTGCGGATCGCTTCGAGGCATTCCACAAACCCGATACGCGCCAACGGGAAGCCCATCGTCGACAGGTCGCCTTCGGTGACTGCGTTCTTGAGGCGAAGCTCCATCGCTTCGATGCCGAGCTTTTCGGCGATTTCGTCAAGCACGGTCTCGGTGGCGAAAGCAGTCAGCGGCGCTGCCGGAGCGCGATAAGCCGCAGACCGTGCCGTATTCATCACCACATCAAGAGCTTCGACTCCGAAATTGGCGATGTTGTACGACTCGAACACCGTCATCGCCCCGAGCATCCCGCCAGCGCCTGCATATGCGCCGTTGCTATAAACCAAATACGCGTCACCGGCGATAAGCGTGCCGTCTTTTTTGGCACCGAGCTTGACGCGGATCTTGGTGCTAGGCGAAGGGCCCGTAGCACGGAACACTTCGCTGCGAGTCATCACCATCTTGACTGGACGCCCAGCCTGCGACGACAGAGCAACCGCTAAAGGCTCAAGGTAGATGGTGGTTTTGCCACCGAAGCCGCCACCTATCTCAGCGGGCATCACTTTGATGCGAGTGGTTTCCCAGCCGAGCAGTGTGGCTGTGGATGATCGCACATTGAAATGCCCCTGCGATGAGCACCAGATCGTGGCGTAGCCGTCCTGACCGGTGTCAGCCACGCAAGCGTGAGGCTCTATGTAACCCTGATGCACCGGCTTGGTGCTGAACTCACGTTCGATCACAATGTCGGCTTCAGCGAAACCTGCTTCGATATTGCCGCCTGAGAATCGTGTGACGGCAGCCACGTTGGAGGCTGCCTCTGCGGGTGGCTCGGCACCACGGGTGAGCATGTGAGAGTGCAGCACAGGCGCATTATCTGCTAAAGCCTCATCAATGGTGAGCACCGCAGGCAGCACCTCGTAGTCGACTTTGACTGCCGCGGCCGCTGCTTGAGCCTGCTTGAGGGTGGCGGCAGCTACTGCAGCAACGGCATGACCCTCATAGAAAACCTTGTCTCGGGCGATGACGTTGACGCACATGTCGTATTGGCGGTGGCTGGAGTCAACAGCCGGAAAATCGTCGCCGGTGATTACTGATTTGACCCCGGGCATAGCTTCGGCGGCTGACGTGTCAATGGACACGATGCGGGCATGGGCGTGCGGTGAGCGCACCACCACTGCGTGCAGTTGTCCGGCGATATTGAGATCGGCCGCGAAACGCGCCCGGCCCGTGACCTTCTCTAGGCCGTCTGGGCGAACTAGCCGGGTGCCGACATATTTGTAGCTGGGCTTGGGCTCAGTGATGGTCACTAAAGTCTCCTAGATAGATCGCTTCGCTTCTTGACTTGACTTGATGCGTGATGCTCGGTGCTCGTGGGGTTGCTGTCTATAAGTATGTGAGTGCTCGTTTGTTGCTGTCAGTGATGATCGCCGGTGCCAGCGTTGATCTTTTTGGCCGCATCCATCACCGAACGCACAATCTTGTCGTAACCGGTGCAACGGCAGAGGTTGCCTGCCAACCCGTATCGCACTTCTGTCTCGGTGGGGTCGGGATTGCGATCAAGCAAGGCCTTGGCTGCTATCAAGAAACCGGGCGTGCAAATCCCGCACTGCAAGGCTGCGCCCTCTAAGAAGCACTGCTGCAACGGATGCAGATCATCGCCGTCAGCCATGCCTTCCACGGTGGAAACGATTGAGCCTTCTGCTTCAGCGGCAAGCACCAGACACGAACAAAGGAGACGTCCGTCCATCACCACCGAACAAGTGCCACAGTCGCCGGTGCCGCAGCCTTCTTTTGCGCCAGTGAGACCGACTTCGTCACGCAGCGCGTCTAGCAGTGTCTGACCACCGTCACAAAGGAACTCAACCGGGTCGCCGTTGATAGTGCAAGTCACATGAACACGGCTCATTGCTGGCCTCCTCGCCCGCGCTGTGGCTCAGCCGCTCGCTGCGCTGCGATCACAACAGCTCTTCGGGCCAGCACTCCGGCCACTTTCCGGCGGTAGGCGACAGTGCCGCGCTTGTCGTCAATCGGATCAGCAACTGCCGAAGCAGCGGCCTCAACCCTGTCCAACACATCGTCAGCGGGCTCATTGCCGACTAGGGCAGTTTCGGCATCAGCGGCTCGCACAACTGTTGGTGCCACCGCGCCCAGTGTGATCGTTGCTTCGGTGACCCTGCCTTCGGCATCAAGAGTGACCCGAGCGGCTGCGCCCACCACAGCGATGTCCATTTCGGTTCGGGGTGTCATACGCAGATAAGCATCGGCTGTGCGCGCTGGTGGTCGATCAAGTTCGAACTCAACGATGAACTCCCCCGGGCTCATTGATGTCTGACCTGGACCAATGGCGACCTCTTCGACTCCGACAGTGCGCTCACCTCCTGGACCGGCGATCACTACACGAGCATGGTTGGCTACCAAACTCGGCGGGGTGTCGGCTGCGGGTGAGGCGTTAGCCAGGTTGCCTCCCCAACTTGAGCGGTTTTGGATCTGGTCTGACCCGATCAAACTGCTCGCCTCAACAAGGCCAGGAAACGCCACAACCAGCCCTGCATGGGCGCAGACATCGGCTGTAGGGGCAGCTGCGCCTACCGTGAAGCTGGTCTCGCTGTCGGCGATGGCACAAAGCCGAGCGATGTGCTTGAGGTCAACCATGACTGTCGGTTCGGGGCGTCCCGAGCGAATCTGAGGGATCAGATCGGTTGCACCTGCATAGACGCGCGCTTGGGGTTCTGAACCCAACAGATCAACAGCCTCGGCTACCGTGGTCGGGGATGCGTATCTCATGGCTGAGAGCCTACGCGCTTTGCCAGCATTAGCGTGTAGCCACATGAACTTATTGCAGCGCTTTAGAGTGCGGCTAGGTGACAGGATCTCCAGCCTGTTCTCACAGGGTGAAGTGCCTTTGGAGAACACTGCCGACTACTCTGGTGATGCTGGGTTGTGCGGACCGGATTCGGTCAGTTGGAGAGTCATCGGCGATGTCAGCGTTTTTTTGGGTGCAGTTCGCGCGCTGTTGATCCAGGCAACCCATCCAGAAACTGTGGCTGGCGTTGATGACCACAGCCGCTACCGCGCTGATCCTATGGGGCGCCTCAACCGCACTGCTTTCTATGTTACTTCAGCTACTTTCGGAGCGATGCCTGAGGTTGAGGAGGCAGTGAAGCGTGTGCGTGCGGCACATCGCCCTGTGAAAGGCGTGTCGCATCGCGGCCTGCGTTATAGCGCTTCGGATCCTGCTCTAGCCGCTTGGGTGCATAACACTTTGACGGATTCTTTTCTGGTTGCATATCAGCAGTTCGGGCTGCCTATCAGCGACGCTGAGGCTGACCAGTTCGTGGTGGAGCAGTCTCGGATCGGGTCGATGCTCGGAGCTGATCCGCTGCCACAGACTGCGGCTGATCTGCGTGACTGGATTCGCTATCACCCAGACCTAGCACCGAGCCCAGGGCAGACCGCGGCGGTGCATTTCCTGCGCAAACCGCCCCTGCCGTTCAGGCAGCGGCTCGGGTATGCGGTTTTATTCCAGGGAGCGATCGCCACAATGCCGCCGGAGTTGACCAAAGTGCTCAACATGAAGCCACGGCGCGGCGCGCGCCAAGCTTCGGCAGCGCTGCTGCGCACACTGCGTTTCGGTCTGTTAGACAGCCCCGCTTGGCAAGCATCGCTTGAACGCTGCGGTGTCGACTATGACAGCTCCAAGTTCCGCTTGACAGCGTGACCATCCCCGCAAGTTCATATCGAAACGCATTGTGCGCAACCAGGTTGTTTTGGGCAAGGCAACGGGTGTCGCTAGCAGCTAGCCGCGCCTTGCTTTTCCGCCGTGGACTGAGGGCTCAGCGCACCACTGTGCTCGAAGCACCGCCAGAGCTTCAAGCACATAACCGGGCAGGCCAAGAATCTGACACAGCACTGCCTCATCCAAACGATGGCGCACAGTGTCACTGGCCGCTTCATGCGCTGGCTGAAGATCGCATTCGGCCAGTTCGTCAAAAATCTCCGATGTCATGTCGGTCTGCTGGGACAACAGGCAGCGAGGATCAGCGACGATCATGTCTCCTATTCTCGTTATGGTCAGCACGGCTCGACCTTGTTGTTGGCGGGTACCGAGCCACCAGAAGGCGATCAAACCAAGTGTGGTATTCATCCATAGCGTCACGAACTGCTCGCGCTTGACCAACTCTTCGGGATCAGCCCCTTTGAGTCGATAGTTCGGCCATGCCCTTCCGCCGACAGCCTTGCCAGGCGTGAGGCAAGCAGCCAGAGACTGAGAGTTAAGCCGGAAATCCAAATTGACATGAAGTCGAGTAGCTTTGGCCCACACCTCCAGAGCATGGTCTCGCCGTCCGTGACGAACCTTCCCCTGACTGTCGGGATGCACCACCAAGCGTCGCTCACGTTTGGCGTCGTGGTGCCACAGCACAGGAAATGAGGGAGGTGCCTGGTTCCACGGCAGCGGATCAATGTCAAAAGGCCCTCGTGGTACACCCGTCTTCGAAAGCGCCGGTCCGGCGATATCAAGATGGTAGAGACCCCGTTCGCCCAGTTCGGCCAACGACACGAGCGGTAACTGCTGGTCCGCGCGGCCCGGCAACCGCAGCACTCCCGAAGCGAGACAAGCAGCGGCTTCGATCACGTCAGGATTGGCTACACCCACACAGCCACCGTCTCCCCAGCCACCGAGCGCATAACAGCCGATCACCTCGTCACCAAGTTGCAGTTTGCCCGATGCGCCACTAGCGGTTACAGCGTCGCTGTCGCTACGCGGTCGCACCACAGCAACATTTTTCGCGGCTTCAGCAGCCTGCCCGGCTGCTTCGGTAATTGCTCTGGCTGTCTCAGCAGCGGCCACAGCATCGCGCGGTCTCTCCTTGAGGCTGACCCAAACGACGACATCATCGCCTACAACGAACTTGCGGTCGGCTTTGCGCGTGGCGACGACAAGAGCTTCAGCCATACCGGTGTCAGCAGAGAAAGCACGGTCGGTGGAACCAGACGAAGCGATTGACACCACCAACGCGTCGCTGTATGCATCCCGCAGAACCTCTCGTGCGGCCTGCCAAGCACCGCCGGAAGCAACCGCGGCGGGCAGCACGAAAGCGACCACTCCACCAGGCTTGACTTTGGCATGGGCCAAGTCAATGAAGTTTGACGCTAAACCCGCATTGCCGTGACCTGCACGCACCTTCATGCCTCGATGGATGTTGTCAAGGCGCTCGGCCATCTCCCGCTGCTCCGTTTCGCTGGTGTCGAAACCGGCAAACGCGGGACGGGGAACACCACTGGCAGCGCCCTCATGATTGGTAGATCGAGTGAACGGCGGGTTCATGATCACCACATCAAGACTGGCATCAGCTACATCCGCTTCGGTGCCCACATCTTCGGAGGGTCGCTCACCACCGCCGGAAGCCACGGCTCTACCCGTGCCGAACAGCGACAGCACCTGCTCATTGCCCAGCAGTTCCAACGAACCAATCGCCGCAGGACGATGCGAACTCTGACGGCCGTAAGGCATGGTATAGACCCTCGTGTTTCCAAAAGGAACCGACGGATGCATACCCGAGAGCAGCGACGCAGTCAGATGTGTGGCGGCTGGCATGATGTCAGCAGCAATCAAGCAGGTCTCCATCATCTCACTGTGCAGCGCTTCGTCGTCTCCACCTTTGCGCCTATAACGCGCAGCGACTGATCCGTAGACAGCCGAGAGCAAGGCACCGGTACCGCAAGCCAGATCAGCCAGACGCAAGCCGACTACTTCGGCTCGGGTTGTGAAATCGCAGGTAAGCCTGCTGACCGCCAGTTCCGCAAGCAAAGTCGCTGAGGCGGGCCTCGTATAGAAGGTTGCAAGAAACTTGCGGTCCGAGATCAATCTGCCAAACATCTGCCCGGCGAGATCACCCGTTGTGACGGCGCCCAGTCCGGTCATACCCTCGGCTACTTCAGCAAGTCGCTCTAGCACTTCGGAAGCCGCAGCCGTTGGGATTGCAGCCACGATGTCCGATGCAACCGCAAAGATCGGCCAGTAGTTGATGTTGAGTATCCGCGACCATGCTGCCAGAACCTGACGTTTTGACAGGCTGCCACTAAGACTGCAAAGCGACGGGTCCGAAGGGTCAACTATTTCGGGATGCGTGCCAGCAACAGCTGTCTGAAACACCAACGCATTGGCACAAATCGCCATGGCCATACGCCGTGTCTGTTCACCATCTTCTTGGCGCAGTAATTCAGCCACTCGTGCGAGAACCGAAGGATGACGCGTCGCAAGGTTGTCAAGAATGGCGGCTGCGTCTTTGACACCGCGCTCCAAAAGGATCGCTCCCTCACTGATAGCCGCCTCTGAAATTCGGACTCGCTCAACGAGCGCTGCAATGTCGTCAACACCGCCGCTCAGCCATCCCGTCGCAGGAAATCGATCTATCTGCGGAGATTCACTTGCGTCTGATGCCGCAGAAACCATCGTATGACAGCAGTAACGGTAAGTGGTGTCAGATACCGCAGCGGACAAATGCCCTCCAGGCAAACCACGGAGTTCTAGGGGCACACGCACTGCCAGCACGGCAGCAACAGCGCTACCGGTCGTGTCGATGATCGCGCCAAGGCGGCTGATCGCGTCTGATTCCACGCTGCTTGCAGGCTCATATTCGGTCTCGATCACCACCGGCGCTCCCCCTTCACCGGTCACCAAAATGTCCGGCTGACGTGCCGCGGCACCTCGAAGCACGCCGGTCGCCTCAGCCAGAACAGCTGATCCGCCCCAACGTGGGTGACGATCTCGCAGCACTCCAGCGAGCACCGCGTTGAACACGCCCTCAGAAGTTCGAGAAGCCATGAAACAACCTTAGCTTCGTGATGATACTTGAAAGCATATTCCGCCTTGATCTCTGCTGATCCCTTCAACAACAAGGTTTAAGCGCAACAAGCAAGCACCTCGGAGAAAGTCACAAGCTTTCGTGTCTTGACCGCTGGCGGGTAGACTTCGGGGTGTGGACACTCTGGGATCGGTTCCCGACCCAGAGGTGGACGACTCTGGAACTCAGCAGAGCTTCTCGTCGGGAGTGAATCTGAAAGGGTCGCTGCGTCAAGCAATGGATGCGCCGCTGACGGTGTATGAAATCGTCGGCGGTCAGAGCTTCTTTGACGAGCTCGTAGACCGCTTCTACGATGCCGTGGCTGAAGACGAGCTGTTGCGACCCATGTATCCCCGAGATTTAGGGCCGTCAAGGCGACGGCTGGCCGGGTTCCTAGCGCAGTATTGGGGTGGTCCGCCACACTACAGCGACGAACGCGGTCATCCCCGGCTGCGAATGCGACACATGCCGTTCACTATCGGCTCAGCAGAACGCGATGCCTGGATGACACACATGACAGCCTCGCTGGACGCTGCCACCATGTCAGACGGCAGCGGACACCGTTTGTCTGCTGAGATTCGCACCGCAATGTTTGACCACTTCGATAACGCTGCGACCCACTTGATCAACGCTGCTGACAGCTGAAACTTTAGCGCTTGGCGCTTTAGCACTGCTGACAGCTGAAACTTTCGTGCGACAGCTAAAACTATCATGCTACAAGTTGGCGCTTAACGGGTCGGCTTGCGTTCAGGCATCCCTTACGGGTGTCAGCAGATGACGGCCACCAAAAACCTCAGGTGGGCGGATCTGGCCCTGATGTTGCACCAGCGCACCATGCACCCAGGTGGCGTCAATCCCTTCAGGCAGCACCAGCGGATCGTCGAAACTGTTGCGTTCGCTCACCTGATCCCAGTCGAACAGCACCATTGAGGCATCTGCACCCGGGCGCAGCGCCGGGCTTGGCAAGCCCATGAACTCACAGGGCATCACCGCCAAGCGGTAAACGATCTCTCTCAAAGGAATCTCAAGTTCGCGGGCCATGCGCAGCGCTTTGGGGAACGAACCCAGCGAGCGAGGATGCGGCTTCTGGCCGGGCCCTGGCATCAGCCCGTCGGTACACAACGCCATCGTGGGACGACGGAAGAACTTCTCGACGGTGGCCTCATTGCCGTAGTGGCTGATGATCGACACTTCACCGCGGTTATGCAAAAAGAAGTCACAAACCGCGTCGTGAGCTTCAACGGATGCCATATCGGTAACGCCTGCGGCCAGCACCACATCAGAGAAGCGCTTGCCGAGGAAATCGTCGCCGACCCCTTCGAGCACGCCGGCTATCTGAACCCCTTCAAGGCCGCCGCAAAACGAGATGAAGTTGTCCCAACCTGAGCTGTCGCCGTAGATTTTCTCGAAAGCGAAACGTCGCACGTCGTCGTCGTTGAGCCGAGCCATGAACTCTGCCCGTGAGCCTGAGCGAACCTCCGGCGGGAACAGCGCATCGGCGGTGGTGCTGCCAGCGGTGTAGGGATACATGTTGGCGATTGTGGGGATCTCACCGGCCGCGTCATCAAGTTTGGCGGCGACATTCTCGTAGCGATCCCAGTTGCGTCGTCCTGCGATCTTGGAGTGCTCGCTGCAGTAGCCTCCGCCACCTTCAACCGCAGCAACAATTACTTCATCGAACGCTTCGATGATGTCGTCGCTTTCTGAGCGCAAATGCGGATACAACGCTGCTGGCTTAACCTCGTTGAACGCCCGCACCAGCGCTGTGATCTCGCGTTGGTCGCTGTAAACGGCTGGGTTGTAGACAAGCCCAGTTGACAGCCCCAGACACCAAGGGGCCTCACGCCGCACGACTTCGGACATGGCTCTGATCTCGTCGTCGTCTGCGGTGTGGTCAAGGTTGCCCATCACAGTGCGGCGAACTGCGCTGTGACCCAGATGCATACCCAGATCTGTGACAGCGCGTCCGCGATGCCACTCAAGGAACTCTTCCATGGTGGACCAAGGCCAACCGAAACCCCCAGCAGGATCGTCGGGATCCTCAACGGTGTCGGAAACACCGTCGCCGCCAGCAGAGTTGATGTTCACCACACCATCAAGAGGTGCTAGCTGTGCCGCATATTCGGCGCGCTGCTCATTGGTCACCGGCGCAGGCGACAAACCATCCACTCCGCAGATCCGCTTAGTGACCCCGCCGCGCACCGCCATCTCGCAGCTCACAGGAATACCGTGATCGCCGATACGGGTGCCAGCTAAAGCACCGTGGTTATGTGTGTCAACGAAGCCGGGGGCCAGCACTCGGCCAGTAGCGTCAATAATGCAATCAACGTCTGCTGCTGCACTCGGTGGAACCGAACCAAGATGTGTGATTCGGTCGCCTTCGATCAGAACGTCGCCGCGAAAAGGCTCACTCTGGCCATCGCCGGAGACGATCAAAGCGTCGGTGATTAGTTGACGCACAATGTCACGGTAGCGGCGAGTTACATCGCCCTCAAGCCTGAGAGTCTGAGATGCTAGAGTCGCGTCAGGTATGCGCCGCTTGGAGAGTTACGTGGCTGGGGGCTGGCACCGGCCTACAACGAACGGCCGGACATTGCTTGACGCTGCGAACAACGAACCAGTAGCGGAACTGTGCCCCATCGCTGTTGACCCTGGCGCGGCAGTCGCTCACGGTCGTGATGTCGGTGGGCCAGCACTGCGAGAATTGACGTTTCATCAACGCGCCACGATGTTGCGCAACGTTGCCAAGATGCTGCTCGACGACGACACCAAAGAGCAGCTTTATGAGCTTTCCTACTGCACCGGTGCCACCCGATCCGACTCTTGGATCGATATAGACGGAGGCGCAGGTGTGCTCATGTCCTACGCCAGCAAAGCCCGTCGCGAGTTACCCAACTCAACAGTCGCCATAGACGGTGCCGTTGAGGCGCTGTCGCGCGATGACAGCTTCTCGGCGGTGCATGTCCTCACATCGCGAAAAGGCGTCGAAGTGCAAATCAACGCCTTCAACTTCCCGGTTTGGGGGATGCTCAAAAAGTTCGCTCCCGCCTTTTTGGCTGGTGTGCCTTCGATCGTTAAACCAGCGGCGGCTACCGCTTATCTCGCCGAGGCTACGGTGCGGTTGGTCGTTGAGTCTGGGTTGATCCCCGAAGGTGCCCTGCAAATCGTGTGCGCTTCACCTGCGGAACTGTCCACGCTGCTCGACAGTCTCACAGGCCAAGACAGCATCGCTTTCACAGGCTCAGCAGCCATCGGCGCAACCCTGCGCAGTCATCAAGCAGTGACCGAAGCTGCTGTGCGGCTCAATGTGGAAGCCGACTCGCTCAACGCGGCTGTGCTTGCTCCTTCCGCTGACCCTGATAGCGCCGAGTTCGACCTTTACGCGGCAGAGACAGTCAAAGAGATGACAGTCAAAGCCGGACAGAAATGCACTGCGATCCGCAGAGTTCTCGTGCCGCAGCAGCACCTTGATGCCACTGCGCAAGCTCTAGTCGCAGCGCTTGAGAATGTGGTGGTGGGTGATCCTCGAAACCCGAGCAGCGACATGGGCCCGCTGGTGAGCTTGGCTCAGCGCAGCGACGTTGAAGCTTCGGTTGCGGCGCTCAGAGAGGCGACTGTGCCATTGCTGGACAACAGTGCGCCTAGCGAATCTTCAGGTGTTGGGGCTTTCATGGCACCCAAACTGCTGCAAGCCACCGACCGGTGGGCGGAGACGATTCACACAGTCGAAGCATTCGGACCGGTTGCCACCCTGATGCCTTATAGCAGCATCAGCGAAGCGATCGAGTTGACAGCAGCTGGCAGCGGAAGCCTGGTCGCATCGATCTATGGTGCCGACAGCGACGAGACAGGTGAACTAGCGCTGGGAATCGCCTCTCATCACGGTCGGGTGTTGATCGCTGACAGCACCATGGCCGCAGCCAACACCGGCCACGGATCACCACTGCCGACACTGGTGCATGGCGGGCCTGGTCGCGCTGGCGGAGGCCAAGAGATGGGCGGAATGCGAGGCGTGTTCAGCCATATGCAACGCACCGCAGTGCAAGGGTCGCCCAGCACGCTGACCGCGGTGACCGGCGAGCACATCACCGGCTCACAAACTCGTCAGCACAAAGGTCATCCGTTCAAGCTCACCTTCGACGAACTTGAGGTGGGTGACTCGATCACTACCGAGTCACGCACTGTCACCACAGCCGATGTCGCGGCTTTCGCTGAAAGCACCGGCGACAAGTTCTACGCCCACACCGATGAGGCCGCCGCCGCCAGAAGCCCGATCTTTGGCGGGATAGTCGCTCACGGCTATCTGGTTCTGTCGTTCGCGGCAGGTTTGTTTGTGTGGCCTGATGAGGGACCTGTGCTAGCTAACTACGGCATCGACAGGTTGCGTTTCGCTAAGCCCACCTACCCGGGTGATGTGATCCATGTGGTGTTGACCTGCAAACGCAAAACCCAGCTTGATGGGCGCGGCTACGGAGAGGTCGCCTGGGATACTCAAGTCATTAATCAGCACGGAGAGATCAATGCCGCCTATGACGTGCTCACTATGGTGGCTAACTCTCCAGGCCGAAACGGTGCCCCTCAATGAACCAAGAACCGAGAATCAAGGAAACTAGGGAATCAGACTGCGATGGCTAGATCCTGGGAAACAATGCAAGAGTTTGAGGCTTTCCTCAACGAAGGCGGGCTTGTCGAAGCCAACGACGACATGCCCGACCCTTATCGTCAAGCCGTTTTCACCTTTATTGAGATGCATGCCAACAGCGAGTTGATGGGCGGCTTAACCGAACGTGACTGGATTCCCAAAACTCCGGGTTTGCGACACAAGATGGCGGTACTAGCCAAAACTCAAGACGAGATCGGCCACGGGCATTTGCTTTATATGGTGGCCGCTGACCTGGGTATAAAGACCCGAACACAAATGTTGGAGGACCTTTTCGCGGGTCGTAGCCGCTTCCACAACGTGTTTCATTACCGGGCTGTCACTTGGGGCGATCAGGTGGCTATTGCTTTTCTGGTGGACGCAGCAGCTTTGCTGAGCCAGCAGGCCGTGTTCAAGAACTGCTCCTACGGCCCTTACAAGCGCATACTGCGGCGCATCATCGCCGAGGAGGGCTTCCATATGCGTTTGGGTGAGGATCGCATGATGCGCATCGCCGAAGGCACGCCTCGTCAACGACAAATGTTTCAAGAGTCGCTGAATCGCTGGTTCTGGCCAGCGCTGCAACTGTTCGGTCCCGACTCCAAGCCTGACGATGTGCTGCTGCGCTGGCACATCAAATCAGAGCGTAATGAGGTGTTGCGTGATCGTTGGGTGCAGAAGTTCGTGCCCATGCTGACCGGCTACGGGTTCACAGTCCCGGCATCTGAGCTGCGCTGGGATGACGAAACCCGACGCTGGGATGTGGGACCTATCGACTGGGCACCTCTTGAGCGCACGCTCGCACAGGGAGGCCCCGACTCGACGCGGCGCATCGCAGAAGCCGCTGATAACTGGCAGCGCACCGCTTGGGTGCGAGCAGCTCTCTCCGATGGCAGCGACACTGCCAGCAACGGGGTTGACCACGCCAGTCATATGGCAGCCGCTGCGCCTGTCTAGATCGCTGGACTCCCGCCGGTTCGCCCTGCAACGCAACCACTTGGTGCTATGAACGTTTATGAAGTGTTCTTGAAGAAGGACGGGCGTGAAGAGTTCCGTCATGTGGGGGCGATTGAAGCAGCGACCGAGGATCTGGCGCTGGTGCTAGCCCGCGAGTCTTACGCACGCCGCGCCGAAGGGGATCTGCTTTGGGTGGTGCGACGTAACCATGTGATCTCTGCTGAAGAAGACTTCGTGGCGCCCAACGCCGACAAGCCGCACCGTCATCACGACGGCGCAGCGGTGGCATCTCGCCGCAAAGCAGCCCGCGAATCATCCTCGCACAAGGTGGCTGAATCAGCCGACGAGGTGACTCATTGAGCGTGGCTGCTGTGCGTGAGTTTTTGCTGGCTTTCGCCGACGATGAGCATTTGATGGGCCAGCAGCACACCGAATGGATCGGTGTTGCGCCCTTCCTGGAGGAGGATCTCGCCTTTTCGAGCATCGGTCAAGACGAACTCGGTCATGCAGCGATGCTGTATGAACTAGTGCTTGAACTCAATGGTCTCGAAACCTCAGACCCTGCCATCTCAGACCCTGCCATTGACAAGCTCGCTTTTGGGAGGTCAAGCAGTGACTATCGAAGCTGCCATCTAGTGGAATACAGCACGCGTCACTGGTCTGAGGCGCTGGTGCGGCACTGGATCTATGACACCTTCGAAGAGTTGCGTTGGCGGCTGCTGATCGACTCGACGATGACCCCGTTGGCATCTGTCACAAGCAAAGCCCTGCGTGAGGAGGCATTTCATCGCCGCCACGCCAACGCTTTGCTTGACAAGCTTCTAGAAGCACCCGAAGCCCGAGCACGAATCGCTGCCGCTCTCAAGGTGATTGCCCCGATGGTGCCTGGATTGTGCGAGCCCGTAGCTGGAGAAGCCGAAGCCCTAGCTGAGGGAGTGACCACGGGATCAATAGCCGATCTGCTCGAACCCTTGACTGAAGCTGCCAACAGACGCTTCGCTCAACTCATTGACTGCGGACTCGTTACCACCGGATTCATCGGCGGTGGGATTATTGGTGGAAGCCAAACCGATGCCAACAGCAGCGACACCAACCCGCAGGACTACTCACACGCCAGCTCGGGGCGCACTCAGCGTTCGGAGTTCTTTGATCCGTTGATGACGCGTATGCGTGAAGTTCTCGATTATGACCCCACAGCCGTTTGGTGATCCTCAAGCACCTGCAACTCGCCACGGATGCCTGTAGCACCACCGACCAAGAAGCGACGGCGCAGGCTACGAGGTTGAGGCGCGCCAAGTGTCTCGAAGTTCTCGCATCCCCGTCAGCTTGAACGGTTGCGACTGTAGCCAGTGCTTCCATTCGGTGGTGGAAAACAACGCGTATTCGTCGGTGCGCACATGGTGCTCATGGGGCTCAATGGCTTCTATCTCGGCACCGCCGGGCACATTGGGATGGAAAGTGCAATAGACCAGAGCGCCATCAAGGCCAGCAACTTCGCTGAGCATCGCCCGGTAGTCAACCGTCACGTTACGCGGGCGTGAGAAGTCCGTCTCCAACATGCGATCAAACACCGGCATACCAGCCGCAGCAGCCGCAGCGGATGCCTTGAGGTAGGGCTCGTCACCAGCGCCAGTCAAAAGACTACAAGGCCCGTAGTCGGCCAGTGCCGCGGTGATCAGCACCGGAACGCCGTAGTCGAGTCCGACAGCTACGTAGCGATCGCACCACTCTGGTGCCAACGCTGAGCCCATATGAGCATCAAGATGGGTGACATCAATGCCCGCTGCCAGTGCCCGATCGATTTGGGCGCGCCATTCGGCTTCCACGGCATCGGGATGGGCGTTGCGTCGCAACGTGGCCACATCAGACCACATATAGCCGTGGTCATCAATCAAACCCGAAGCTTTTCCGGCGCGGGTTATTGGTGCCCATCGATAATGATCCATCTCGGAGTTAAGGGTGAGATGCACGCCACAGTCAAGGTCGGGGTCGGCTGCAGCTACTTCGGCGATCTCGCTGAACCACGGACACGGCACCATCACCGAGCCAGCCGTAACCGTGCCGAAGCGAAACAACTCAATGAAACCCTGGTTGGCACCATGGTTCATGCCGACATCGTCAGCGTGTATCACCAATCGTGTCTCTGCTACAGACGACGCTGCTTCGCTTTGATCTGCCATAGACACAAAGGGTAGTGCCGTGCCCCTGAACGTAGATGAGAAGCCTTGCCGGACGACTTTGCCGGTCTTGTGAGATTTGGATGACTGTTGATGATGCTTTACGAGTGGCTACTGTCTGCTTCTGTGGCTTCGTTCAGCAGCGAAACTATTGACTTCACTTCGGGCGACATTGATGCGGTGACTCGCGCGATGGAGGCTTTGGCACAGCGTGGTGACGGTTTGGGATGGGTCAACATCGGCCCTGGGTTGCGTGAAGACCAGATCGAGAAACTGCCTCAACCGTCACCTCTCAGTGGCTGGTTCTCAGGTCGTGGACCGGTGGTGCCGATGGCGACTTGGACTCCGCCGTCAACGGGACGTTCTCCTGCGCCTGTGCTTCTGGGTGTGCAGCACGGCTCTGGCCCAAAAGCTCTTGACCGGCTGCGCGATGCGGGGGCACCTCTGCCTGACGGCTGGCGCAAAGTTCAAGATCACGCCAAGAACGGGATCGTGGTGCAGCCCGCCTCAGAAGCATCGCATCAAGAGATGCTTCAATGGCTTTTGAAGGTGTGCTGGGCGTTGTGCCCGATCGACATTGAGGACCACTGGCTAGCCGAGGTTCATCGCCCAGAATAACCCTGCGAGCATTTTCACATTGTTAGTTCTGCTTTGTTGGTGGTCGGGTTAGGTCATCCATTTGAAGCCGAGCATTGCTATTGCGCCGATCAGCAATACAGCGCCGAGTGCAGCTGTGATGAGTTGCGGAACTCGTCGGTCGTCGTAAGACAGCAGTTCTAGCCGCCAGCCTGGCAGTTGGCCGTGTTTGGTTTGAGCGGTTTTGCCTACCTTACGGAAAACGGGTGTGTCTGCTGCTCGTCGTTTGTCGACGAGATCAAACCCCAGAAACAGAAAAGCCGCAGCAATCGTTACCGACACCGAATCATGCACCCATCGTGCGAAAGGCTCTAACGTGTTCTCGGGTCTTGCCACCACAGCCAAAGCAGCGGTAACAGCAGCAAACATCGCTAATACTGCTGGCTCAGCAAAACCTCGTCCTTGCTGCCGCATACCAACCAGACGTTCCACATCCACCAGCAGTTTCGACCAGCGCTGTGCTTCGGCGGTGTCGGCTGCGTTGACTGCTGTGACAGTGCGACTCTCCAAATCCCGGCGCAACTCCAAATAGTCCTCATTAAAGTTCCTCCCCGAATCACTGTCAATTACACGTAGTCGTTCCATGCACTTTCTGCACTCTGTTGCACTCATATGTCTTGTTGGGTCTACTACACCTTGAGCTTCGCTGTAAAGACGCATCACATTGAACTCATGATGCAGACCCAGCATCAACTCATCAGCATCACGGCGCAGTGCTTCCACACGGCTCTGCCGGAACGAATACACCAAAATAAACACTGTTGCGAGTAGCCCGAGAATGCCCCAATACTCCACAACAGACCACACCTGCCAGTTGTCAGGAACCCAATCATCACGAAACAAAATCAACACACCCGACACCCACAAAGCCAAAACCAACGCCCGATAGCCATACCCACCCTGGCCCTGCCTAGTAGCAACACCTTCGGGATCAAGATGCAAAACCATGTTCACCGCCACCACCCCAGCAGCCCCAGCAATCAACAAATCAGGACGAGCAATATCAGTATCAGCAAAACCAGCAAGCAGCAATAATGCAGCAACAGGAGTCAAATAATATATACTATTGACCCCAGCCGATTCATGTTTATATCTATCTCGAGCTAGATGTAAAGCATTATGAAAGCACCAGTCAGAAATCGGATAAACAAGGCCAGCGCACACGACAAACATCAATCCAGATGCAGTGAAGCCCCAGCCCGATCCAGCAGATGCCAGCAACCCCGCAATAAAAATGACGGGTGCCACTACTAACGTAGCAACTATATTGCCAGATACTGATACTGAAGACCGGTCACGATTAGATGACTCTGGACGCTGATCAGAGCCCATCAACTGCGCATTTATGGAAGCGGCAGCAGTACTCGCCGCTGCCACAACAGCTAGCAGAAGTCCTAGCCACGCCCGCTGCGTCCAGGCAGACAAACCGCCTTCATTCTCACTGACCACAACAAGCGCAACACCGGCAGCCCCGACCACTAACATCACCAGCATCATGCGAATTCGGCTTGCAGGTGCCTCGCGGCCTTGCTGATTCTCGCTTTCTTTGAGTCCACGCTTGTCCCAAAAACTGGTCAATGTGAACAGAGCAAAGAGTACCGGCCAAAACTCAAAAGCTACAGTAACCACTGAAGGATCGCTGAGAGTGACTGCAATTGCAAATAAGAGCCATGAAAATCCGCTGAATGCTTGGACTACTAGATACTCAAATTTGATGACTTTGAAATCGGCAGCCATGGCCACTCTGCCAGCTTTCATGTCAGCCTCACGGTCTTTGAGGCGCTGCTTCGTTTTGGGGACTCCTGTCTGTGCTAGGCCAGTCCAAACCGCTGCTCGTGCTACATACCAGAGCGCAACGAACAGCCACGGCGACAATTCACGAGTGCCCGCCCAAATAAGCACCGGCAAAGAAGCAAAGCCAGCGACAGCGGCAAGCATCCACAGCACTGGCGAGCCAGCAATACGGGAACGTAGTGTCACAGCGACACCAGACGAGTCCGGCAGGTATCAGTAAAGATGCCTTGTTCTGAGATACCCAAATCTGCCGCCGAAATGACATCGGCTGGACATCTGGTTAAGTGATCACATAGCTCCGTTGGATCGAAGGTGATGCAGGCGACCCCCCCCCCGCGCGATTGGCTGCACTTGCTTCACAAGCGTGGGGTCGGCGAAGGTTGTCACAATCCCAAACGCTAACGACATCTCAATGAGGGGTCAAACCGGTTTGGCCTCATTGGTTGAAGCGTTGCTAGACGCGCTGCGGGGGCCGACACCATGACGGTGCCGACCCCCGCGGGTTTAGTTAGTTGTTGTTAGGGCTTACTAGGACGGCTCATATGAGAAGACTACGTTTTTGAGGCTGTCTTCGACGTTCTCTTCGCCACCAATGTTTTGCACAACGGTGATCCTGGCAGCGCCACAATCACCGAAGTCGTCGCAGTTGATGGTGCCGATAATGCCTTCATAACCGCGCAGTGCATACAAAAAGTCGCGCACGCCTTGACGGTCGATCATCAAATGA
>JAPYNU010000063.1 GCA_028283245.1 Candidatus Aldehydirespirator catecholifindens | reverse complement strand
CTGTTACACGCTGGCAACTCGCAGTAGTGCTCATACGCCAACTTGAAGGCACCGACACTGAACCCGAAACCAGCAACACAGACGCAGAGTTCACTGATGTTGATGCTGATATCTGGTGGTCTGTATACGTGCAACGTCTTAGCGAGCTAGAACTCACTAAAGGTTGCACAGAAAACAGTTTCTGTCCTGATAAGCAACTAACTAGAGCCCAAGCAGCCCACTTCATAGCAGACGCGTTCGGTCTCACTACCACCGAAATCGCTGGGTTCAACGACATTGAAGGCAGCCCGCATACAGCAGCCATCAACGCCCTGCACGCAGTTGGGGTCACCCTAGGCTGCAGTAGCGAACCGCTGCGTTTTTGTCCCGATGAACAGATCACGCTGCAAGAACTCGCCAGTCTTATAGCACGCGCAGCTACCGCAGCCGCCAAAACACCAGAACCCGAACCTGAACCGGAGCCTGAGCCGGTGTTTGAAGATCTTGCTGAGGTTCCTGCAGTGCATCGTGAAGCTGTAACCGAACTCGCTGAAGAAGGTGTCTTCGATGAGGTCGGCTGCGAAACAAACCAGCTCTGCCCCAACCAACCAATCACACGCTGGCAACTCGCAGTAGTACTCATACGCCAACTTGACGGTGTTGACAGCGAACCCGAAACCGGCGACGAAGACACAGACGACGAAGCCAGCGACGAAGACGCAGAGTTCACCGATGTTGGTGCCGATATGTGGTGGTCAGGATATGTGCAACGTCTTAGCGAACTCGAACTCACCAGAGGCTGCAACAACAACGCAAATATCTTCTGCCCCGATCAGCAGCTCACAAGAAGTCAAGCAGCACGCCTCATCGCAGACGCGTTCGACCTCACCACCACCACCGACACAGCCGAGTTCAGCGACATCGCAGACAACCCCCACACAGCAGCTATCAACGCTCTGTTCGCAGCAGGCATCACCAAAGGCTGCAACACAGAACCACTGCGCTTCTGCCCCGATGAACCGATCACACTGCAACAAATCGCCAGCATGATCAACCGGGTCGCCCAGTTAGCTGCCAGCAGCTAGGAGACTGTCGATTATGTCAAGCACCAAGAGCGCTGCTGCTGAACGCTTCGAGCAGGCTGCGATAGCGCTGGGTCTCAACCTTGACATCAAAAGGTTCCCTGAGGGCACTCGCACGGCTGCGGATGCGGCTGCCGCAGTGGGATGCGAACTAGGGCAGATCGTGAAGTCGCTGGTCTTTGAATCCGATGGCAAGCCAGTGCTAGCCCTGACTTCGGGATCGAAGCGTGTTGACACGGCTGCCTTAAGCCGTCTGACGGGCGGCTCAGTCAAACAGGCAAGCGCTGATGCCGTCAAGGCGGCCACCGGATACGCCATTGGCGGCACACCCCCGTTCGGGCACAGCAAACCGCTGCCTACCTTTGTGGATGCTTCACTCCTGAGCTACAGCACGGTATGGGCCGCCGCTGGCACCGCAGAGTTGGTCTTTGAGCTTTCGAGCGGCGATCTAGTGCGGATAACGGGCGGCACCGTCGCAGACTTCGCCACCTGAGCAGGCTGGTGACTCAATCCGGCCACTTGGTGCTGGCTATCAGAACTAGATAGCAGCCCGTAGCCCAGAGGTGGTTTCAAGCGCAGAGATGCGTTCGCCTTGTTGTGCGATAGCGGTCATGGCTTCAAGGTGCATCTTGAAGTTTCGTTCGTTTTGTTGTGCGATGGCGGTCATGGCTTCGAGGTGTAGGGCTGTGAGGTCAGCCGTTGCTTTGGCGATAGCGGCCATCGCTTCGCGGTGTAGGGCTTCGGTGTGGGCGGTGAGGGCAGCTGCGGTTTTGGCGATAGCGGTCATGGCTTCGAGGTGGAGGGCTGTTAGGTCAGCCGTTGCTTTGGCGATAGCGGCCATCGCCTCCTTGTGCTCCTGGGCTCGCTGGGCGTTTTGTCTGAGCAGATAATGAATCAATACCGCGATGATCCCAAGCAGGCCCGAGCCCAAAATGGAGATCAATGCAATGAGCATGAAATACATGGTAGGTGATGATTGAGCGATCCGCAACTCCAGCGTCTGATTTGTTTTCGCTGTTGCACAGAGACTGTCATCCACTGTCGTTCCCGCCGGTCCGCTTGCTCGCTTATTTGTTCGGCCTCTAAGCTGAAGAGTCCGATATGAGCTTGTATTACGTGCAGAAGTTCCTCTACGAACTCAACCGCGACCCGCGGTTGCAAGCTGCCTACCAAGCCGACAGGCGCGAAACGCTGGCAGCGTATGACCTTGACGACACCGAGGTTGAGGCGCTCGTTGCGCCAGACATCGGCTTGCTCTACGTGCTGGGAGTCAACGGCCAGATCCTGATGCACTTCGCTGCCTTGCATCAGATCCCGTGGGCTGACTATCTCCAGCTAATGCGTGAAGGGGTCGCCGAGCATGGCCCGGTACGCGCTGGCGTTTATGCGATGGTCGGTTATTAGGGCGTGCCAGCCGACACAGCCGCCAAGTCGTAGCTGGCGGTGGTGCAACCCACCGCAAAGATCGGCACTGGCTGATAAAAATGCACCTTTCCGACCGCCGGGGACGCAGCCGCACTCACAGCGATGAAGGTGCGGATCTCAAATCCGCCTTGCCCAGCTTCGCCATACACCGACAGGTCGTCGTAGCCAACTAGGGCTTCACGGTCGTTGCGGCACCAGCGGTCAAGGAAGTCACGATCCCAAGCCTCGTTGATTTTGCCTGAATCAGGTGTCGCAGGCCAGTGCGAAATCCCGCCGGTTCCGATCACTGCGATGCGCTCCGGCACACTGTCAGCAGCTCGCCGGACAGCTTCGCCGAACGCCCAGACGCGTTCATATGGTGCCAGCGGCGGACCTTGACAGTTGATGTTTACCGGTATCAACGCCACGTCATAGTCGGGGGTCAGCAGATGCAGCGGCACTGCTATTCCGTGATCAAGCCGCCACTCCTCGGCGTAGGCAACATCTGAGGTCGCCATGATCTCGTTGATGAGCCGCTGCGACAGGTCATGATTGCCTGGAACCGTGAATCGTTGTATACCCAACCATTCGGGATCCTCAATCGGGCCTTGGTAGTAGTCGGCCATGCCGATCGCAAAACTCGGCATGTTGTTCATGAAGAAGTTGGCGAAATGCTCCGCAGCGATCACCATCAGCGCATCGGGCTTTGCTGCGGCCAGAGCCTTAGCCATCTCGGCGTAGGCGGCATAAACCTCTGCCTTGACTTTCGGATCAGCCAAATTGGCTCGCCCCACAATGCCAGGGGCGTGGCTGCAAACACCAGCAAATACAAGCGTCATAGCAGCAATACTATGCCCGCGGTAACTACAGGCTGATTCACAGGTTGAGTTGAGCGACGAGAGTCTCGATCCGTGAACCGGTCTTTGAGCCAGAGAAATGCTGGCGTAGTTCTTTACGGGCAAGCGTGGTGGTCATGGTTTGTTTGTCTTGCTCCAGTCGGGCCTGCAGGCTCGTCATCGCCCGAGCGGCTTCGACGGCGGCTCGTCGGCCTAGTCGGGCGAGTTCCTTATGGATCGGATTGTTCGGGTCGTATTCTGCGATGTCCAGCTTCCAGAGATGCTTCTGGAGGTGTCGTGGACCGAACTGACCCTTTGGCATGAGGGGTTCGACGGTGTCGAAGAGGGTGTCGCTGTTGATGATCGCAGCGAGGTAGTAGCCCTCCGCGACGCTGCGACATTTGATCCAGAACAGCGTGTAGTCAATCAAGGCTCTGGAATTTGTGAGCACGGCAGCTGTTGGCCTGCCCGACCCAGAGTAGACGAGTCGCACTTTTGCTGGCGGGATCTGCTTGCTCAGTTTGCCGTAGTAGTCCAGTTGATCAATCAGGCGGAGTTTGGTTTTGGGTGCCTTGTTTGTTTCCCACAAATCCATCATACGATTCCAGCGCGTGCGGGCGCTTCGATGCAGATTCGCAATGTTCAAATCGCCGGTCTTCGGGTCTGGCCATGGGAGTTCCGCTGAGTTCTTAATGTTCTTGTCGAACGGTAAAACCGCTTTGAGCGGGTTTAGTGCCACAAACGGTGCGACGGTGTCTCCGCGGTGAATGTCGAAGAGGTAGTCGTCAGGCACCGTTCCTTCAAGCGTAGGTAGATCCAGTTCCTTCCAAGGGGCTTTGTCTTGGCTCGAAAAGAGGGGTCTGACATCGCTGTGCCCAGGTTGCAGCGATGTAGCTGAGGTTTCAGCGTGAACAAAGAAGAGTCGTCTCGGCACGATGGTGGCACCCTGGTAGGAACGGTTTCCGTAGGGTGAGGTCGTGTTGGTGGTCGGATGGACTTTGACGACAGTTGAGGTGAGGGCATCGGGTGGTCCGTGCCATTGAATGACCGTTGAGGCCAGTCTTTGTCCGGCAGCTTTGGATGCGAATACCACACACGCTGGGACAGGGAAGAAATTGTTTGGAGTTACGGTTTCAAGATCCCATGGTTCCAGACTGAGATCGGCAGTTGTCTGCTTCCAGTTGCCGGTGCGCCACTTCTCGTATTGTCCCGCTGAGAGAGCCGAATGCGGCATAACCATTGCGGCTTTGCCACCGAACTTCAAGTAAAGGTCTAAGCAGCGCGTGTAGAAAAGGCCAGCCAGGTCGACATGAGTGACGTAGCGACCTTTGGGCCATAGGTTGTAGGTCTTCTTGGCTTGCTCTTGGAGCGCAGTTCGGATTGTTGAGACCGTTTGATTGAAGACCAGCCAGGGTGGATTGCCGATAATACGGTCAACGCGGCCTGCATCGCTGCTGAGCCATACGGGGCGCACCAAGTTGCGCGTGTAGTAGGCCCAGATGTGGTTGCGCCCAGCGTCGTGCAGCCGCTTGAGCCTCTTCAAGGTTGTCAGCAGCATGTCACGGTCGGGGCCCGACTCGATTCCAGCGTCCTGGAGCGTGGTTTCGGCTTCGATGCCGTATGCGATGTCGGCTGCGGCCGCTAACAGAAGCGAATCGAAAGCGTCGCCGTCGTCGACTAGTGCTTTGGGGAACTCCAACACGGCGGTTTCGTCGCCGTTCAGCGCAGGCGCTGTTTGCACCGTGACGCTTGATTGACCTAAAAGCGTGTCGGTGTCGGAACGCGACTGAAGGCTGTCACCGAGATAGACGGGCACCGTGATGTCCGCTATCGGTGTGTCGCTGCCTTGTAGCAGTGGCCGGGCCGCGAGCACCCATGAAGCGCGTGCTAGGTGGACGGCCACTGGATGGACATCCATCCCGATCACTCGCTGTTGAAGTAGTTGCAGAGACTCTGACGCTGCCATGTTGGCCTTCTCGGCAGCATCGCAGAAGGCTCTGACCGCCTCTCGTAAGAACGTTCCAGACCCGCACGCAGGATCCAAGACACGCTGCTTCAACGGTTCGTCGACAACGGCTGCCACGACCTTCTTGGCGAGCCAGTCGGGTGTGTAGTACTCGCCGAGACGCTTGCGCTCATCGGCGGAGATGACGCTCTGGTACAAGACGCTGCCGATGTCATAGTCGACGTTAGTCCAGTCGTAGTCACTGATACGTTGAGCGAGGCTCTGAATCCATGCGTCACCTCCTTTGACCTCAATAATCCAGCCGAAGAAGTCGGACTCAATCACGCCGTTCACGCCAACTCGTTGGGTAAAGGCCGATCCGTCGATCAAGCTGAGAGGTTCATGCGTCGCAAGTTGCTCAATATCCAAACCGAACGACGCTTGAAGTGCTAGTCCCGCTGCTGCTGCTAAATATGTGTGGCGTACGAATAGCCCGTCAAGGTCACCAGTTTGTGATACCGCCTCACCGAGCGCAGCTCCTAGCAGATCTTCCCACAGACCACGCTTGATTTTTATAGTTGCCAGACTTGCGTTTCGGTCATAGAGCCGACGCAACTCAGCAGTCTCATTGATGGCAGCGATGCTCGTTGCGAACGCGTCCCCAACTGAAGCCGGGTCAGGCAACTGTGAAGCCGCTGCAAACGCGCCGATGCGCTGCTGGAGCCAGATGCGCCAGTCGCCAGCGTCATGCTCGGTACGCAAGATGAAGGTTCGCACTTTGGCGGTCGTGAACGGCTGCCCCGTTTCCGAGCTTGGGCGAAGCGCCCAAAACTTGCCGTCGGTCAACAGCCCGAGTCGTTCGGGTCGGCCCTTCGTGCGGGCCTCTTCTAGATAGCCGTCAAGTTGCTCAACATGCTTTTGGTCCGGTTGCGTTTGAGTTCCGATTCGCCGTTTGACCTCAATGATCACTTGCCCTGTGCGCATGTCGGTTCGGTCCGACTCCAGCGCTATATCTTCGTTTTCAGCTAGACCTGACACGACGATCAAGTCTCTGATGGCAGCGCGGATATCACTCTCAGTGGACTTGATGTCCTCTCCAGTAGCGACGGAACGCTGATGGTGGTTCAAAAGCCGAGCCGCTGCCCGTTGGAGTGATTCGCCGGTTGCAGCTGTCATATCGCCATTCTTGCAGAATGCAGCCACTGGTTCGGTCATGGCATGTAGTTGACGGCCTGCTTCCAGCTCCAACTCAGGGAGTAACCGCTTGTCGTTGGCTGGGGCTGGTTGGCTACACTGGACTGTTAACGGTAGGCAGGCGACTGGAATGGGGCTAGAGTGCTGCGCAGCAAGTGGCTGAAGTCCTACCAGCAGTCAACTACAGTCCGGCGAAGCAGGTTCGCAAGACCGAGGAGCGTTCCATTGAACATCAACACTGACAGGCATGGCGGAGCGTTGATCGCTGTTGCCGAAGGCCGCGTTGACGGAGCTAACGCTCTTGAGTTTCATGAGGCGCTTGAAGCCGCCATCAGTCCCGAAGACACGGGAATGGTGCTTGACTTTGAGTCCATCTCATATATCAGCAGCGCTGGGCTGCGGGTGGTGCTTCTGGTTGCCAAGATGCTCCAGAAACAGAACGCCAAGATGGCTGTCTGCTCGCTGTCGGACTCAATCCGAGAAATCTTTGAGATCAGTGGCTTCGACAAAATCATTCCGGTCCACGGCACACGCGCTGACGCGTTGGCCGCGATCGGCGGCTGAGCCGCACAAACACAGTTAGCGTCGCCGCTAGGCTCGCGGCCCGTGTCGGAGTTTCTTCGCACATATCTGACAGTCGCTATCTTTGGAGCTGTCGGTGTTGGACTTGTGGCAGCTCTGCTGGGAGTGGGTCGCATTATCCGCCCTTCGCGCCCCACCCCAGCCAAAGTCGAGAACTATGAGTCGGGGGTTGATCCCGTTGGCGACATGTGGTCGCAGGCCAACATTCGCTACTACGTGTTTGCGTTGCTGTTCGTGCTGTTCGATGTGGAAGCGGTGTTTATTTTCCCGTGGGCTGCTCGCCTAGAGACTTACGCCGTGTTCGGTCTTATAGAAATGGCGATCTTCATTTTCATCCTGCTTCTAGGGCTGCTGTATGCCTGGCGCAAGCGAATGTTGAGATGGGTATGACTGGCAGAACCGTCGGTGGGCTGGACCTAGTCGGTGGGATGCACTTATGGGTCTAGTTGAGTCGGGCAAGGTCCCCAAACCGCTTTCAACCTTGCTCAACATGAGCCGCAAATACTCGCTATGGGTTTATCAGTGGGGTCTGGCCTGTTGCGCTATTGAAATGGGTGCTGCGTTCGGGTCGCCTCGCTACGACGTGATGCGTCTCGGGGTGATCCCGCTGCCAGCCAGTCCACGCCAAGCCGACTTGGTAGTGATCTCCGGCACGGTTACCGACAAAATGGCACCTTCGGTGCGGCGCTTGTATGAGCAGATGCCTGACCCCAAATATGTGATCTCGATGGGTTCGTGCGCTAACTGCGGCGGCCCCTACTGGGACAGCTATTCGGTCACCAAAGGAGTTGACCAGATAGTGCCGGTTGATGTCTACGTGCCGGGCTGCCCACCACGGCCAGAGGCTCTGCTGGAGGGGATCGTCATGCTTCAAGAGCGCATCCAGAACGAAGATATGGGTCAGCGTTGGCAAGGTGAGCCGGTTGTCGTCACCTGACACTGCCACCGCTGACACTGCCACCGCTGACACTGCCACCGTCACGCCGGAAGCCAGTGACACCCCAAGCACCGAAGCTGAAGCGGCCGCCGAAGCGTTAGTTGAGCGGCTGCACAACGCTATCGGCGAAGCCTTTGTTGAGTCCCACGCCCGAGGTGTCACGCACTGGATTCGGGTGCAACGCGACGCTTGGGCTGATCTCGCCGGGTATCTGCGCAACGACGAAGGCTTCGAATTTTTTAATTTTTTGTCGGCGATTGATTGGCTGCCTTCACCGTTCGGGCGTGATATGGACAGCGCAGTAGACAACGTGTTGAACCCACCTGAACCTGCGGATTCTGCAGAGCCTGCCGCGATCGAAACAGGCACCGCAGGCGGCGCAAGTCGCTTCCAGTTGCTGGCGCGAGTCAACGACGTGACCACAGGTCGAAGCGTCATCGCCAAAACTGACCTACCCGACGATGATCTCAGCGCGCCGAGCTGGGTACCGATCTACAGCGGCGCTAACTGGCACGAACGCGAAGCCCGGGAAATGTTCGGCGTCAACTTTCAAGGTCATCCAGGGCTGAGGCACCTCTACCTACCGGGTGAGTTTGAGGGGCATCCGCTGCGCAAGGATTATCCGTTGCTGGCACGGCGGGTGAAACCGTGGCCGGGCCTTGTGGATGTTGAGTTGATGCCTGAGATAGTCGAAAATCAGCCTGCCGCCGATGCCGTCGATGCTGGGGCTTCAACCTCTGAGGACTCTGCTGCTGGATCATCAAGCGCCGATGCCGAAGGTGGCGTTTCGTCGTGACCGTCACCGAACGTCAGCAACTCAACTACATCGCGGCACAAGCCGCAGATGCCCGAGTCAATCTCGAAATCGAGACCGAGGGCATGACCCTCAACATCGGCCCCCAGCATCCAGCCACCCACGGCACGCTGCGAATCGTCGCCAAACTCGACGGCGAACAGGTCGTGTCCGCCGAACCTGTCATGGGTTACATGCATCGCGGCTACGAAAAGCTTGCTGAAGTGCGGACCTATCCGCAGGTGACCACGCTAATTAATCGCATCGACTGGCTCGGCAGCTTCGCCAACGAGGTGCCGTTCATTTTGGCCGCCGAACAGTTGATGGAGGTGGAAGCCCCGCCGCGTGCTCAATGGATACGCACGATCCTCTTTGAGTTGAGCCGCATCGCCAACGTCACGCTCTTTCTGGGAGACATGGCCGTGCAGGTGGGTGCCATTACTCCAGTGTTCTTTGCCTTTCGCGACCGTGAGCATGTGCTCAACCAGATAGAAGCCGCTACTGGAGGGCGATTTCATCCCAACTTTGATCGCATCGGCGGCCTCAAAGACGACCTACCTGCTGGTTGGATTGATGAAACCCGTCAAGCCATGCGCAAAATCCGATCTTTTTGTGACCAGATCGAGGAACTAGTTGAAGGCAACGAGATCTTTCAAGCTCGCACCCGAGGTATCGGAGTGATTCCGGCTGAGGTCGGCTTGTCTTACGGTTTGACCGGGGCCAATATCCGAGCTTCTGGAGTGGACTGGGACCTGCGCCGTGATAATCCTTGCGGGCTGGTCTATGACCAGGTTGATTGGAGAGTCTGGACTCACCCTGATGGAGATTCGTTTGCCCGTTTCTGGGTAAGGTTGCAGGAAACTCGTGAAGCCATCAAAATCGTTGAACAACTCCTTGATGGTATTCCTGCGGGGCCGGTCATGGCCAAAGTGCCGGTGATTATCAAAGTGCCGCCCGGTGAAGCTCACGTCGAAACCGAAAACCCGTTGGGAGTGATGGGTTATTACATCGTGTCCAAAGGCGATCTGTTCCCGTTTAGGGTCAAGATCCGTTCAGCATCTTTTTCTAACGTTTCGATCACGCCATGGCTCCTCAAAGGTGTCTACGTTCCCGACATCATCACCATCCTGGGCAGTCTTTATTTCATTCTGGGAGACATTGACCGATGACTCTGAGCGCAATGATCTCAGGGATCGGAGTGTTTTCTGAGCTTTCCTACTGGCAGGTCACCTCAATCCGGGTAGCTGCTGGTCTAGTGGCGGTGCTTCTGGTGGCAGGTACGCTGGTTTATGTCCATCTTTTTAAGATAGTGAGCTTTATGCAGAGCCGACTGGGCCCCATGGAGGCAGGCCCATACGGGTCGTTGCAACTGCTGGCTGAGATCGGCAAGTTCCTGCAAAAAGAAGACATTGTTCCGCGCCGCGCCGACCGATTCGTGTTCAAAGCCGCGCCGTTCGTGGTGCTGGCCTCCACGTTTTTGTTGCTGGTGGTGCTGCCGGGAGGCCCCGATGCCTGGTTCATCTCCAATGATCTAGGTATCTATCTAGCGATGGCTGTTGGTTCGGTTTCGGTGATCGGGATACTCATGGCTGGCTGGGGTTCAGCCTCAAAATATTCGCTGCTTGGCGGGCTGCGAGCCACAGGCCAGTTGATCGCCTATGAACTGCCGCTGCTGCTGGCAGTGGTCGGTGTGGTGATCCAAGCAGAAAGCATGAACCTGCAGCAGATCGTGCTGGTGCAAGCCAACGGCGAGATCTTCGGCTGGGGAGCTATCGGCAACCCGTTCATCATCACGCAGTTCGTGGGTTTCTTGATTTTCATGGTTGCCATGCAAGCCGAACTGACCCAGACCCCATTTGACATGCCCGTGGCCGAATCGGAACTCGTCACTGGTTACATGACCGAATACTCGGGTTTGCGGTTCTTGTTGTTCTTCATCGGCGAGTTCGCTACCGCGGGTGTGTTCTCTGCGATTGCTGCGGTGTTGTTCTTGGGTGGCTGGTATGTGCCTGGCCTAGAACCGACCGACAACCTGTTCAACGTGATCGGCCCGCTAGTGCTAATTGGCAAAGTTGTGTTGCTGTCGTTTTTGATCTTCTGGATCCGTTTCACATTCCCACGGTTCCGTGAAGATCAGCTACAGCGCCTCGCCTGGAAGTTCCTAGTGCCGCTAGCACTAGCCAACATAGTCGTCACCGCCGTCCTAAAAGTTGTTATCTAGCGCAATAACATTTCAATACAAAAAAGATCTTAAATCAGATAAAATCACGTCGGTAGTTCCAGCGATATGAGACTGTAGGGGTGGTAAGTGCGCGTATTGGTTACAGCAGTGGCTTTGCTCATGAGGCGCTGGCGTGCAGTGCTGCTTCTTGCACCGTCCGCCGTTGCCGTGTTTGAAGTGTCAGAATGGTTGATCTCAGACAATGTAGCAACTATGGAGTTGACAGAACTCCGAGACCAGCTTCAGAGCATTCAGGTTTCACAGGATGAGGACGGAGTTGCGGAATGGTTTGAAGCGCTGCAATCAGAATTTGCCGCGATTGATTGGAGCGTTGATCTAACTGCCTTAGGAATATTGGCTGCTGCTAGTGTCATTTATTTGGTTGGCGGCATTGTGCATGGCGCAGCCATCGTGAAGGTATCAATATCGGAACTCGACGAAGAGCCGTGCAGTCTTGTAGAAGCAGTTCGCTGGGGAATACGAAGTATTCCTAGAGTTATTTCAACTGCGATGAGAATGTTCGGGATTGCTGTTGCAATCGTGAGCTTTGCTTTAGCCGTGACCGTTGGCTTGTTCGCTCTCGGACTGGCACTGATTGAAGTTATCGAAGGTGTAGCGATCACAGTGGTCTTTGTTGCGGTGTTATTGATGGTAAGCGTGACACTAAGTATGATTGGGGCGATGATGCTGGCTCCAGCACCAGTGGCAGTTGCGCTTGTGGGTGCATCGGTTGGCTCTGCCGAGTCGAAGGGCGGGCGGTCTTGGCGACTGCTGAAGGGACATTTTTGGCGCTCGCAGTTTGCCGTCTACATGTTGATTGCAGTGACCGTATTTTGTGGGCTTATGAGCGAATTGTTGTACTTCGATGGCTCTTTAGCCGTTCGTTTAGTATCATCCGTGTTTGGTTGGGCATTTGAGTGGCTGGGATTTTGTGTTCTCGTCTCAGGCGCAACCGTGTTGTATCACGACCTCCGATCTCGCGCCGAGACGGTTTCTGGTTCGCGAGCGGTTGCTGGCGCGTAACGTGGTCGGGTCGCCTAAGTCAGGCCGCCTTCAGAGGTGCAGTGTCGGGCGGATCGGCAGAGTCGCTGCTTATGTGTCGGGTCGGTCGGCATGAAGGGCTGGCATGAAAGGCTGACTGAAGGGCTGGCGCTGTGTCGTGGACGGGGCCTAGCCGTTCGGTAGGCTTGCGATCCGTGTACGGGCTTGCAGACCTGCGACCACTCGTCAATCTTGAGCGGTGGCCAACGAAGACGGTGAAGCGATGGCTTTAGTTCCAGGCTTGGTAAAAGGGCTGGCCGTCACCGGCTCGACGGTGATACGCACAGTGTTCCCTAAGCGTGGGATCAAAACCCTTGTGCCTGCGCCGTCTCAGGGCTCAGCCACCGTTCAATACCCCCACGTCAAAGAGGCACCCCCCACACGCGCCCGCGGCGTGATCGCACTACACGAAGGCAACTGCACCGCCTGCATGCTGTGCGCCCGTGAATGCCCAGACTGGTGCATCTACATTGAAGGCCACAAAGAGAAAGCGCCACCCCGGCGCGCTGGCGGCAAGCCACGTCAGGTCAACAAACTCGACCGGTTCGACATTGACTACGCGCTTTGCATGTTCTGCGGGATTTGTGTTGATGTCTGCCCCTTTGAGGCGCTGTTCTGGAGCCCCGAATACGAGTTCTCCGAGCCGCGCATCGCTGATCTGCTGCACGACAAGGCTCGGCTAGCCGATTGGATGGAGACGGTGCCCGAGTTCGAAGATTACGAAGCGGGGTCATCGGCCAAGAAAGCCAAGGTTCCCCCCACATGAGTTCGGCGGGCCTGCTAGCGGCCGCAGCTAGCGACGGCGACCTGTTCGTCGCTCAGAACGTCTTCTTCGCCGTGATCGCTGTAGTGATGATCATCTCCGCGATCCGCTGTGTCACCACTCGCAATGTTGTCCATGCAGCACTGTGGCTGGTTCTCGTGCTGGCCGGAACAGCAGCACAGTTCATCCTGCTCGGCTCGGAGTTCGTAGCGGTCACCCAAGTGCTGGTTTATATCGGTGCCATCATCGTGCTGTTTCTGTTTGGGATCATGCTCACCAGAGCATCAATGGGCGACGACGAGTCCGTAGCTGGCGAGAAGCGGCTTATGGCTGGACTCGTGGCAGTGCTTTTGGCTGTGGTGATGGGTGTCGCATTGATCGACAGCTACTCCGACACTCGCTTGGTGATCGAAGAACCGCAACGCTTCTCAGCAGTGTCTGATGCCATATTCAGCCAATACATCGTGGCTTTCGAAGCGGTTTCTGTGCTGCTGTTGGCCGCTTTGATCGGGGCCATCGTCGTGGCCCGCAAAGAGTAGGTCCCGGCTGTGATACTCAACCAGTTTCTGCTGTTGGCGGCTGTGCTGTTTTGCGTAGGTGTCTACGGCGTGCTGGCGCGCCGCAACGGGATCATGGTGTTGATGTCTGTGGAACTGATCCTCAACTCCGTCAACATCAATCTGGTGGCTTTCGGGGCGTTTCGCGATCATGTCGCTGGCGAAGTTTTCGCGCTTTTTGTGATTGCTGTGGCTGCCGCTGAAGTGGGTATCGGTCTGGCCATCGTGTTGATGATTTACCGCAATCGACGGAGCATCGACCTCACCGAAGCCGATCTGCTCAAGGGATAAGGGATAGCGAGATACCGTGTTTGCTGCTGCGCTAGTCGCTGCCGATGAAACTGTCGCCTACGGGCCCAGTTCTACCGACAGCGCTGGATTCTTTTTGGATTACGCCTGGTTGGTGCCACTTCTGCCAGCGCTTTCGTTTTTGGTGATCTTGCTGTTCGGCAAACGGATGCGCGGCGGTGGAGCAGGTTTAGGTATCGCCGCGGTTTCAGGTTCGTTCGTGTTGTCGATCGGTGCGTTAATCACCTGGTTCGACCATCGTGACGAAGCCCATGAGGGAGTAGCGGCTGTGCATCGCAGCGTCGGCTGGCTCACTTCGGGGGGCGTGACCTTTGATGCCGGGATCCTGCTTGACGGCTTGTCGGTGATGATGCTGCTTGTAGTGACCGCTGTCTCGCTGCTTGTGCATATTTACAGCACCGACTATGTGGCTGGGGACTCCCGTTACACGCATTTCTTCGCTTTCTTGAGCTTGTTCACCGCAACAATGTTGTTCTTTGTGTTGAGCGACAACACTTTGCAGATGATCGTCGGCTGGGAACTGGTTGGGGTCTGCTCGTTTGTGTTGATCGGTCACTGGTGGGAGGAAAAACCCAACTCAGACGCAGCTCTCAAAGCTTTTTTGACTAACCGTGTTGGTGATGTGGGACTGCTGGTGGGTGTTTCGATCCTGTTTTTTGCTGCTGGTAACACTTTCGACACGCTGACATTGTCTGAGCGTGTCAACGCTGGTGAGGTCAGCCACACTGCGCTTTTGGCAGCATCGCTATGCCTTCTGGCTGCGGTGATGTCCAAGTCGGGACAGTTCATCTTGCACACCTGGCTGCCTGATGCCATGGCTGGCCCGACACCGGTATCAGCATTGATCCACGCCGCCACCATGGTCGTGGCTGGCATTTACATGGTGGCTCGTCTGTATCCAGTGTTCTGGGAGGGCATGTCGATTGCTGGCTCAAGCATCAACATGCTGGCTCTGGTGGGTGCGGTCACATTGCTGTTCGGCGGGCTGCTGGCCTTCACCCAAAACGACATCAAAAAAGTTTTGGCTTATTCCACTGTCAGCCAACTGGGCTACATGGTGATGGCTTTGGGTGTGGGGGCTTGGACTGCGGCCATGTTCCATCTTTTTACCCACGCCTTCTTCAAAGCTTGCCTGTTTTTGGGATCAGGCTCAGTCAGCCATGCCGTTCACAGTTTCGACATGAAAGCCGACATGGGCGGCCTGCGCAAAGCCATGCCACACACTTACCGCACTTTCTTGGTGGCATCACTGGCGTTGATGGGTTTGCCGCCTCTGGCGGGTTTCTGGTCCAAAGACGAGATCCTGGCTGGCACCGGAGGATGGGGCTTTTTTGGCGGCACTCAAGCCAACGGTGCTTACACCTTGATGCTGGTGATGGGGATGCTCGGCTCTGCGGTGACCGCCGCCTACATGACACGGGTCATTTATCTGACCTTCTTCGGCGAATATCGCGGCCATGGACAGCCTCACGAGTCGGGGCCGCGCATCATTGTGCCGTTGTATCTGCTGGCTACAGTCGCGCTGTTGGGTGGGCTAGTCAACATGCCTAAAGGCTTCCAGTTGTGGCCCAAAGCATGGCAAGAACGTTTCGGTCATTACTTCGAGCCGGAAGCGGCTTATTTCCCGTATATCGCTCACGCCAGACCAAGCTGGTCACTGGGTATTGCGGCCACGGTGGTGGCGCTAGCCGGTGCTGGTGCAGCCTGGCGCTACTACTTCAAAGCGGTCGCTTCTCGTTCGGCGGCTTCAGCGCAGTCGCTCACCGAGATTGATGATGGGCCAGTCTCGCGTGGTGGCCTGCCACGAGCCGCACACACAACGCTGGTCAACAAGTATTACCTTGACCATCTTTATAACGGGGTGATTGTCAAAGCGGTGAAAGGCCCGATCGCAAAAGCCGCCTACTGGATCAACCAGCGGGTCATTGATGCTGTTGTCAACACCGCTGGTCGCCGCTCAGTCACAGCGGGGCGGGCTGTGTATGACCATGTCGATCAAACTCTTATCGACCGGATCATCGTAGACGGTTCAGGCAGAGCCTCCGATGCAACCGGTGAGAACCTGCGGACCATTCAGACCGGCAAAGTCCAGCAGTACGCCGCCATCTTGTTTGCTGCCGCCACCATCCTCGCCGGTGTGTTCATGCTGATCCTTTCGCTGTGAATCACTATGAAAGATTTTGAGAAATAATGCAACACTCTGAACCGCTTGACGATCAGCATTATGGACTGCCCGGTGCCTGCGGTTGCGCGCCGATCCTGTCAGCCAATCTTAATCTCGCACATTCCAGGAGCTTCTAGGACTTGACTATGACCGACTTTCTCAACGATTGGGGCTTGACCCTGGTCATCTTCATCCCGTTGGTGGGGGCGCTGGTGATGCTGGCAGTTCCCGCTGTTGAGCATCAGGCTCTGAAGCGGTTGGCGCTGCTGACTTCGTTGGCGACGGCAGTGGTTGGTGCCCTGCTGCTGCTTGATTTCGACTACGGAGCAGCCGGTGATTTGCAGTTCGTAGTGGACGCATCCTGGATTGATGTGATCAACAGCCGCTACATCGTCGGCCTTGACGGAATTTCGTTGCCTTTGCTAGCGCTCACGCTGGTGGTTGTGCCGTTGTGTGTCATTTACTCATGGGATCATGTCCCTGATCCCGGCAATCCCAAAGCCTTCTTCATTTTGATGCTGATCCTAGAAACGGGCATGGTCGGCACGTTCCTAGCTCAGGATCTGATCCTGTTCTTCGTGTTCTTTGAGGTAGTGCTGTTGCCGATGTTTTTCATGATCGCTGTTTGGGGTGGCGAAAACCGGCGTTACGCCTCAATCAAGTTCTTCTTGTTTACGTTGTTCGGCTCGGCGCTGATGCTGCTGTCGTTTTTGGCTTTGTTCTTCTTGTCAACCGATCCCGCTACTGGAGAATCGCTTCGCAGTTTTGATATGAGGCTGTTGTCGGATCTGGCGGGAGCAGGAATTCTGAGCGCAACCCAGATCTGGATCTTCGCGGGGATGTTCATAGGTTTCGGTGTGAAAGTGCCGATGTTCCCGTTCCATACTTGGCTGCCTGATGCACACACCGAGGCACCCACTGTTGGCTCGGTGATTCTGGCTGCGGTCCTGTTGAAGCTCGGAACCTACGGATTTGTGCGTATTGCTGTGCCGATGCTGCCCGAAGGTGCTGAAGCCTGGGCACCATGGATTGGGCTGCTAGCAGTGATCGGCATTATCTACGGCGCGCTGGGGTGTCTAGCCCAGACCGACATGAAACGCCTCATTGCTTTCTCGTCGGTGGCTCACATGGGCTTCGTGATGCTCGGCATTGCCACACTCACAGATTTCGGCATAAACGCAGCTATTTTCGGCATGGTCGCCCACGGGATAATCACCGGAATGCTGTTCTTTGTGGCTGGCTCAGTCAAGGAGCGATACCACACGTTGGAGATTCGCCGTCTTGGGGGTTTGCTCACTCAGGCACCGCGTCTGGGTTGGATACTCGGTTTCGTGTCAATGGCTTCACTAGGTTTGCCGGGTTTGGCAGGCTTCTGGGGTGAGTTCCCAGCGATCCTTGCTGCTTATTCGCCAGCAGACGGCCTGCCGGTAGAGGTTTTTCGTACTTACATGGTGGTAGCCGCGGTCGGCACAGTGCTAGCGGCGGGTTATCTGCTTTGGTTGTTGCAGCGCACAGCTATGGGCAAACCGTCTGAGGAGTTCGCCGACAGCGACGAGATCGTGGACGTGACACGCAACGAATGGATTTCCTGGGTACCTCTGCTAGTGGGGATTCTGCTGTTCGGTTTGTTGCCTGGATTGATCTTCGATGTGATCGATCCAGCGGTGGTCAACCTGCTCGCGACTGGCGCTGGGGGCTAGCAGCAGATGCTGAGTTCTGTGTTGGTTTTCGCTTTTGAGCGGCCGCCTATCGACTGGCACGCCATCGCGCCTGAATTGACGCTGCTGGGTTTCGGGGCGCTGCTGACTTTGGTTGATGTTGTCTGGCTGGAGCGGGGACGAGCGATCTCTTCTGTGTTGGCATCGTTGGGGCTGCTAGCTGCGATGGTTCCGGTGTTGACGTTGGCGACCGACGGCGCAGATCGAGCCACTTTCTGGGGTGCCTATGTGATCGACGATTACTCCCTAGTAATGAAGGCTGTGTTTTTGTTGGCTGGCTATGTGGTAGTGCTGCTGTCCACCAGTTACATCGCTGAGGGTGACTATTGGGAGAGCGAGTACTACCAGATGCTGCTGTCGGCGGTGCTGGGCATGGTGGTCATGGCATCTGCCCGTGATCTGGTCACTATGTTTGTGGCGCTGGAGTTGCTGTCGATACCGGCGTATTTGATGGCCACTTGGCGCAAACGTGATCTGCGCAGCAACGAAGCCGGTTTGAAGTATTACCTGATGGGAGTGTTCGCTTCGGCTGTGCTGCTGTATGGCATGTCGCTGCTGTATGGCACCGCTGGTTCGACCATTCTCGCCGACATTAACGCTGCTGTCTCAGATGCCTCAGACGGAACTGCGCCGTTGGCGGTAGTGACGCTGGGTGTGATCTTCGTGATAGCGGGTTTCGCTTTCAAGGTTTCGGCTTTTCCGTTTCATACTTGGGCACCCGACACTTATGAGGGCGCACCCACGCCAGTGACAGCGTTTTTGTCGGTGGCATCCAAAGCGGCTGGTTTCGTGGCATTGCTGTCTCTAGTGTTCGTGGGTTTCTGGGGTCGCTCAGATGTGTATCAACCGTTGATGTGGGTGCTTGCTGCGGCATCAATGTTTGGTGGAAATCTGATGGCTTTGCGCCAAACCAATCTGGTGAGGCTGTTGGCTTATTCGGGTGTTGCGCAAGCTGGATACATGCTGGCACCGTTGGCTGTGGCGGGGGAGTCGTTGACGACTGCTGATGATGCATTGTCGGCGGTGGTGACCTATTTGGCGATTTATGCGGCTATGAACTTGGGAGCTTTCGCGGTGATTATTGCGGTGGCTCGCCGCACTGCTTCAGCAGAAATCGATTCTTACAAGGGTTTGTTTCATTATTCGCCTGCGTTGGCGGTGGCTATGACTATCTTTTTGATGGCTTTGGCTGGGATTCCGCCGCTGGGCGGCTGGTTCGCCAAGTTCGAGATCGTTTTGGCGTTGATCTCACCGCAAACGCCCTGGGGTGTGGCCCTAGGTGTGGTGGTAGCGCTCAACTCGGTGATTGCGCTCTACTACTATGCCCGCATAGCGAGCTACATGTGGGTAGAGCAAGCCTCCGCAGAGGCTGGCTTTGACACGGTGTCGCCGATTAAAGTTCCGACTTCAGTGTCAGCCGCTCTGGTCTTGACAGGTGCCGCAACCCTAGCTTTCGGCATACTGCCCCAGTGGGTAGGCCACTTCACCGACGTAACCCTGCTAGCCACCCTGCCCAGCTAATCGCGCCGTTTTCTGGGCGACGAGTCCGCCTGTTAGTTGCGAACAGACACTGCGAGCCTTTCTCTAGCCCACTCTTGTACATTATACAAGAGTTGCTCGTGGTGGCCTTTTCTACCAGAGTTTGGCTGGGGCTGGTTTTGTGGGGCTGGGCCCGGTTCGGTTTGTTGTGTTGTTGGTTCTGGTTGGGGATCGCCCGCGGTGGGCGAGTGGTCTGCTGGCTGCCTTGTTTAGGCCCGGGCTTCGGGCTCGGGCGGGTTCTTGTGCTGGTTGGGGTGGCCAGTCATCGGCATGGGCTGGCCCGTAACGGGGTGTGTTGGTGCGCTGCGGTGGGTGCAGGGTATGGCTGCCGTCAGGATGTTCTTGGATTTGCCAGTTGTCGTGATGGATTCTGTGATGACAGTTCCAGCACACCATGATCAGATTGTCAAGACTGGTAGCACCACCTTGCGAAAACGGTGTGATGTGATGCGCTTGACACATGCTGGGTGATGCTCCGCAGTGAAAGCAGCCGCCGTAGGTAGCGAGTAGGGCTTGCCATTGTGTTTCGGTGACTGTTCGGCGTGAGCGGGTGCGCCAGAGCGCGTCTCCGTTGCGGTCATAGATCAGTGAGGTGAGTCGTGCGTTGCAGGCGAGTTCTTCGATGACAGCTGGTGGTAGGCGTGATCCGTCTGAGAGTTCATAGATCAAGTTTCGGCTGTTGTCATCCACGCGAGCTAGCACGGTGATGTCTGTGAGCCAGCGGTCGTTGACTTCTGCTGACTGGGCGACTGTCTTGTTGTTGGTGTCAGGCACGCTTTTGTGCTTGCTGCTGGAGTTGCGTTTGTCGGTGTGGTTGTTTGTGTTGCCACTGCCATGGCTGCTGTTGTGTTGATGGTTAGTGCGACTGCTTTGAGTGCCGGTGATGTGGTGCTGTAGTGCGTCGGCCATGCATTGCGGGAACTTGCGTCGCTGAGTTTCGGGTAGTTGCTTGTCAGCGTTGAGTAACCGGGCAGCTGTTTGGCGTAGTCGGTTGTGGAGTCGTTGTCCAGTGATTTTGTCGAATTCGCCGTGCAGGGCGATCATGCCTTCTGGAGTGTCATAGAACTTCAGGTAACGCTTCGCACGCTGTTGAGCATGCTGGGAAACGCCGTTGTCGGCTTGTTGGGAAGCGATCCAACGATTCGCGGCGGTGCCGAATTGTTCGGGCCTCATTGACTGTGCATCTTTGAGTAGATCGCTATCAGCTGCTACAGCATCTGAACTGGTTTGGGTGATCACATCAGCGAGTCGCCGGGCGTTGGCTTGCGACACGTTCCCCGTTTGCACTGCTGAATGCAGTTCAGGAACCTTCCGCATTACCTGAGCAACCTTGACACGATCACGAGCATCACGCTGCGCCAGTCCCGCAACCGACGCCAGCACTTCAGCGCCTCCATCTCCGTGCCGCTCGCGGCGAGCGATCAACTCTGCTGCCGTGGTCTGCACAGAGGTGACCGCAGCAGCCACAGACCGGGTGACTCGCAGCACTTCACGCAACTCATCACAGGTTGCAGCACCAGCATCAACAGCAGCAAGGAGTTCATTAGCTGCGGCTTCAGCCCGCTCAGCAATCTCGATAATCATAAACAACAGTATAGATAAAGGGTATGACAAAGCAACCTTTTCAAGCAAAAATCTTATCTATCACACCACAATCAGCCTTCAGGCTCTGCGGTCGAACCTCGCCACAGACGCACATCGACCGGTAGCCTCCAAGGCTGCTGCCACCAAAATTGCTGATGCCAGAGACCGCCCACCAACAACTGAATCCGCGCATTCCTCCACACAGGAAGGCCAGCTCGACGGTGCATTCAAACGTATTAGCCCAACCCCAGACGTGATGAGTCGCGTATGCAGACTTTAAAAATAATCTTTTGTAAGGCTAGGCGACAGTTCTTCGTTGGATTAGCTATTGCTTGTTCCTAGTGGTTGAGGATTTATTGAAAAATGCTTCCCTGGATACAGATTTGGATTGTTTGGAGAGGTCATGACGAGCAGTAGACATTTGCAGGATGATCTTGAGGCAGGTTATGATGCATCTAGATCACTCATTGGGGTCCAGTACAACTGAAAGGTGCAAAGCTATGTGGCAGAGAATGAAGGACGCGGGCAGGTTCCCACAATTGGTTATGGTGCTGTGTCTCGCTGCTTCGGCAGTCGGGGTCGCGTCTATCTGGATTAGTGTCCGAGCTGAAGACGGTGGTGCTGGCCCTGGTACTGGAGCTATTGGGCAAGTAGGTCAGACCAGCGAGGACGAATCATCATCGCTGGATTCACCGGATGAGACTGACCAACTAGACGAGGAGCTTAAAGCGCAGTTATTGGCGAACACTGAGCCATCATTATGCGGTGGTCTCTCACGCATCGCAGGCAACGGGATGGGATCGTTACTGCGTGAGCGTGGGTTGGCCGATCGGCTGCCAGCCGATGTGGCTATCGAGGTTGGGACTATTCGCGGTCACTACTGCGCGACAGATGTGCTAGCTGACAAGGTTGCGATCATCTTTATCAGTGAGGACGGGGAGTCTGGGTTTTCGTTGTCGAATGACTCTGATTACCTCAGGGACACAATATCAAGCCACCGTGAGTGGGCAGATATCCCAAGCGACGACAGGCTTACGTCTATCATCGGCAGAGCAGACGACCTAGATGCAAGCCAATCCGCCAGCGTTGACATCGAATCGCTTTTGCAGAAAGCAGACTCAAGGTAGCTTACTTCAGGTGCGTGGCGGCTATTCATCAAGCGTTGATATACGCCCCATGATACCGCCCGCCGGGGGCATCTCCAGAACTGTTTCACCCGATTGTTGTACCAGTATCACACTATCACTTGCGACAATAACTGAGAAGACTTGCCGCCCATCTAGACACAATGTAGGTTCTATCGGTTCTCTATCAGAGGCACGAAGCCATTCAGGGTATTGCGTGGTTTCTGGACTATCGGGATCAAACCATCCAAATATGGCCTCGTTTTTGCTGATTCCAGCGCCAAAATATGTTGATCTCTGCTGATCTGTCGTTGCATAAATAGTTCGCTCGCCATAGCTGGTTTGATCGATCAGTTTGATTGCTTCTGATCCTACTTTCCTGATTTCTATGGGTGTGCTAGAAGAGACAGTTGGAATTTCGCAGATAGTCTCTGATCTGGAACATCCTGTCAGCACTAACACTGCCAGACATCCAACTATGTACCGAAGTCCACATAGCCGTGGCCTATTTTTCTGCATATGCGTCTAGAGCACACCACCACTTGGATTGCGCATCTGGCGGAGTTGCTCTTCCAACTCTCGCGCCTGCGCTTCGGCGACGTTGGCTCGGATTTGTTCGGCTTCGGCGTGTATTTCGGCTGCTTCGCGTTTGGCGCGTTCGGTTGCGGCTTGGTTTTCGGCGTCTTGCATTGTGGGGATTGGCTGGTTGTTAGCCGGGTCCACGAACACGAGCGCTTCATGGTCCCAGCGCAGATACAACCCCACCACAGCGCTGTAGCCTTGCATCACCCCGTCTGTGACTTCCTCAACGCTGATCGGTTCATAAGCACCTTCTGCTGTGAGCCGGTCACCCGCGAGACGGGTTTTGTGATGCTCCCCGGTCTTGTCGAAACGCCAATACTCAGCGACTTTCAAATCAGCGTAACCGTCTCGTTTCACTCCAGTGTCTCTACGAGCGGTGCTCGGCGACGCGATCTCCAACACCAGATCAGGTGGCTTGCCTTGCTCTGAGATCACATACGCGTTACGCCGTTCACACAAATCCGGGTTCGCGTCAAACGCCACCAGCAAGTCGGGGTAGAGCACCCCCTTCATCGTTTTGGGTCGGTTCACGCACAAATAAACTTCACTATCGATCACAATGCCTGCAGCGGCGGCATCACCGAGACGCTTTGCCAGATACCTAGACAACAGATAAGCAGCGCCTGTGATGCTCAGATGCCTGAAGTTGTCCATCTTTTCGTCCTGGTTGAGTGGCGGGTCAGGGAACACGAAAGTGTCAAGTCCCTTCTTTGCCACAGCCGCAGGCTCGGTCCCGGAGAGGGTTTCCTGGGTCGTCATGTCACATCCCTTCCGAAGTGAACAACCACCGATAGGTACTACCACCATATCACACCCACAACAAAAACAACCTGCAAACACCCAAAAATCTCAAAACATCACCAAAACACAGCCCACTCGAACCA
>JAPYNU010000062.1 GCA_028283245.1 Candidatus Aldehydirespirator catecholifindens | reverse complement strand
TCGAACCACCCAAGAACGCAGAACGCTCCCACCATGTCAGCGATACCGCCCAACGTCACGTCACCTATGGCGCAGCCACACTGTGGCTGACGGTGACCCCAAATCAAGAGCAGACAGCTAGGACAGGGCTAGACACCAGTTAGCGTGGGGTTGTTAGCAGTTTGCTGGGGTGATCCTCCTGTGTAAAGGGTTGGAGTTTGAGTCCGCCACAAGAGCATCAGAACATACTGTCAGCACTCACTGAGACAGCCTCAGTAGAGCGTAGGCAACATTCACAAGACGCGTGAGACAATCTGGCTATGAACCCGCTTGTACATTCCAGTGCCCGCCGCCACGGAGTGCGTGACTCCCAAATGATGCATGCATATCGCAATTCGTTCAGGATTTTTGCGGTGGGTGAGGTGACGATGCTTGTAGGTGACGACGGCTCTGGCCGGATCTTAGAAATCGGGGTCTTGCGGACAGACGAAGGTGACTTGATCATTCATGCGATGCCAGCCCGTCGGAAGTATCTATAGTTGAGTTATGCCGCGCCCGCTCCATGAAGCTCTTCGCGATGCGGAGAAGATCGCAGACTGGTTTGAGTCTGAGGGGCCGCCGCCTGAGACCGAGATTCCAGTATCAGAGTACTTTCTTGGGCTCTTGGCTGACGTGATGCATCTGGGCGATGAGAAAATAAACGGTGTTGTCAATCTGTCTATTGGGGCAGGGGCCTCATGGTGCCAGATCGGGGAGGTGCTGGGAATCACGAGTGAACAGGCTGAACAGCGATTCGGCGCACTCACAGAGCAATCAATACCGTCGCACCGCAGCACAAAGGTGCCGTAGCACAAAGGTGCTGGAGGGGCCAAGGCACTCAGCCCTTACGTAGGTTTCGGATTCGTTAGATCGGTGACAAGGTGTGAGCTGCGCTTAGGTGTGGGTTGGGTGGTGGCTTATAGCAGGGGGCCTTCCCAGTTGGTGTCGGCACCTTCGGTTTCGCTGCTGTAAGAACTAGCAACGGCAGCGCTTTCTTGAGAGTGCGGAAAACTTGCCGGTGATGATACAGCTCCCGTCACTGATGTGAGAGGGATCGGCTCGGACAGGTCCACTCGCACGGCTTGGTGCAGCACACCACCGTCTATGCGAAGGCTTCGTGTGCGTGACTGCGGCACCGCAGCGGCAGGCACCCCAAGACGCTGAGGCCACCACAGATACGACTGCATCTGCGGTTGCCCGGACACCAGACCTAACGACGCATCCGACAACATGCTGTGTGGCAGTTCTGGGTCGGGTGACTCAGCGATCTCTGAGAGCACGTCGGCGGCTGTCTCGCCTGGGTGTGCTCCAGCCGCAATCCTGAAAGACTCAATCTTGTCGAAGAGTTCGTCAAGGCCATCGCCAGCCACGAATGTGTCGAGGCGCTCACGCAGGATCGGGTCAAAGTCGCCCGCATAGAGCCGCCTCACGAACGGCCAGCGGTCACCGTTGATTGATTGGGGCAGATCCTCATCTGCTGAGTAGGGGTAGGCGCAAGCACTGGGCCAGGCTTGATTGCCAACAGCGCTATCGCCGAGCGACTGCGAACTGGCACGGTATGCCTCAGCAGCGTGTCGATACTGTGCATACAGCCAGCCTGGTTGGGCCAGCCCGGAGCGCAGGAGATGACCGAACATCTCTTGGCCTTGGCCTGTCGGCTGCATCTCGCAGTAGACATACTTCGTTAACACACTCTGGTGCTCGCCACCCGAGCCGCTGACTGTGGCGGTCTCTGTGTCAGTATCTGTGGTGCTGTTGATTTCTGCTCGGCTAGCGGCGGCTTTGCTGCTCATATCAGCGTGGGCATTACCGTCGGTGTCACTGTCCGCATCACCGGCATCAACACCGAACATCTCGCCCAGACCTGACACCGTTGGAGTTTCCGGCGCGCCATAAGGCAGGCGAATGATCCGATGCAGTGCCAGCGCCGTGCCGAGCCAGTGCGGCATTACTGAGGCAAGACGCTCTGCCTGGCGATATGCGTTCTCATCTGATGCCTCAAGTTCGCGGAACTCTTCCAGAAGCCGCTTTCGCTCCAACTCTTGCCGGTAGTAATGCATCGAAACCACGACAACGCCAGCGAACACAAGGCATAGCGCAACTACGGTCACCACGATTATGCGTGTGTAGTTTCTGTCAGCAAGCAAGCTCATACCCTTCGTGAAGTTCACATCGTTGAGCAGAGCCACCAACGCTGTGATCACATAGACAAGCACTAGAGCTGCGGACACTTTGAGCGAGGAGGTTGTGTTGTTTCTGCCGACCAGAAGCCAGACGCACACCACTATCACCGCAACTAGGCCAGCCAGTAGCGGCAACAAGATCCACCATCTAGCATCGGCTTCAAGAAGCCACATGATCGGCTGAGGCTCCAGCAGAAGCCAACTCGCCGTCCCGATCAGAACTGTTACCCCACTTATTAGGTAGATCTGGCGGTTTTTAGTGTTGCGGGGCATGTTCAGTAGCAGAAGCGCCAACAAGAGCAACGTGGTCACGATGATCCAAGCGCGGCTCCACCACCAAGAGTTCTCAACCACATCGGCTTGCAGAAAGCCCCATCTAGGCAAGATGGTCCAACACAGCACCAGCAGAAGCATCCCGTAAGCCAGCAGATACGGAACCGCAGCCGACATCTCGCCTTCGATATGAGATCGGTTGCTCCACCGTGGAGCGAACTCGGAGATTCGTTCACGGCAGCGCTGATAAGCACGTTCGGCTTCTGCCTTTTGGTCGGCGAACTCCGAGGTCAGACACTGCAGCAAGGACTTGGGCACATTTTCTTTGTGATCTGATCCATGCCCTAGGTCGCTTGCCTCTTGGTCTGGTTCGCCCGTTGCCTCTTGGTCTGGCTCGGTCGTTGCCTCTTGTTGTGGCTGCACTTCTGATAGCGCTGACTCTTCTGCGCTCGGAGCTTCTGCCTCTGGCACCTCGGGCTCCTGGCTATCGGACTCCTGGCTATCGGGCACTGAGCCCTGAGACAGCGGCACTTCGGACGCTGGGCCTTCCGCCGATTGGGGGCGTATGCGGGCGTAGAAGCCGTTGTCCTCTCCAGCAACCGCACCACCTTCAGACACAGGATCATCAGACACAGGATCATCAGACACAGGATCATCAGACTCAGAATCTTCAGCTTCAGGCTCTAGGTATTCGGCGTGGTCAGCTGATCTGGGTGTCAAATCGCTGCTCAACCAGCGGTAGAGAGTTTCTAGATCGTCCTCGGGCTCGGCCAGCGCAGTTAACTCATCCAGCGCGGCCAACTGCTCAGGGTTGTCAGTCTTGCCAGCAAGATCAGGCTCAAACAGCGGGGCTAGGTTCTGCTTGCTCACTAACAGATGGCGTTCGTCGCCTGACGATTCTTCGCGGATCCTTTTAGCGTGGTTGGAATAGTCGGCGACCCCGAGAATGTCCTGCACTAAGCCATCCCATACTTGTGGCTCCAGCACCTCAACGGGCTGCAGTTCGCGGTATGCAATCAGCTGCTCAATTGTGTCGTTTCCGTCAGAAGTTTCTGTTGGATCAAGCCCCCACGGGGTTTTGGAACGCAGCACTTCGGCCATCTCATCGGTGGCAGCCGAGATCTCGCTGCGGCCGCGACTTCGCAGCCTTGAAGGCAGCTTCCGCAGATCGCTCAGGATGTGTCGCCTCAAACCACGCCAGAAACCCGGCTCCGCAGAAGGATCAGCAGGTATGGGCTCGGGCGGCTGGCTTTTAAGTTTCGACGGGTGGAGCAACCGAGCCGCCTTCTCAGTCATTGTCTCAGGTACAGGGCTTCGCATTGCCCCCACAGCGACCGGCAGCATCTCCTCACGCTGCAAAACCTCCTCGGGTGACGGCAGCGAAAGACGCACCAGCCGCACAAACGACCTCGCAAGCACCACCAGAGGAACCCCAGTGCCAGATGCTGCTGGCTTGAGCGATTCAAGCGCAGAGCCGTCAGCGGCCTCCCAAAGCCCGCAAATGGATGCCAACTCTGCCGCAACATGCAGATCAAACTCCTGCGGGTTGGAGTCGTAGATGGGCTTTGCCATAGCGAACGGATGTCGTCGGTCTTCAGGAATCAAGATGAGCCGCGAGTCGGGAGTGCCGCCAAAGCAGGCGGTACCCAACGAGTCGTAAGAGCTCACAGACAGGCGATGATCTGAGATCGTTGCATTCGCTGGCGACAAACGACGACAGTTATGCACCAGATTCGACGCGGCAAGCGCCAGCCGCTCGCCGTCAGGGTCGCTCAACTTGTGGGAGAAGACAGTAACCACGTCAATGCGGTCGATCCTTCCCGATTTGCCTAACGCGTTGAAGATCTTCTCGTCGCGCTTGTTGCCGTCGGCGATCAGCGTTGTGACAGGGTTCGTGCCAATGACATCGTTTGTGTCAATGATGTCGTCTGTGACGCTGAGCACCAAGAACGGCTTTATGACGTGTTGTGCTGAAAGGGCTATCAGTTGCGCCAACCCCGAGACAATGATGCTGTCTTGATGGTCAAGCACTAGCACGACCGAGCGATTGACGGTCTTGTCGGTGCTAGGGGTCGAGAGTCGGCTGTAATCAAACTCTTGGGAACTGGCCCGTTCGTAGGGCTCCGGCTCAGAAGATCCCATCGGCGTAGCTACAGAGGGTCTGCACATTCTGTGATATCGCACTCACAAGTAACGCACTCACAAGAAGATCTCATCGGTATCACTATTAAGGCGTTGTGCAGCTGTAGAACATGCATCCGACAGTTGTTCTAGGGCACGTTCGATGGGCTGCCAGAGCCCTACCCAAAGAGGTGCTTTGGTGATTCTGGATTTGTCCTGTGCCCAAGACTTGCGCTCTTTATTAAGCTCCTTCTCATAGGATTCCAGAAGCTTCTTAAACAGTGTCGCCAGACTTGTAGCCCGGTGATGTTCAAGGTGCAGTCCCCCGTCTAGTTCGGCCGAGTTGTTGATCTTTTGGATCTCTGGATGCAAGTCCACGATCGTGCCTCCAATGTTGCCTGACCGGATCCATTTATTGAGCACAGCGGCTGGCTGTTGATATGACGAAAGATCCTTTGGGTCCGACTTACCCAGGTCGCGTAGCGCCTTGTAGGGCTCAAGCGGGTCGAGGTTTCCGCCGAGTCCTATTGACATATTGACGAGCGCCAGCGACTCAAGCACCTGTCCTAAGCCCACTGTTAGGTCGTAGCCTTCGGTTAGGAAAGGGTAAGGGAACTCGACAGGATCGCTCATGCCGGATCTGACGATTCGCACTGCACTGTCGCCATCGCCCGAATCTATGTGTCCCAGCAACACACCTGTGAACCAGCCTCGGATCATGCATAGCAGCATTGACTGAGGAAGCGGCACGAACTTATCTAGAGGTTGGCCTCGACGATGGCACCAGAAGGCGAAACGAGCGGCATCCAGACTGGCACTTTTGTTCCAGGCACCAGCAATAGGCTCAAGCAGCGACTTCATTACCAGCAACGAATGCGGCGCATGCAAGATTGAGGTGATGTCAACGTGCCGGAGTGATCCATCGTTGCCGAGGAGTTCTCCTACAGCGTTGGCGTTAACGCCCTCAGCGACGAGCAGTTGGTTAAGTTCTTTCTCGCAAGGATGGCCCTGCAGGGGAATCTCACTAAAGAAGCGTTGGTGGCTTTTTCCAACACTGTCGGGATGGATCATACTCAAAAGGGCATCATCAATGTCTATGAGAGGAGCAGATGCTTTGATCGCCGCCGACAGTTGGGTGAGGAATCTTGCTTTGCGAGCCTCCAGTTCTTGTTGTGACATTTGCGCGGCGAAGAGCGCCTCTGAGCCGAGATAAGACCGCAAGGTCATTTCACCGAACTTGGCGAAAGGCGTCTCCTTACGTTGCAGCCAACGCCTAGCGCGGCGGCGAAGATCGTCAATGCTGGCCTGCGCTTCTACTCGTAGAGGGTGGGCGGAACGCGATGGGTTAATCCATTTGGCGTGTGGCCACCAGTCGTGATGCACTCTGAGACAGCGAGAGTCGCGGTATTCGACATCTGAAATGCCGGGCTGCGATTTTAGGAAGTTGCCGTCGATCACGGCGCTGCGAACTTTGTTCCTCTGCTGTTCCAGTGGCTCACCGGAATACGTCTCGTTAAAGAGTTCATTGAAATGTTGCGGATAGTCGCCAGCATCCACCAGAGTGAACTCGCCGGCTGGCGGCACCACGGTCTTTGGCGGTGCCCCATCGCTCCAAACTGGCCATGAGACCACGTCGTGCTTATTGGATACTGCGGTGGCGTGAGCTTCTGAGAGAGCGGCGACCAGCGGACTGAGAAGTCTTTCAGAGATCTCTGGGCAGAGTTCGGCAGCGTGTTCATGCACCAGTTCATCGCAGATGAAAGCGGCGTAGTGGACAGCGTCGCGGATTGCTTCTTCGAGTTCTGGATGGTCGGAGTCAATGTTGCCTGCCAAGTTGTTCAGCCGGGCTTGATACTCACGTTCCCATCCGCCGTGCCACTCTCTGCGTCTTGCTGCGTCGTGACGCAGATCAGGTGTCACTTCGTTTTGTAGGTGTGCTGCGGTAAGTTCACATAGTGACTTGGTGATGTGCAGACCTCGAGCGGCGATCTGCTGCTCAACTTCATCCAGCAGTTGGCCTTGCAAATTCTCGGACCATTCTTCGGCTAACTCCGAGATGGCCTGCTCACATTTTTTCGAGTAATCCCGTTGGGCTGCAGTCACGGCACTGCGTATGTCAGCACTCCACTGTTCGACAGACTGTTTGCCTCCCGCGCCTATGCCTGCCAGTTTTTTGGCGTGTTCAGTGAAGCCACTTCGCAGGGACTTTTCGGGTGTTAGTGCGTCGCTGATCTGGTTCTCATCGGGCCCGTATTCCGACAGGCCTACCCGGCGCAGGAAAGTGTCGCGCTGTTCTTCTGCGATTTTTTGCGAGAGTATGTTGGGGTCGGTCTCGTTGAGAGTTTTAGCAATGCGCTTGGCTTCGTCAGATGCACTGTGATAGTCCGCGCAATGCTCGTTGGCATCACGGGCCAGTCGCTGGGCTACATAGTTCTCGAAGTAGTCGGCACCGACGCTGACACGAGCGAAGCCCATCGCAGAGAATTGCGGTAAACCTGCGTCGGCGCCACCTTCATCCACCAGCACTGGACCGAGGGTGTTGCCCTTGGCCTGCTCATGCCAGTTGGCGATTGTGTAAGACACGAAACTGGCTTTCGCTTGCGACGCGGTCACCCATGAGACCAGCGATCGGCCGGTCATCTCGAAAGCAGTGTCGTGGGTTCCGAAGTTGATCCCTGAAGTGTTCTTGAGCCCTACAAGGAACGGGAAGGACGGGCCGCTGCCAGCGATCTTCTTGGCGACACCAGCGGAAGCCAGCACGGGACTGAAGCCCGTCGCCAAAGAATTCTTGCGCCAAATGCCGTTCATCAACTCAGATGTGGCAGCCAGAGCATTGGGCTGCACCCCCCCTGTGGCATTATCGCCGAGCGCACCAAAAACATCGGGAGTGTAGAGCACCGCAAAAATGTTTTCGCCGACGTTGCTGTCAGCGCGGAGTATGTCGCAAGTCAAGTTGAGCAATCCTGCACCACTGCCTCCTGCCAGCGAAGACACGACCACGACATACACGTTGGCGGCTGCGCCGGGCTGCTCGCCGGTGATCTGGTTGTAGAGCTTTCCCAGCTGCGGAAGCACGCCAGCGCCGTTGAGTCGGGCTAGCCGACCTTTCAAAGCATCGTGGATAGTTGAGACATAGTTCATGGCGACCATCTGACCGATGGCACGCTCTTGTCCTGCACCGACGGTCAGCGGTACTAGCACTCCCTGGGGATCCACACGCCAAGTGGCCATCACCTCGTCGAAGCCGGGGCGTAGATCAAGTGCTTTCGCTACGCCTGCGAAGCTGATCATCTTGCGGATCAGGCCCACATACTCATCTGGCGGCAGGGGTTTGACTTTGTGGTTGATATCTGTGCCGTCGGCCACGGTCGGCGTGTCGATATTGATGAACTGCCAGCCATCGGGAAGCGGCCCCTCAATGTTGTGGTGGCGTAGCCAACTCTCTAGATCGCGCTTGAGGAATCTCAGGGTCTTGCCGCCCGAGCCGCCCAAACCTACGAAGAGGAATCTGCTATACATGGATCACTGTTACCTTTCTCTCGGCGGAGGTCCAGAGTCATCGCGCGGCGGAGGTCTGTAGGCATCCTCCGGCTGAGGCGGCTGGGATTCTGAAGCGCTGCTAGAGGTAGTTCCCGAGGTGTCTCCCTGCCGTGATAAGCTGGAGTGGCCTGAGGCACCGCTGGAATCCAGACCGGCGAGGATCTCCGCAAGTTTGCGGCTTGCATCTTGTGACAGCTTGCGGGGAGGCTTCGGCATCAGCACGTATGCCACTCCGCCGCTGGGTTCGCCGCCTGCGTTGGGGCCTTCGAGTGCAACCACAAACAACTCAGAAAACTGTTCGCTTGTGGTTGCTGTGCCGCCTGCTGGCTCTGCCAGCTTTGAGTTTGTAGGTTTTGGCTCTGCGCCGATGTCACCGCCGAAGCCGCTCACTTTGGCTTCGCCCCGGCAGCCGCCGCGTAGCATCGTGGCGATCTGCCACCACTTCGGATGCCGTGCATCAATACGCAAGGATTCAGCCCTGAGCCACTTCCGCCGTTTCCCGTCACCCGCCACAAACATTGAGTCGACATCGTCAGGTTTGAAACTGTCAATCTCTTTAGACTTGAGCTTGCCGAGGGCATCACGGTAGGTGCTGAACTCCAGACGGCGAGCAAAGAACTCGTTTGCTTTGGGAAGCCGGTTCGTGGCTACGACCACGCTGTAGAGCGCGAACCAGGTTGCCAGCGCTGCTATCAAGGTGATCAAAATGGCGAGCCACAAGACACTACGTGGCCACAGATCAACTGTGTATTGCGTGGTAGTGCTAGCGGTAAGCGGCGACTGCCAGCCCGGCATAGTCCACTGTGCTGTGACCGTCACCGTCCCGTCATGTTGGATCCTGTCATTGGGTAGCGGATTGACGGTCTCAAGGTTGAGTTCTTTCACGGTTTCACCCTCACCGAAGCGCAGCCTTCGTCCGTTGTCCAGCAACTCCGACGCAGGCAAAAAGCGCCAGTCACCCAAAGCTTCTGGGCCTTCGTCGTCGCCTCCAGCGCTCGGCGTGGCATCAACAGTGAAGCGCAGGTCGCCTTCAGAGCCGCGTAGCGCAAACTCACAGTCCAAGCTCACATGCAGAGGATCGCTGGGCACTTCGTCCTCATCGGCGTTGACGAGCTGCATCGGCCCGCAGCTCAATAGGTCGTCTAGCAGGCCCGACGGCACATCAACCGTGCTTCGCAGAGACTGAGGCAGGCCGTCGCTGGGGAAGGCCGTGATGTTCATTGTGACGAGCCCGTAATAATCCCAGCCGTTGGTGCCTAGTTCTTGGCTGACCACGCGCAGGGGCAGAGGTGCCGAGTCGCTGACGAGTGTCCATGGCTGCTCGCCTCGGCCCTCAGGGGCCTCTATGAAGTATCCGAAGCCTGATCCTTGAGCTAAGGCATCCACTGTGACTATGCCGCTGGCAGGCGGATCAACTCGACATTCCTCAACCACGACCCGCAAAGGCAGGCCAGCCTGAATCTTGGGCAAGTCTCGGTCGCGCCCAAGTCCGCAGGTCAACAGTTGCTGCGACAGAGCCCGCTGAAGCTCCAAATGTTTCCACATCCCCAAGTATTGGTCTCCAGGGTTCACGATGACAGTGCCCAGTTCATTGTCAGCACCGCTTTCGATAGGCCCTTCGACGATGATCAGGAAGCGGCGGTTTTCACCGTCTGTTTCGAGTTCGTCTATCTTCGGGGTAGTCCCTCCAGGCGCTGGTTGGACAGTGACATCGGCACCTTCTGGGATGACGCACTCGTCAAGAATGAGCTGGTTGGCGCTGTCGGTGGTGCCGGATCCGTCCACTTCGATTCGCGGCAAGACACCAGTGGTTCCCGAGACCGAGCCCGAAGCACTGGCAGCGTCGGTCAGGCACTCAATGGCACCCCTGAGAACCGGTTTGATAGGTAGTTCCACCGGGTCGAGCGGGCTCAAGCGCCCATCAGCCTGGCGTAACTCTGGTTTGAGAGTCACGGTGCTCGCTGTCTGGGGCAGTTCTTCAGGTGCCATCTCCTCGCTGACCACATGGAACTCTTGTGGCCCGTCTTCGGGCCTGAAAGGCTGCTGGAGCGGTTCGCCGTCGGGGGTCTCCAAGCGGTAGTCGGGCCCTCCAGGCGGGGACTCAACGTCCACTGAAATCTCTCCGTCGGGCTGGGGTATCACTCGGCAGATTGCGGCCAAGATGCTGGCCTGCGGCGTCTGAGTGCCTGAGCCAGGGTTGATCTCAACGCGTGGCAAGTCGTCATCCTGGCTGCATTCGAGCGGTTCATCCGATAAGACCGTGGCCGACGGGCGCACATTTACGTTGACATCAAACTCCGGCTCCGCCTGCCACAGCGTGTTTGCATGATCGGGTCGGATCCGGCCTGTCGCCTCAGTGACCCGCGCCCCGGCGGGAACAGCCTCAAAGCTGCCACTGAACCCGGTGCCGCTGTCTGAGCATTGTGGGCTTGTGAGGTTCGGGTCATCCAGCGCATCAATCCGCAGAACTAGTTCGCCTTCGGCACAGTTATAGGTGCTCGTGTCGATTTCAAGGTTGTAGCGCTCGCCTGCCTCCAGGAACGTCTGCGGCGCGCCGGTGACGGCATCAATAGCCCGCCCTTCCATCATCAGCGGCTCGCTCACAGGCTTTGAGTAACACGAAAGAGTCACTTCGTTGATGCTGCGGCCTGGGTCGGGTGCCACCTCAAACTCCAGCACCCAGCCAGAAGGCAGATGCCTCAAGTCTTCATGGCCGAGAGCTACCCGGCGCTGCGAGTTGGCACTGGTGGGATCCCAGTCCCGTTCGATGCCTAGGCGGTAACGCTCAATAGTGCCGTTATAGGAGAAAACTTCCAGTTCCTCAATGTAGACACCGGCGGGCAACTCGTCACTTGCGAGCGTGTTGCCCGAGAAGGCGACGCAGTCGGGCCAGCGCCGCAAATCCCTTATCACCGCCAGAGGCTCAAGGAATCTGTTGGGCAGATCTATTTGCTCGCCCTCAAGCACTTCGCCTGTCACATCGCCCAACGACTGACTGTTGGTGCCGCAGCCATCCGCCACCGGAGTTCCCGCGATTGTCTCGTCACCGGTCACAGCTCTCATGATCTGAGCCGACAGCTCAGTCAGTCGACGATCCTGACCGATCGCAGAGCGTGCGTTCTGAGCGAAGCTGTTGCCGAGGAGCACTACCTGAGTACGCACACCTCGCTCCACGAAGCCTGGAGCGATGACTCGGCACACCTCGTCAAGCAGCGCTTCAGTCTGCTCGACTTCAGCGTCGGTTGACGGAATTGCTGTGTCGTGGATCCCGTCGGTGAACCAGACAAGCTCTCGACACAACACGCGGGTGTCATTATCGAAGACATCAAGCGCACCTCGCAAAGCCACGCCGTAGTCGGTGAAACCGCCAGACTGCGGAATTGCCAGAGATGCCTCCAGTTCGGTGTCGCTGGGATGAACCGGCGTTGCTAGCGAAGCTGGCTCAAAGCGCTCGGCATGGCGGTTAAGCACCCTGTTGAAGCCGATCACCGCCACCCGGATTCTCGGTTCTCCTGACAGTCCTCGGCGGATGCTGTTGAGGGCGGCTCTGCGCTGGTTTCCGTTGGGATCGGCATTGTTGAGTGAGCCCGACTGGTCCATCAACAACAGCAGATCAACCTCTTCGCATTCGCGGGTCTGGGGTGTCGCTGTCGTCTGAGCGTGAGCCCGAGCCGTCGGCGCTGTAGGCACGACCACTAAACCGGCTCCGGCGACTACTACGAGGGCTACTACCGGCAGGACAAGCCGCAAGAGCCCTAGCTGCGAGCGCCGTCGCAGGCTGCTGGCGTGCCGACGGTTGACGGATGTGGGGTGATTGAGAGTGCTCATAGCAGCCGCGACAGGTACAGCGCGAACCCGTAAATGTGAATCATTCCCAGCAACCACGCAGTACCAGAGATCCAAGGCATTAGCCAGCGCGGCCAGTCGCTGTATCTGCCGGATTTAAGAGCTTTGCGCCGATTGTCTAGCGCCATGAACACGCCGAGCGAGATAACCCCCACAAGCGACCCGCCGAGGAAGCCCGCTGCGTTGGCTACAGGTTCGCAGGTCGTGGCCCTACGGCACGGCACTAGCTCTCCGCCCAAGTACAGCAGCAGCCCCGCAGTAAGCAGCATGGCCAGCGACACAAAAAAGGGCAACAACGACAGGCTGAAACGAGTCCCGGCACCACCTTTACCAGCACCTCTGGCCCGCGCCTTACCTGGTGGCGGTGGTGCCTCGGAACTGCCAGGTGGCTGCTGGTGTCTCGGTGGCGGAGAGTCATCACGGCGCGAGTCATCACGGCGCGGTGGGGCCGCGTTGGCGGCGGGTGGCGGGCTCATCGGGCTGAACCGCTCACGAGTTAGCTGTAGCTCGCTGACGAAGCCGTAAAAGATCCAGATGTAAAAAGCAGAGCAGCGAAAGGCTTAGATGCTTGAGATT
>JAPYNU010000061.1 GCA_028283245.1 Candidatus Aldehydirespirator catecholifindens | reverse complement strand
AGTTATTACATATGGTGAGGATTCGAGTGTTGCCTGAAGTGTCTATATGGACACTACGAAACCCGAGATGAAACACAGGTACAAAAGTTCCCCTCTAGACGCGTCCGTGCCCCGCCGAAGCGGGGCACGGTTCTGCGATTACAGCAGAGGAGCAGAACTCACGGAACCGCATGCCTCGGTCCCCTCCGCTGGACCACACAAGATATGCCTTACAGCCGACATGCACACTCCGGCATGAGCAGTGCAAGCCGCGTGTCCTCAATTGCTCGCTATTTGACACCGCTCTGGGTGCCAGCACTGGCCTCATCGCTTCTGATGCATCCCTCAACTGGGAATCCGCGACAGATTCGCAGCGACATCTTGAGAGTTCTCGGCTGACGGCGACGGCGGCATCTTTCAGCCGGTAATCCGCGACAGATTCGCAGCGACGTGGCAGACCGGATCGCGCACCACGAGCCGGTGCATCGGCGAGACCTGTCACGAGATCATGCCGACCTGTTAGGGCTAGCGGGTTGGATCTGTTGCCAATAACCTCACGCAAACCGACACCCAGATCGCCTCGGTCCGGGTCAGCACCCTCGGTCTAGATCAGCGGCTGGCTGTCTCGGTTACGGTGTTGTCTTTGTGCAGGCGTGCTTGCGCTAGATCGTAGGCGGCCTGTCTGCGCATCCAGAACTCAGCAGTAGACCACCCGGCGTTCTCAAGCCGGATGGCCAGATCAGCCGAAATCGCTGCATGGCCGTGAACCACTAGCGAGAGTGTGCGGGTTGTCACCCCCAGCCGTGACGAGGCATCCACGATGTCAAGCCCTTCGGGTTCGATGCAGTTCTGTCGAAGACTGAGACCTGGATGCGGTGGATCCTTCATGGGCACAGTTGACATTCCTTCCCTATGCCGCCACATCCGCCCTAAGCCTCCACACTTTGCCATCCGGCGGAACGTCTGGATCACTCCACGACTGTATTGCTACAGCTATGGATTGGGTGATCTCACCTCAGCTCGGGAAGCTTGAGAAGCTTGAGGTGAGTGTCCTATAACTGGCTGCGAAGATGCATGATGCGGAGATGCATGAGGCATAGCTGCATAGATGTGTGCCGACTGCAAAGATGCATGATGCCTAGAGTGCTACCTAAAGGCTAAAGGAGGTGATGGATCGTGGCGCGCTCAGACCTGTTGTTGAATCTGGTTGAGGCCGAACACCGTGGCGACAAGCAGCGCTTCCGGACACTGGTTGAGGCGATAATCGCCGAAGAGCGCAAGAAACAGCACCACCTCGTTGCCGACCGGCTTGAGGAACTCATTACGACAACCGGCTCGTCGGCAAAGTCTCGCTACCAGAGTCCGCCGGTGACCAAGGATGGTCTCTTGCTAGAGGTTGTGCCGCGCAGAAGGCTGGCCGACCTGTCGCTGACTCCCGAGACGGCGGCTTTGGTTTCTGAAGTCATTGAAGAGCAGCATCGCAGGGATTTGCTGAGGACGCATGGGCTTGAGCCACGGCATCGGCTCCTGCTTGTTGGCCCTCCTGGCAACGGCAAGACGACTCTCGCAGAGGCCATCGCCGCCGAGTTGATGGTGCCAATGCTGGTGGCTTCATATGAGGCACTAATCAGCAGTTACCTCGGCGAAACTGCCAGCCGACTTGCTGCACTTTTCGAATTTGTTCGTTCACGCGAGTGCGTTCTGTTTCTTGACGAGTTTGACACGATTGCCAAAGAGAGGGCAGACGATCACGACATCGGCGAACTCAAGAGGGTGGTCTCGTCGCTTTTGTTAGGGGTAGATCAACTCCCGAGCCATGTGGTTTTGGTAACGGCATCTAACCATCCAGAGGTGCTAGATCGCGCCGCCGGCCGCCGCTTTCAGATTCACATAACTCTTTCGCCACCGTCTCAGGCTGAGATTTGTCGGTTTGTCGAGCGACAGGAGCGTTGCGGGTCCAGCTTCGGCGTGTCACCTGAGACGATTGCATCAGCCATGGCTGGTGCCAGCTACTCCGAAGTTGAAGACCTGCTGTTGGATGTTCGCCGCCGCTATGTGCTCGGACTCCCAGAAGCCGACCTGAAACGGATTACACGAGAACGGCTCAACAGATGGCGCAAGCACAACCAGAAGCAATAGCACAACCAGATGGCGGAAACAGAAACAGAATTAATAGCACCGCCGTGGATAGTGCTTGAGGCGACGCGAAAGGAGGCTATGTCTCCACCACAGGCAACGCCTCGTCCGCCTCTCCATAAGCCCGAATCCGGCGATCAGATCAAGCGGCGAGATCCAGGCTGGCAATCACTCCGCAATGCGTTCGATGCAGAACGGATACGGCTCAGAGACTCCGTGGGATCTGAGGAACCCGAACTCGTTGTAGTGATTGAGGTGGCGCAGTCGGTTGATGTGTTTCTAGACAAAGTCGAGGGCATCAAAGGCCTTGAGTTTCTGTTCGAGGATGCTGATGAGCGATTACCAGACGACGATTTTCATCTTCTGCAGAAAACGAAGAATGCTGATGAATACCTGCGCACAGACTCCTCGGCGCTCAAGTCCACGGTTTACTTCGTTTTTACTGACTCTGTGGCGGTCGAGCAACTGTTGTCGCTATGGGCGAAGTTCAAGGCGAACCCATCCGTTCGGCTTCCGCAGCCCTGGAAGAAGGTCTTCACGCAGCAGGTCGAAGATGTTCGAGCCTGGGCACCTCAAGATCGACTGACGCAGTCGCTCAAAGATGCCCTCCAAGACGCTGAAATGGAGGGGATCAAGCAGATCTCTGTAGAAGTTGAGCTTTGGTATCGACGCGATCGCAAAGCTCGTGCCGAAGCCAGTCGTCTTATTCGTGACCAAGCAGAGGCATGTGGCGGATCCGTGATCAATGATGGATGCGTGATTGAGGGCATTGATTATCATGCACTCCTCGTTGAACTTCCCATTGGGGAAGTCGAATCCTTTTTCTCAGAGAATCCCGCTGGTCTAGTCAGCTCCAAACAGGTAATGCACTTGCATCGAAACACACAGGCATCTGTTCGTCGCCTTGATGCCGTGGGAGAATCGCCAATGTTCGCTACACCTAGCGACGCTCTTTTACCGACAGGCACACCTCGGGTCGCTCTGCTTGACGGGTTGCCGATGTCGAACCACGGCTTGCTTGTAGATCGGCTCGCGGTCGACGACCCAGACGAACGTGAGCGAAGCTATCCAGCACAGCACCGCGAACACGGGACAGCAATGGCTTCAGTCATAATCCATGGCGACCTGTCAGAGCCTCAAGATGCTTTGCAACACCCGCTGTATGTCCGCCCGATCCTTGAGGCACCTGAACGCAATCGTGATCCTGAGCGATATCCAGCGAATGAATTAATCTGCGATGTTGTCCATCGCGCCATCGTGCGCATGTGCGAAGGTGAGGGTTCCAATCCTTCGACGGCTGCTGGCGTAAAGATCGTGAATCTGTCAATCGGTGACCCAAATCGGCACTTGGCGCGTCATGTGAGCCCGTTGGCGCAGTTATTGGATTACCTCGCTCATCGTTACGACCTGCTGTTTGTCGTCTCGGCTGGCAATCATCCTCAGCCGATCTCTTACAAACCACAGACGGGCGATCTCAGCACTGACTTGAGACAGTCGTTAGGCGACGACTTGATTGACCGGCGGCTCCTCTCGCCAGCCGAATCAATCAACGCACTGACCGTCGGTGCCCTTAATTCGGACCGAAGCGATTCCACCAAGACCGATTCCACCAAGACCGATTCCACCAAGACTGCTGCCAACCTAGTGGAGCCTGTAGAACGCGGTTCTCCAGCGCTGTACTCAGCGGTTGGGAGAGGTTTCGCTCGTTCCGTGAAGCCTGAGGTCTTCGCTCCCGGTGGTCGGCAGGTCTACAGGGAGAGCTTCGATGAGCATCAGTCGGTGCGAGTGTTGCAGCCGCTCCAGAACGTGGGGGAAGGTCCAGGCGTGCTCGTTGCTCAGCCTGGTACCGCTGGCTCAACGAATTCGGCTCACTATTGGCGGGGCACGAGCCTAGCGACGGCCCATGTCACTAGATTCGCATCTGATGTGCTTGATCGGTTAGAGCTATTGCAGGCTGACGGCAGTGCCGTTCCAGATGAGTCACTGGCCGTTTTGACGAAAGCGCTTGTAGTGCATGCGTCAAACTGGGGCAAGCCAAAGGACTGGGAGACCACCGCCGAAATTTCGGGCAAATCCCGCCGGAATGGTCTGAGTCGACTGCTCGGCTACGGACTCATATCCCCGTCGTGGCTGTTCGAGGACGCTCCGCATCGGGCAACTTTGGTGGCCACGGATGCGCTTGATGTTGACGAACAGGCATTCTTTGAGATTCCTCTGCCAGAGGCACTCCGCTCATCGACGCACTGGCGTCGCCTCCGACTCACACTGGCATGGTTCTCGCCAATCAACCCGCGGCACCGGTCATACCGCCGCGCTCGGCTCGCACTTGAGATCCCGTCTTCGAGTTGCAATCTGCTGGAAGTCAACCGCACCGAGGTGCATCAACGGACAGCTATGCGTGGCACCGTCCAGCACGAACTTCTCGACGGCACTAATGCGCCACTGTTCAAAGATGGTGACAGTTTTGGAGTCCTTGTCACGGCTAGGCCAGGGGCGGGAGCGTTTGAGAGCCCGGTACGGTTCGGATTGGTGGCCACGCTTGAGACCGCTGCTGAGGCCGATATTGCAGTGCGTGAACAAATGCGCCAGAGGGTGCGTGTACGCAGGTAGGCCATACATCACATAGATACTGCCGATGGTTTGCTCCGTGCCAGCGGTTCGATCAGTGCTAGCGCTTCAGCAAGCTTGGGTGAGCGCGCGGTTATGGCGCAAGCCCAAGCATTGCCCCAGCCTAAGCACTACCGCGCCCCGCCCTCACCGAGTATCTCTCGCAAAGTGCGCGACTATGCGCTACCCTGTCGGCGTGGTTCACAACCCACGTACCCCGAGCACCCCAAGCACTAGGTCGCACGGTTTGGCATTGTCGCCCCAACTCGCTAGAGTTGAGCCGATGTGTCCGACTAGTGCAGCCACTCACGCGCCTCAGAGCAGCCCTCACCCCAACCTTGGGGCGCTGGCCGACCTTGCCGTATCATGGGATGTGATAGGTGATGTTTGAGTGTGCTCAGAAGTTCACGGTGCTACACTTGAGGACCATCACGAACCCCGCCTACTGTGGTAGGGTTCGTTTTCAGATGTCTCAGACCAGTCACCGAAAGGGGTGCATCCGTTGAGAAGCGCTAGTAGTGTTACAGATGGTTCATCCCAGACGGTTAGTGCGGGCGCAGCCCGTAGCGCTGTTTGGGACCAAGTTTCCGATAAAGGAAAGGAGGGGCGCATGCCCCGTTATGTGGGGCCTGTGCCCCGAGCACAAGCAAAGGAGGGGTCGATGCCCCAGCTAGTGAAGAAGCGGCGTTCGGCTTGGGCTGTGCTCGCCGTTAGTGCCATGTTCGCGTCGCTGCTTGCTGTAGCTGCGACTCCGGTTGGTGCTGTTGATGACAAGTCGAAACAGGATGCCAAAGCCGACACGACTGCATGTGTTGAGGGTGTCATTGAGTCGGCAGGCTTTGAGGATGTCCCTACCGACCATGAACTTGCGCCAGACATCAACTGCCTCGCATATTACAAAGTGACCCTAGGCACTTCTGAGGGCATGTTCAGCCCTGGCGATGACGTGACGCGTGGTCAGATGGCGTTGTTTCTTTACCGGGCTGCTACCTCAGCAGGTATTGATCTAATGGGTGGCGAAATGACAGCCGAGTTCGATGATATCGAAAGCTATTTTGAGGATGGTCAGGCTGCCATTAAAGCGATGGCTCGCAACGGCATCCTTGAGGGCAGGGACGGATCGTTCCACCCGAACGTAGGAATAACGCGCGTTGACATGGCTAAGGCGCTTGTGGCGTTGCTCGCTCATACGGATGGTAATGATGTTTCCAAGAACAAAGATGGCCTCTTTGTGATCACAAATTTCGTTGGCTCATACGATTCCTTTGCCGATGTAAAAGCGACTGAGCCAGCAGGGGCCGATCGTGCTGTGGGTGTGGCTTATGAGTTGGGTATCACCAACGGCGCGGGTGACGGCACACTGTTCGCTCCCAGAGATACCGTGACTCGAGCTCAGATGGCCGCGTTCATCGTCCGCACTTTGGCGCACACTACTGTGCGTCCTGCTGGTGTGACCGCTCAAGTGACCGATACTAATATTGTCGTGTCGGTGCGTGATGCAGATTTTCAGCCACTTGCCAATCGTGTGGTTGATGTCTTCTATGCGCCTTCTAGTACTGCATCTGATAGAGCTTTCAAGGCGGATGGTTCTTGTAACTTCGTGACGAAAACTGAAATTGGCAGAAGTAGTTGTGAGATTGACAATGCTGATTTGGCTACAAATATAAGTGGAAATGCGAATTTTGGTATCGGTGAGGTCAATGTTGGTGACGGTATTACCGTGTGGACTTGGACCGGCAACGTTGGCGACAAGTACGGTGCCAGCACTGAGTCGTTCAATTTTGATATTGACAAAGCCCCGGCTACGCCTGTAGAAGGAAACAAGTTCAAGATTTCTTCGTCGCTGTCTGATGACGCAACGCATGTTAGTTTCGGGTCAACGATTACTGTTACAGTACAGTTGCAAGGCGTTTCGGCTGGACAGGATGTTGATACGGGTAATCAGGGCAAGTTCGGTAATCCTGCGGTTGCTCGTGTATGGGAGGCCAGTATTGCGGTTGATAGTTTCTCGGGTGAGAAATCAGAAGTTTCTGGGGTTGGGTCATCTCTATCCCGTGCTTCTGGTGTGAAACTGGATGATTCTGGTGCGTTGACATTTGATGTGAGCGTTGCGGATCCCAGTGCTACAGCTAGCAATACCGTCACTGCTCGATTCCAGATAACACTTACCAACAACGACCGATCTAATCGCAGCCTGGCAGCGTCGCTTGCACGTAATCTGGATAACAACACTAATGTGGGTGATGATGTTAACGATAGTGTTGTGACCGGATATATCGTCTTCACAGATGCCGCTTCTGCTGCTAGCAAGTTGAAGATTGACCACTCCGGCAGTCGTGATGCTCCAGCTACTGGAACCGCAGCCGACAATGTGAAAGTTACGGCTTTGGATCAGTACGGCCTTCCTAAGAGCGGTGTGTCTGTCCTATTCTGTGACGCTACTACTGGACTTGATGTCATAGTTCCGACGCGAGTGCGTTTCACTGCCCGCGATGGCTCGGTGACTGTGGGCTACTCGTTCTCCTCGACCGGCACTGGAAGGGTCATCAGTGTTTCAGCGAGATATGCAGACAGCAATGATGACAATGTTGTGGATTGCAATGATGATTCTCAAGCTGATGCTAACGTTTACTGGGTGTCGGGAACCCCAGGGACTGGGAGTAATGATGGCTGGGAGGTTGCTGTGTTCAATGGTGATCTCAACACGGTTGTTGTGAACCCGACGGCACCGGTCAAACTCACCTACGACAGCAATGACCAGTTCAACGTCGTTGGTTCTAACGGTGTAACGATAGACGCGTTCGAAAAGGCTGTCGCTGACGGTGTCGGCGAAAAGAACTGCAATGGCAATGATGCTTGCGGGACCCTAATTTGGTCCAGCTATCCGGATCCGCTGGATCCAGCTAAAGTAGCCATATTCACCTACACCCCCCCAAGCTAATAAACGATAGATCAAAGGCTGACTAACTAATCAGCGAGTAACCACTCCTCTTCTAGTCAGCTGACAAACTTCAAACCTAAGAGTTGGGCTCCAGCAGAGATGCTGGAGCCCAACTTTTTTGTACCACCAACCCCCCCCACAAC
>JAPYNU010000060.1 GCA_028283245.1 Candidatus Aldehydirespirator catecholifindens | reverse complement strand
GAAATGCCCAGCATCTCTCATGCGATGCAAAGCATCAACAATCGACTGACTAAACGCCAAATCATTCTCAGCACTCGGAGTCACCACCGCAGCACGCAGGGCCTGCGGTTCGGAGCTATCGGCGGATGCTGCTAGGGCGGCTGCAGCTAGAGCGGCTTCAGCGGCAGCGGCGTCTGCTGCTGCTTCTTCGGCTGCGGCCTGAGCATCAGCTAGAGCTGCTTCCAGTTCGGCCACTTGATTAGCGTCGACGGTTCCTTCGGCTGCGTCCATGGCGGCCTCAAGTGCCTCGCGTGCTTCTTCGGCTGCGGTTTCCGCCTCGGTCGCACGCTGTGCGGCTTCATCGGCTTGGGCCTGAGCAGCCTCAACTTGTGCTTGGGCTTCCGCTTCAGCTTCAGCGTTATCGGTTTCTGCAGCGGTGGTTTCGCTGTCGTTGTCGTCAGAGTCATCTCCGCATGCAGCCGCTAACAGCGCAAATACGGCAATGACCCCAAAGACAGCTGCTCTGAGGCGTAGGTGCTTGGTCATGGCTGAGGTTCCCTCCGCGTCTAGGTGTGGGTTTCTTGACTTTACGCGCTGTTGAAAGCTTCTGCCGAAGTTAGTGCCCTCGCACGAACGGCAGTGTCAGAGCCGCTGGCTGAGCTGCGCTGCGACGAGCGATCACAATCAGGGCCACGATCGTCAAAGCGGCGGGTGCCATGGTCGTGAAACTTGACGCGGCACCGGTGACCAGACCAGCGGTTTTCCATTGGTTGACAGTGGCGGTGACCAAGCCGTAGAGCAATGATCCGGCCAGCACCCCGGTTGGTCGCCACGCCCCAAAGTAGACCAGCGCAATAGCGATGAAACCGATCTGGTTGGTTATGTTGTTTTGGAAAATCCCGATTTCGATAGCGAGAGCGGCACCGGCTAGCCCGGCCAATGCGTTGCCTATGAGGATCGTGCTGGCTCGCGTCCAAGCTACAGATACTCCAAGACTGTCAGCAGCCTCAGGGGTTTCGCCCACGGCTCGAACATTAAGACCAAAAGTGGTGCGGTTCACCAACAGTGTCAGTCCTGGCACTAGCAGCATCGAAACGTAGACCAGCAGATTGTGGTTGAAGAACATGTCACCGACTTTGGGAATATCTGAAAGCAGAGGTATCGCCAGCTTGTCGAAGCTTTGGATCGGAAGCGGAGTGCCAACCCATTCAAAGAACAGCAACTCGCTAATTCCCAAACCGAACAAGAAGATGCCGATACCGCTGATGCCCTGCTCAGCTCGGAACACCACAGTCACTAACGCGTAGACAACCCCCATCAGCAAACCCACTGCGATTCCGGCAAGCAAGCCGATCGTGATGCTGTCGCTTTGGAGCACAGCCCAGTAAGAGAAGAACGCGCCTAGCAGCATCACGCCGTCGACTCCGAGGTTGAGCACGCCGCTGCGTTGACTGAGAGTTTCGCCTAATGCCGCCAACAGATACGGGGTGGCTAGCCGCACACCAGACGCGAAAGTGGCAACTGTGAAGGTGACAGTAATGAAGTCGGTCACGGGTCAGGCACCGAACTATGAGCAGGGTCTCCGTCTCCTCGTGGTTCGTGTGGCTCTGTTGGTGATGCTTCGCGGCTGTCCATGCCGATGCGATATAAGCGGGCGAAACGCTCGCGCAGGGTGTTGCTGCTCACTACGAACACCACTATCAAGCCGTTAAGTCCGATCACCAAAGCAACCGGTATCTGGATGGCTCGCTGCATGGCGTTGGCACCTACCAGCAAGCCCCCGAACAGAAACGAGGACGGAATCGTAAACAACGGATGCAGACCACCAAATAGTGCCGCCACGATGCCGTTGAAGCCAGCAGAGCCGGTGAAACCAGTGGCGAAACCTTCGGTCTGTAGACGGTGAGTTTCGCTGCCGAACACCAGCGCAGCGCCAGCCAGCCCGCACAGCGAACCGCTAAGCGTGAGTGCCAGCATGGTCATGCGCTTCACGGGCATCCCGGCGTAACGAGCCGCAGGAGCACTGGCACCCACTGCTCGAAGCCGGTAGCCGGTAGTTGTGCGCCACAAAAAGAACCAAGCCGCGGCTGCGGCCAGCAGAGCCACTACCACACCAAGATGAAAACGGGTGCCTTCGATCAATACCGGCAGATCAGCGTTCTCTGAGAGGCGTTCAGTCTGCGGGATTCTGGTGCCTAGCTCGATCTGTCTTGGATCCATTAGTGGCGCACGCAGCAGATAGTTGAATAACTGCACCGCAACTAGGTTCAACATAATCGTTGACAAGATCTCGTTAACACCTAGATACGCCTTCAAAGCGCCCGGGATGCCGCCCCAGATAGCACCTCCGACTAGTCCCATAAACAGCACCAGCGGAACCAGAATCACTGGCGGCAGATCCGGCACAGCCAAAGCGGTGATAGTAGACAGCAGCCCGCCAGCGATGATCTGGCCCTCGCCGCCAATGTTGATCACCCGGGCTCGGAAAGCCACGCAGATGCCTGTGCCGACCAGCAGAAGCGGCATGGCTTTGGCTGCGGATTCTGCGAGTTCGTCGGTGCCGCCGAAAGCGCCAGCAAGAAGTTCCTTGTAGCCCTCAAGAGGGTTGGCACCCAGGCCAAGGATCATGGCTGCACCAATCAGCAGAGCTAACAGAACCGCAGAAACGCCGATCAGAACACCGCTAATACGAGCCAGCTTGACTCGTAACGAACTGGCTGGAGCGGTTGCTGGCACGCGCTAATGCTTGACGCAGTTGAGTCTCTTGTCAAACCCCATGCAGCTCACGCGATTTCAGTTGACACTCAGGCAGGTTTCAGACAGTTTCAAAATCGTCTGTTCAGGTGTCGGGCTGTTGGCTGCTCTCTAACAGATCGCCCGCAGTTGCCAGGACCTCCGCCAGTTTCGCCGTGTTCTCATAGACGGCACGTAGGTAGTACTCGCTGATCGCCTCATGGCCTGAGAAAGGTGGACGACCTAAAGATCGCATCACTGCAGAAGGGTCACTTGAGATGATCACTTCTTGCACCGAGGGAAGTTTTTCAACCGAGCCCCAGAACTCGCTTGTGGTCTTAGCCGACTGCACAGTCGCGCTTTTGGCTCTGCTGCGCCGCGAGCGTCGACGGGTGCCGTCGGCAGCCCCAGAGCCGTTACTGCTTGCCGTGCCGTTGGAATTATTGGAGCGTCTGCGCCCGTTCGAAGTGTTCATAAGATTCAGCTGTGACCTGAGGGTTCGTGTTGGGTGAGGTCTGCTTGGGCAGGGTCGTCCTGGGCAGGGTCCTCTCGGGAGCTGCTGTTGAGGGACGTATTTGTGCTGCTGTAGCTGGTGTCGTCGACAAGCAGCTGGCTCTGGTCAATGCCAAGAGCTGAACGCAACTGCTCGCTAGTGAGATCGCCCACCGACGAAGATTTTGGTAGCACCATTTCGGCGATGCGGCGTTTGCCAGCAACTACCTCCTCAACTCGCTCATCAACTGTTCCAGGACACACCAGCCGGTGACAAAGCACCGTGTTGCGCTGACCGATACGCCAAGCCCGGTCACGGGCTTGATCCTCCACCGCTGGATTCCACCAACGGTCATACAGCACCACATGATTAGCGGCAGTCAGATTAAGCCCGGTGCCGCCTGCTTTCAGTGACAACACCAGAGCACCCGGCCCACGGCCTTGCTGGAACGACTGAACCAGACGGTCACGCGCGCCGCGTGCCAGACCACCGTGGTAGCACTTAATCGGCAAGCCACTACGTGCGCTTAAGTGAACCGCTAGACGTTCACCCCAGGTCGCAAAGTGCGTGAAGATCAGCATCCGTTCGCCAGCAGCAAAAACTTGATCCATGATCTGCTCCAGTCGGACGAGTTTCCCTGAGCGTCCCTCCAGTTGTCCACCATCGTCTTGATAGTTCACCGGATGATTGCAGATCTGTTTGAGAGCGGTGATAGCGGCCAGTACCGCTCCTTTGCGTTCTGGTCCGGCAGCAGCTTCGGGTGTTTCTGTGCGAGCCACCAACTCATCAAGCACTGCTTGATAGAGCCCGATCTGCTCGGAAGTCATCGTGCAATGGTCAAGTTCGTCGATGCGGTCAGGAAGTTCCGCAGCTATTGCAGGTTCGGCCTTGGTCCGACGAAACACCAAAATCCCATTCAGAGCCGCCAAAGCGCTTTCGCCTGATGCTGCGTCAGATCGTCGGTCACTGTTGTTGCTGCCGTTTTTGTCACCGTTGCTTTCTTCGCTGTTGTCGGACACGGTCACAAGCGGTGATGCGTTCGGCGGCGCTGTTTGCTTGGTTGCTTTAGACATTTCTGCAATGAAACGATTGCGAGCACCTAGCAACCCCGGATTGCAGAAGTCCATGATGGACCACAAGTCGCCGAGGCCGTTCTCTATCGGAGTTCCCGTCAATGTCACTCGACAACGTGCATCAAGTCGCCTCAACTGTTGCGCGGTTTCACTAGCCGGATTCTTAACGGCTTGAGCTTCATCAAGTACCACTGTTGACCAGGAGATTTCTTCGAGCGCGGCCAAGTCGCGCATGGTGGTGCCATAAGTTGAGACCACCAAGTCGGCTTTCTGCACCATTTTCGGCACTTGATCCTGCGCCGTGCGGCTAGGCCCATGATGCACCATCACGCGCAACCCCGGCACGAACCGACGAGCTTCCGAAGCCCAGTTGCTGACCACCGCGGGAGGCGCAACAACCAGTGCAGGGCCGTCGCTGCGGCTGAGGTTGAGATGTGCCAGCAGGGTTGGTGTCTTTCCTAAACCCATGTCCAAAGCTAGACAGCCGCCTAGACCGGCCTGCTGCAAGAAGCCCAACCAGACCAGAGCGTCAGCTTGATATGTGCGCAGCACTCCACTGAACCCGTCAGGTTCGGTCGGCAATTCGTCAGGGATCCGGCTTGCGCTTTCAATCAGTTCAGCCGCCCAGCCCTCACCTGCGATGGTGGTGCCTCCAGCTAGTGGTGACCCCTCCAAACCCAATGCATGACGAAGCATGTCAGCACCGGTCAAGCGGGTCATATCAGCTCGTTCGGCTAGTGCTGCAGCAGCTTCGTTTAAGTCTGCGCGGTCTAGTTCCACCCAGCGGCCTCGGCTCTTCACCAGTGGACGAGCCTGAGTAGCCAGCTCACGTATCTCGGTTGCGCTTAGTTCCACATCATCGAAAGACACAGACCAACGCACATCTGCCAGCTGACGAGCCCCCACCACGGTTTCTTCGGCTTCTAGCGAGGTAAGTCGCAGCGCTGGTGTGGGACGTCTTCGTGACAGTGCCGGAACCCGTACTTCGTATCCTCCGGCTTGCAGCACATGGCCGGTTTCGGTCATCAACTGCCATGCTTCATCTCCGCTGAGGATCACTTCTCCGCGACGACGGCCGCCGAGGCGAACCAACTCAGGGACGAGTCGTTCCAGGCGCGACATCTGGTGTTTGACTGCTTGGCGTCTGTTGCGAGACGCATTCACCAGTGCTCGCTCCACGGGCTGCAGTTCACCAGCGCTTGACTCTGACAGCACTGACAGATGCCAGGCACCCACATCGTCGGGAGGGTCAAGCTGCACGATCAGACGCAGTCGCTGCTCATAAGTTTCTGTCACTGGGCGCGCCCACTGGTCAAGACGCCTTGCCAGATCAGAACCGTGACGACTCGGCGCTTCGAATGGATTTCCATCTAGGCACGCCAGCGCAGTTTCAGCTGTCTCAGTTTTGGTGTGAGGCTCTGGCGGCATCGCCGGGCCGTTGATGCGTTCAGCCGCTTCAGTAGCGATGGCGTCGACGATGTCGCCAAGCACTGCTTGAGTGAAAGCAGCAGCGTCGCGCTGGTTCTCAAAAGCGGCTGCTGCGCCAGGTAATGATTCCGCCAACGCTGACACCACATCTGATTCCACAAGCGCTGGTACCCATCGAATCGCGTAACTGGACGCTTCGGAGCGTGTTGCGACTGCTGCGGCGACGCTAGTGCCGTTGCTGCCGTTGCTGCCGGTGTCGCTGGAAGCCGCTGAATCCACGCGCCGCCGACGCGCTTTTTTGAGTTGGGGAATCATGCGTCCTTGAGCGGTGAGCCGCACCGCTAAGGCAGCAACGAGTCCAAGCCAGGACACGCTCGCACCGATCCCTTCGGATTCGGCTGCTTCACCTAGCGCCACAAGCCAGCCGAGGCAGCTGTCCAAGGGTGCTGACACGGTTTCGGCTCGACCGCCGCTGGGGATCTTCACGGGCCGATGCGGGGTCCATTCCACTGCACCAGCACCACTGTCACGGAGGCGCTGCAACACTTCAGGCACGGCTTCGATGACACCGGGTCCAGCCGCCCAAGCGATGATTTTTCCTGGCACCCACGAAAGCTGCAACTCCAGCGCGCCGATTTCGTGTGCGTTGCTTTCGGTGCCGTTAGCCAGCGGTGACAATGGTGCTTGCGCAGGCCCGATGAGAGTAGCTAGAACCGCGTCAATGGCTCGGTAGTCGTCTTCGAGGTCGGCCACAATCAGGGCGCGCTGATGACCCCTGACTGTGGCCTTGACGGAGTCGATGGACTCTGCGACATCGTCAAGCAGTCGGTATAAGGCTCGAACCCACAGCCGGGGGTTGGCTTCCAGCAGCGCTCGGTCCGCGTCGTTGGCTAGGCCATCAACGTGGCGACGCACAGCGTCAGCGAAGTCGGACGACAACGCCAGTTGCGGGTCCAAGGTGGCGGTAGGAATCGTCGTCACCATTGGGTCAAACCACAGCCTACCAGCCGACACGTCAACCTTGTGTCATGCGCTTTGCGTGTTTCGCTGCTTGATTGCTTTGTTGCGGCTGAGAGGTTTATGACTGGCAGGTTTATGACTGAGGAGCTTGTGGCTGGGAGGTTTGTGACTGAGGAGCTTGTGGCTAGGGCTTATTGAGGTCCTGGCGGAACTGCTTGACTGAGGCCATCTTGATGTGCTCATAGCCGCGCACCATCTCTGGCAGTTCGGCGCGAGCCAGAGCCGATTCGTAGCCGATTGCGTCCAATCGTTTCAAGTCCGCCAGAATCGCAGTTCGGTATTCCTTCGGCAGGGATCGTTCAGCTCGCCGCACTTTGGTGTAGCCAAACAAATCCAAGGGTGTGCCTCGCAAGCGACGCATCGAAGCCAAAAGCCGTATCGCCGGTGTTGACGAAACCGGTATCGAGACCTTGGATTTCATCCCCAAAGCTCGCAGAATTGGCGGATGCAGCTTCCAGGCGAGCCGCCCTCTAGTGCTGTCTGCCAGTGTGCGTGCGTCGGCGTTGGCTGCTGAGTCCAGCATCAGGCGAGCGACCTCATATTCGTCTTTGTAGGCCAACAACTTGAAATAGCCGCGTGCTGCTGCTGCGGTGAGCCGCTGCGACCCGTCGCCGTGAGCGGCATCGGCAGTAGCTACCTCTTCCACAAAATCAAAGAATTTGTGTGCGAGCGCCGGAGACTGAAAGGCACAGAGTTCAGCGGCCATTAATTCCAGATCAAGTGACCCTTTGTAGCCGCTGGTCGATTCTGCTGGCGACTGCTGCACGGTCAGACCGTCGGTATCAGAGTTGCTGGGGACATCCTTTGTGGATTTCTCAAGTGCAGCTACCCGAGCCGCTAATGAAGCATCAACTTCGGCGAGTTTCGCAACACTCTGATCGCTCGTCGAAGCTTCTAGAGCAGTCTGTGTGCCGTTTTGCGTCTTGACGGCCGCCAGCGTCGCCTCCACCTGCGCCGGTTGAGCGATCATGGCTCTGCCCCAGCGGAATGCCGCCAAGTTGCTGCTTGTAGCCACGCCGTTGAGTTCAATCGCCTGCTCAAGTGCTTGCGGTGACAGCGGCAAAGCACCGGCTTGCACAGCCATGCCCACCACGAACACGTTGGCGGTGACCGAACTGCCCAGCAGTGCTTCGGTGATCGCACCGGCATCAGCCCAGAAACCACTACCCGGTCGGGTGGCCTCAGCGATAGCAGCTTCAAGCGCCTGGGGCGACGGCATAGCACGATCTGGATTTGTCACCATGGCACCGGTCGGGGTTTGCGAACTTGACCCGACCACCACTGTGTTTTGCGGGTCGGTTCTACTCAAACCCGCATTAGATGCTGCGCCTAGCTGATCGAACGCCAGCAGAACATCTGCTTGACCTTCGCCGAGTCGGTTGCTGACCGCGGACTCGCTTTGAGCGGACTCAGCGTCGTGACGGCAGAGCCGCAGGTCGCTCACTACCGGTCCAGCTTTCTGCGATAAACCGATCTGGTCAAGGCCGCGCACCTCGAAGCCGTCGAACATGGCGGCAGTTCCGATGATTTGGCTGACCGTGACAACACCAGTGCCACCGATTCCCAGAATACGAACCGAAAGTTCGTCACTGGGCACAATCAGTGCTGGGTCGTCAAGATCAGCGGGCGCAGAGACAGGCACCCCCGAGCGCTCGTTCGGAACTGAGTTGCTGCGCCGTGTCAGTTTGTGAAGCAACTTGGTGAGACGACCGGGCTGCGTCACCGTGATGAACGACGGGCAGTCGCCTTCCAGGCATGAGAAGTCAAGGTTGCAAGTGGTCTGATCAATGCGGGTCTTGCGACCGAAAGCTGTAGCGACCGGTTGCACCGACAAGCAGTTGCTGACCGAGGCACAGTCACCGCAGCCTTCACAGATTCGCTCGTTGATGAACACCCGCTGACGAGGCACAGCCACCGTGCCGCGTTTACGCCCCCGGCGAGCCTCTGCAGCGCACTGCTGATCATGCAGCAGCACAGTCACGCCTTTGGTTTCGGCCAGCAATTCTTGGGCTTCCATTAGACGGGTGCGAGGCCACACATCCACGCCTTCAGGCATTTCAACACCGCGGTAACGGGTGACATCTTCAGTAGTGACCAGCACCCGCTTCACTCCTTGAGCTAACAGCACTCGGCAAACTTGTGGCACTCCGATCACGCCTTGAGGATCCTGACCACCGGTCATGGCCACGGCACGGTTCCAAAGCAGCTTGTAGGTGATGTCTACGCCAGCTGATACAGCGGCTTGCACGGCCAGTTGGCCGCTGTGGAAGTAGGTGCCGTCACCAATGTTTTGGAAAATATGCGGAGTCTCAACGAATGAGGACATACCGATCCACTGGGCACCCTCTTGACCCATGCAAGTCAAACCCACAATGTCACCGAAGTCTTCGGAGTCCATCAACACGGTCATGGTGTGACAGCCGATACCGGCACCAACCACAGCGCCTTGGGGCGCTCGCGTGGAACGGTTGTGAGGACAGCCCGAACAGAAGTAAGGAGTGCGTGCCACGGAAGTTCCCAGAGGGATCAACTCCCGTGCAGGTTTTTCGGGCGCAAGACGCGTCCCGATCCGCTCCGACAAGCGACGCCGTAAGGGAGTGATCAGATCGTCGGCGGCGAGAGATCCGTGACCGGTTAGCAGCATGGCGTCGTGCTCGTCGTATTTGCCGATTACTCGTGGGCGCAACGTCTGGTTGTATAAAGCATCCTTCATCAACGACTCGATGTTGGGCTGCTTCTCCTCAATCACGAAGATCTCTTCCAAACCGCGAGCGAAATGCCGAGCTCGCTGGGCGCTGAAAGGAATCGGCATGTGCATGCACATGAGCCGGATCCCCGCTTCGAAAATCTCAGAGTCGTGCTTCAACCCCAAACGACGCAAAGCTTCTCGCAGTTCGCGGTAGGTGATCCCTGAGGCCACAATCCCGATCCAGGCATCAGGTGGATCAACAGTGCTGTGGTTGAGACGGTTGAGTGCTGAGTATTCGATCGCTAGACGGTGACGGATCTCATAGATTTCGCGTTCGGTGTCGACCGTGTCAGGCGTCATCAGCCGACCGTCGGGAGTGTGGACGTAGCGTTCGCCGTCGATGGTCGGTATCACTGGTGCCACCCGATGAGGATCAAGGTGGACAGTGCCTGAGCCGTCCGCCACATCAGCGACAATTTTGAGGCTCGTCCAAAGCCCGGTGGCGCGTGACATATGCACCGCGTGACGGCCCAGATCAAGAGTTTCGCTGGTTGTGCCGGGGTAAAGCACGGGGATCTGCTTGTCAGCGAGAGAACCTGCTGACGACGACGGCAAGGTGGAGCTTTTAGCTTCTGGATCATCGCCTGCGATCACCACCGCTCCCCCGCACGGGTCTGAACCAGCAAAAGCAGCGTGCCGCAAAGCGTCAGCGGCACGGTCAACACCAGGGGCTTTGGCGTAAAACAAACCCAGCACTCCGTCGTAGCGCGAGTCGGGCCTAAGAGCAGCAAGTTGTGAGCCCATCACGGCGGTGATTGCCAGTTCTTCGTTGACAGCCGGTTTGTGAACTATTGGCAGATCCGTGGCTTGTTCTATTGCGCGTGAGATGTCACCGTCGTAGCCACTTAGCGGTGAGCCGGGATAACCGCTGACGAATGCAGCTGTGTTGAGCCCGGCTCGACGATCAGCGCGCAGTTGTTCGATCGGCAAGCGAGCCAGCGCCTGCAGCCCTGTCATGAATACTGTCCCCGAGTCGTCGGTGTAACGACTGGAAAGCCGGTAAGTGTCAGCGACGGTCAAGGATTGTCCTCTCAATGTTGCTGGTTCTGCGCTAGCGGTTAAGCCGTGACGTGCCTGCGACTTTAGTGGCAGCGATGCCTGAGCACTACGAAGCTTGGTTCGGCTGGGTTCAGCCGCCGCCACCCAAGTCAGCCGGTCGAGTAACTACACCGGCTTGAGCTAGGTGTTGCTTGGCTTCAGAGATGGTGTGCTCACCGTAGTGGAAGATGCTGGCTGCGAGCACTGCGTCAGCTCCGCCTACGGTCACACCTTCAACAAGATGATCAAGTTTGCCGACTCCCCCGCTGGCGATCACCGGGATACTCACAGCAGAAGTCACCTTTGATGTCAACGAAAGGTCGAAGCCTTGTTTGGTGCCGTCACGGTCCATGGAGGTGAGCAGGATCTCGCCAGCGCCTAGACGCTCTGCTTCGCTCACCCATTGCATACAGTCCACACCGGTGCGGGTGCGTCCACCGTGACTGAAAACCTCATAACCACTGGGTGCCGTGGTCGAACTGTGAGCGTCTATCGCCACCACGCAGCATTGCGCTCCGAACTCGTGACTGATTTCGCGTATTAGTTCAGGGCGGCGCAATGCGGCAGTGTTGATACTCACTTTGTCGGCACCGGCCCGCAGCAACTTTCGAGCATCGTCAAGGCTGCGAATTCCGCCTCCAATAGTGAAAGGTATAAACACTTCGTCTGCTACTGCTTGAGCCATGGCGACTGTGGTATCACGCTTGTCAGATGATGCTGTGATATCCAAAAACACCAGCTCGTCAGCGCCTTGAGCGTCGTAGCGAGCTGCTAGTTCTACAGGATCACCGGCATCTCGTATGCCCAAAAAGTTGATGCCTTTGACAACACGTCCACCGTCCACGTCAAGGCACGGAATGATTCTTGCAGCCCGCATTACTGAAGCTTTGCCTATCGGATGCTTTGGGCTGCTTGCAGACTTGTGACTGCTTCGCTAACGCTGAAGCGTTTCTCATAGAGCGCTGTCCCCACAATCACGCCACTCAAACGACTGCCGTCGCGTCCGCGCAGATCAGCCAAAGCTCGCAGGTCTGCGAGTTGGCCCACACCACCAGAAGCGATCACCGCCGGTGTAGGCGACTGTGTTGTGGCTGTCTCGGTTGTGGCTGTCTCGGTTGTGGCTGTCTCGGTTGTGGCTGTCTCGTCGCTGATTGCATCTAGCACATCTGCCAAGCCGTTTAGGTCAGGTCCGCTTAAGGTGCCGTCGCGGTTTATTTCGGTCACCACGAAAGCGTCCACTCCTGCTGTGCAAAAGCTGCGGGCAAGTTCGCAGACCGTCCGCTGCGAACCTTTGAGCCAGCCATCTGTGGCCAGCTCGCCCAAGCGTCCGTCGAGCCCTACCGCAATCCGGTAACTGCCAGCTAGTTCGCGCACGAGGTCAGGTTGCTGCAACGCAGCGGTGCCAAGCACGACTCGCGTAACTCCGACAGCAAACCAGGCCTCTGCAACCGCTCGGCTGCGCACCCCTCCCCCGGCCTGTACTGGCAGGTTGACCGCAGCGGCTATCTCGGCAACCAGCGCTGCATTCTCAGGCTGACCGGTGCGAGCGCCGTCAAGATCCACGACGTGTATCCATCCTGCGCCAGCGTCTGACATGGACTGTGCGTGTGCCACAGCTTGAGCCACAGGATCGTCGTCGTAAACGGTTTCGGCACCGTAATCACCCTGACGCAGCCGCACACAGCGACCGCCACGAATGTCAACTGCGCAGTAGAGATCCATAGCAACCGTTGAGTTTCGTGTTAGTGGACTGCTGCGGCGTGATCGGCGGTGTCGTACTGCGCTGCGGCTTGCACGAAGTTCGCCAAGATTTGAAGCCCAACACGCGAAGACTTCTCGGGATGGAACTGCGCTGCCCAGACATTGCGTCGCGCTACTGCTGCCACCACTGTGGCACCGTATTGGCATGTGGCAACCACATCTTCGTGGTCGAAGTTCATGTCAGGTGACAGAGAATGCACGAAGTAAACCCAGATCGGATCTTGCAAGCCTTCAAGCATCTGATGCGAACGTCGCCGCTGCAAAACGTTCCATTGCATTTGCGGGCGTTTGACTGTCTCAGGCAGCCAACGAACCGATTCTTTGAACACCCCTAACCCTGAAACACCCGCAGTTTCCTCCGACTCAGCAAACAGCATCTGCATTCCTACGCATATCCCCATAAACGGACGCTGCGAATCAATCGCTTCTAACGAGACTTCGTCAAGCCCAGTTCGCCTCAGTGCCGCCATGCATGATGCGAAGGCGCCCACACCGGGCAACACAACCGCATCCGCATCGCGGATCAGGCCACGATCAGAGGTGAGAAGCGCTCGCGCGCCAGCGCGCTGAAAACCCTTTTGGGCTGAGTGAAGATTGCCGATGCCGTAGTCAATAATGGCGACCAGAGGACCTTTCGGAGTGTCTTGCGGGGTGTTAGGAACCGATCGGTTCACAAAGTGCCCTTAGTGGACGGCAAGGCTGTGCCTTCGATTCGCACAGCTTCGCGCAGAGCACGAGCCACGCCTTTGAACGAGGCTTCTAGGATGTGATGCGTGTTGCGCCCTCGACGCAACACGATGTGCAACGTGATTGCCGCACTGCTCGCAAGGGCTCGCCAGAACTCTTCAGCTAGTTGCGGATCAAACGGCGGATCGCCCAAAATCTTCTCACCAGGGAAGTCAACCTCATAATGCAGGAACGGCCGTCCCGACAGGTCAAGCACCACCTCTACAGCAGCTTCATCAAGCGGAACAGTGATGCTGGCGAAACGTTTTACTCCGGCTTTGTCGCCCAGAGCTTCGCGCAGGGCTTCGCCAAAGGCAATGCCACAATCCTCAACAGTGTGGTGGGCGTCTACTTTAATGTCGCCGTCGGCTTTCAGCGACAACCCGAAACCGCCGTGGCGACCTAACTGCTCAAGCATGTGATCAAAAAACGGCAAACCAGTCGCGATATCGCTCGGACCTGCTGTGTCTAGATCAAGAGTCAACTCAATGCGGGTCTCTTTTGTGTTACGAATGCGATTGACGGTGCGGTTCATGTTGCCAGTATCTCCTCAAGCGCCGAAAGCAGTTGATTGTTCTCATCTGGGGTTCCTACCGTGACTCTTAGACAGCTTTGCAGCCCCGGCCACGACGAACAATCGCGTACCAGTATTGAGCGTTCCACCAGCATTTCCCAAACTTCGCGGCCGGAGCGGTTCTGAGGGCGTATCAACACAAAGTTCGCGCCTGAAGGCCATAGCTGCACCGGCAGTTCACTGAGCCTGTTACTGAGCCGGGTGCGTTCTGCGATGATCGCGTCGATCCGGCTCTGCATCTCGTCAACAAAATCAAGTGCTGCGATACCAAGCTCCTGTTTGAGCGAATCAAGATGATACGGCAAAGCCACTTTTTCGAGTTCGGTTATAAGCCCTGTCGGGCCAATCAGATAGCCGAGGCGCGCCCCGGCCATTGCCCAAGTCTTGGAATAGGTGCGTGTCACCACTAACGGGGTGTCGTTGTTGACGAGACTCAAAGCGCTTTCGGGAGCGAACTCTGCGTAAGCCTCGTCCACGCATAGCAGTCCGCTGGCTGCGGTTGCGGCTTCAAGGAGTGACCTCACCGACTGTAAGGGTTCGACCGTGCCTGAAGGGTTGTTGGGCGAACATAAAAAAGTCACCGCAGGCTTTGCAGATTCGATCAGCGGCGCAGCTGTGTCAAGGTCAATCTTGAAGTCATCGTTGCGCTGGCCTTCGACCACTGTGGTAGCGGTCACTCGGGCGAGATGTGAATGCAGGGCGTAACTGGGTTCAAACACAACAGCGCTACGGCCCGGTCCGCCGTAGGCGAGCAGCAGGCATTGCAGCACCTCATTAGAGCCATTGGCTACAAAAACCTGTTCAGCGGCGACATCGTGGCGGGCTGCGATTTTTGCTCGCAACTCTGAGGCTTGACGTTGCGGATAACGGTGCCATGTCACCGACCGGGCCGCTGCTGCGACCGCATCACTGAACGCCTCCGGCGGTGGCAGCGGGCTCTCGTTGGTGTTGAGCCGCACCGAAACGTCAAGTTGCGGAGAGTGATAGCCCTCCATCAAAGCAATGTCGTCACGAGGTGTCACCAGACTTGATGCGGGTGCCGCTGCGATCGGCGTCTTTGCAGATGTCGGTTCTGCGGCGAGAGCCTGCGCTGTGAAATCTTGCATTGCAAGATCTAGGGCTGCGAGGCGCAGTCGCACCGACTCGGCGTGGGCAGTGAGCCCTTCAGCTTCAGCCAAAGCTGTCACATGCGGTGCCAGTCGTTGCAGTCCTTGGGGTTGCGCCGTGACGATATGCATGCTCTTGAGAAAGTCACGCACCGACAGAGCGCCAGCGAAGCGTGCGCTTCTGTCGGTGGGCAGCACGTGATTGGGTCCGGCGGCGTAGTCACCTAACGCGGCGGTTGACCAAGGACCACAAAACACCGCTGCGGCGTTGCGCACGTCAACTAATAAAGCTTCGGGGTCGGCTACCAGCAGTTCTAGATGCTCGGGAGCAATCTCGTTGATCACCTCCGCTGCTTGGCGGTCGCCGACGCAGATCACGCTGTAGCCCGAGTGCGCAAGTGTGGCTTCAATCTCATGGCGGCGTTGCGATTTCGCGACCAACCGTTTGACCGCGGCTTCTACTGCTGTGGCGGTATCAGCGTCGCTTGTCACAAGCCAAGCCAGCCCGTCGGGGCCGTGCTCAGCTTGCAGGATCAGATCAGCAGCAGCGAAATCCGCATCAACGGATGCGTCAGCAACTACTACCACTTCAGACGGGCCAGCAAAAGCGGCCGGGACACCGACCATCCCCGAAACTTCGCTCTGCGCGAGGGCTACGTAGACGTTGCCGGGTCCGGCGATCACATCAACCGGCGGAATCGAATGCGTCCCGAAAGCCAAAGCTGCGATGGCTTGAGCACCACCAACTGGATGCAGTTCGGTCACTCCGACGGCTGCGGCTGCCGCCAGTGTCACGTCGGCGATGCGTCCGTTCGGGCCTGGAGGCACGCACACTGCGACTTGTTCCACACCGGCCACTTGAGCGGGAACTGTGGTCATTATCAAAGTTGACGGGTAAGCGGCTCGCCCGCCAGGCACGTAACAACCAGCTCTTCGCACCGGTAGATGTCGTTCACACACTGTGATGCCGGGAGTCTCATGGACTACGTCGGCGAGGCGCTGGTGGCGGTGATAGGCGGTCACGTTCTCCACCGCCTCGTGCAGAGCTGCTGTAACGTTGGCATCAACACGGCTAGCGGCTTGCTCAATGTCGGCTTGTGGCACCGTCAAGCTGTCAAGGCGAACACCGTCGAATCGTTCTGTTAGCTCCAGCAGCGCTGTGTCACCGTTGCGGCGCACCTCATCAAGGATGGAACGCACCGTCTCCAAGGGGCCTTGCGACACTGGTGGGCGGCGTGGTAGCAGCGATGCCACAGGCTCTCTGCTGTTACGCAGATCAAGGCGGGTCAGCACCCTTAAACGCTAGCGGACAAGATCAAGACGCTAGCCAAAAATCACATCCAACCAAGCAAGAACCTCCTCCACGACCGATTGGAGATACTCTTGAGATACCGACCGTTGCGCACGTTCAAGTCAAGGACGCGTGGCTGATCACCAGACCGCGGGCCGGGGGCGGCTGGGTCGCCGCTGGGAGGATGCCGCCGCCGGGCCGAAAGGCAGCGAAGCCGAAGCTTCCGGCAACCCAATCCAAGCATCAATCTTCATAATGAACCCAATCTATGACGGGATGCTTGCGTTGTGTGGCGGGCTAGCTTCACCACGAGGCGGTTCTTCCGTGCGTTCAGCATTGTGCGGATCTTCTCGTCAGCAAGACGGGCTTGACGAACAGTATATGTTCTGATATATCTGATTACGCAAAGCAGCCCGCTTACACTACAAGAGAATATGAGAATGCAATGAAAGTTACTAGATCGGTTGTTGTTGATGTAGATATAGATGATGCGCCAGATCCTACCGATACGGCTGAACGTATTGAAAATGTATACTGCGTTCCGTGATGATGATTAGCAAAGACAGCAGTGTGTATGAGTAGAGCGTTGTGGCTCTTGGAGCGCTTTGTGCCCTTGACTCTGTTGTGCTGGGTGGATCGCCTGGTATCAATATACGAGAGTTCGCGGAACTTGACGACGGTCAGCGTATCTTTTGGAGGGAAGATCGTGGCTGGTTCGGTAAGAGTGTTAATTCCCCGTGGCCTGTGACCAGCGGTCGCGATCTGACCCATGAAGTTCTTGAGGTGACACAGCCAGATGATTGTAGGATTGACTCCTACGTGGAGTGCGCGTTGGAGGGATTGAGAGGTATGGCTCTTAACATTGATCCAGCATCTGTGTATAGTGCTCCATTTAGGGTTGAGTTTGATGTCGATCTCAAAGAGGAACTGAGCCGGGTTGCTCAATTTTTTGACCCAACGAGCCGGTATGGTCATAACACACAGCGTCCATGTCGGTGAAATCTGAAAAGATCCGTTTGTGTTGGAATATAGAATCTATAAGAGCAGCACTAGTCAATAC
>JAPYNU010000006.1:94051-124589 GCA_028283245.1 Candidatus Aldehydirespirator catecholifindens | reverse complement strand
GGCGAGGTGGCTACCATCAGCAGACCAGACAAAGAAGTCCAGGCTGTTGTTGGGGATTTTGGTGTTGTTGGTACCGTCGGCTGCCACAACAAACAACTCACCACCGAATGTTCTGTAGGCGAGGTGGTTGGTGGTGGGTTGTGGTTTGGGGATGGCTTTGCTAGCTCGTGCTAGGAACACAGCGATTTGTGCTCTTGTGGTGTTTGTGTTGGGGCAGAACCGGTTACCGTTTCCGCAGCCTGTTGAGATTTTTGATGCTGCGAGACTGTTGGCAGCGTCTCGGTACCAGGCTGTGGCTGCGATATCAGCGAATCCTGCGGTAGTGCTGCTGGTGGGTAGATCGAAGGCTCGTGTGAGAAATACTGCCATTTGGGCGCGGCTTACTGGGTCGTTGCCGCAGTAGTTTTTGCCGTTACCGCAACCGGTGGTGATTCCTAGTTCGGCTATTCGTTCAACGAAGCGTGCCCATTTGCTGGTGGCGTCAACATCGGCGAAGCGTGTAGAAGTGACCGCTGCGGGATCGGTGCCGTCAACGACACGCACGATCCATACCGCCATTGTGTACCGGTTGATTGGTTCATTACCGCAAAATCCTGTTTCGCATTCGGTGTCTGAGAACACATTTTTGTTAGCAAGCGCAGAAACCGCGTCGTAGTACCAGGTTTCAGTGGTTACGTCACCGAAACCGGTTATGGGTTGTTGTGCAGCCGCGGTTGGTGCCAGAAGCGTCGCCGTCAACGCAAGCAGCAACCAAACCCGCAACCACCAGCTAGATCGATCCCGTAGCCGACGCTCGGGGGTTCTGTTGTGGTGTGGTTGGTGTGTGTAGTAGTCGTAATGCATCTATTGGTGGTGAGTTGGTTATCAGGTTACATCTAGGCAACGGCGCGGCTGCTGTAGCAGCTTCGGCGGTGCTTGGTGAGCGTCGGATTAATCTAGCAGCACGGCTGCGGTGCTGCTCACGGCGTTGCTGATTGAACCTCAGCGTGGCGGACTTTTATGGAAGCGGCGCTCGAAGCGCAGTTCGGGCTTGTCGATGCGCTGTGCCTGCATCTCCAGAAAATCCTTATGAGTCCTGAAGACGAACTCAATCACAGCGCCGCTGCCAGTTGCTCGCTCCACTAGCGCTTCGCTGGCCTGCACAATCGCCGTCCGCAGATCTTCAACAGCAGCCGACGGCATTTTCTGGCGACGGGCTATCGACACTGCACCAGCTTGCACCAACCGCTCATAATGCGGCGATGCTGGCACTCTGATCACGACCTCATCGGCACACCTGCTGGCCTTGCCAGCGATGCTGTCGTCGTTTTCTTGAGATGTCTTGCTGGCGGTGTTGTTGGAGACTTCGGAGACTTCGCCAGCAAATGTTTGCTTCACACTCACAGATTGCCACGAATCGACCGTCCTTAGGGTCATCCTGAGATGAAACTCTTGAAGTCTCTGTATGAAGTCTCTGCCCGGCCAGCCAAGAGCAGGCCGCTAGCCTGAACAACTGTGGTCCTAGTAGTCGAAAAGTTCGGTGGTACTTCGGTAGCAGGCCCTGAACGCATCCGTGAGGTAGCTGACCATGTGGCGCGTCGACACAGTGTCGGTGACGAGGTAGTGCTGGTGGTGTCGGCGATGGGCAGCGAAACCGACGAACTGCTGAGAATGGCTGCTGATGTGGCCGCTTCTCCGCCAGGGCGCGAACTCGACATGTTGATCACCGGCGGAGAGCGCAAAGCCTGCGCGCTTATGGCGATGGCCATCAGTGACTTGGGGGTGCCTGCGGCTTCTTTTACTGGCAGTCAGGCAGGCTTTCACACTGATTCATCGCACACCGCGGCCAAAATCGTTGAGATCATCCCGCAAAGAATCACAGAAGCCATTTGCGCTGGGCTGGTGCCGGTGGTTGGCGGCTCACAAGGCGTTTCGGATGCCGGTGACGTGACCTTTTTTGGCCGTGGCGGCTCCGACACCACCGCAGTGGCTTTGGCGCATGCTCTCAAAGCTGACTGCTGCGAGATTTTCACCGATGTGCCAGGAGTTTTTAGCGCTGATCCTCGCATCGTGGCGCAGGCGCAGCGCATGGATGTGGTTTCGTTTGATGAACTGCTTGAAATGACCGCTAGCGGCTGCCCCAAACCAGCCATGCGGGCAGTAGAACTAGCTCGAACCTACGGAGTGGAACTGCATGTCAGGTCCGCTTTTAGTTGGATGCCGGGCACGAAAGTAACAGGAGCAACAGCGATGGAACGTGCCGTGATTTCTGCGGTGACTCACAACACTGGCGAAGCCAAAATGACCGTTTCGGGGGTCTCCGATAAGCCTGGAGTGGCTGGTCGGCTGTTCCGGGCGCTGGCAGAGCACGACGTGAATGTTGACATGATCGTGCAGAACGTGTCGGTGCGAGGCATCACCGACATTAGCTTCACGGTTCCTTGCGCGCAGGCACAAGTGTCGCGTGCCGTTGCTGAGGACTTGATCAACGACCTGGGCATCAACGCTGTTGCTGCTGATGACGACATCGCTCGGGTGAGTTTGATCGGCGCGGGCATGCAAACCAACCCGGGTGTAGCAGCTCGGATGTTTGAGACTCTCGCGGATGCAGGGATCAACATTGAGATGATCTCCACTTCAGCGATTCGCATTTCTTGCGTGGTGCGCGCCGCTGAAGCTGAGCGTGCTGTGGCAGCGTTGCATAGCGCTTTCGAGCTTGACGTAGAACCCGCACAACGCCCTATCGGCTACTAAACGGCTACTGAACCATTGTTGGCCAACTCTGGGGTTGACGGGGCGGTTCTGGGCGTTTCTGATTTGTGACCTTCTGCTAATCGGCTCAGCTTCGCGGCGAAGTTCGCTGCGGCAGCGCCGCTAGCCTGCGTCGCTATGGACGTGGGAGTCGTTGGTGCGACCGGTCAGGTGGGTGCGGTGATGCGCGCTCTGCTTGATGAGCGCAACTTTCCGGTAGATGAACTGAGATTCTTCGCGTCGCAGCGCTCTGCGGGGCGCACCATCGGATGGCGTGACCGGTCTGTGGTGGTAGAAGACGCTGACACAGCCGACTACTCGGGTCTGGACGTTTGCTTGTTGTCGGCTGGTGCCACTGCTAGCCGGGCTCTGGCTGAGAAAATCGCCGCCGCTGGTGCCGCGGTTATTGACAACTCTTCAGCGTGGCGACGTGATCGTGATGTGCCGCTGGTGGTGTCAGAAGTCAACCCTCACGCCTTGGATTCAATGCCTAAAGGAATCGTCGCCAACCCCAACTGCACCACCATGGTTGCTATGAGCCCGCTCAAGTGCCTTGATGCCGCCGCTGGGCTTGAGGCGATGGTCGTGTCGACGTATCAGGCGGTGTCAGGTGCCGGGCTGGCAGGCGTGGATGAACTGCATTCACAGACCCAGCAGGCTGGTGACAACGCACCGTCGCTCGCTTTCGACGGGGCAGCGGCTGGCTTGCAGGCGGGCGCTAAATTCAGCGAACCGATCGCTTTTAATGTGATCCCGTTGGCAGGAGCCCTTGTTGATGACGGCAGCGGCGAAACCGACGAAGAGCAGAAACTCACTCACGAAAGCCGAAAAATCTTGGAACTTGAGGATCTGGCTGTTGCCGCGACCTGCGTGCGGGTGCCGGTATATACCGGTCACTGCCTTTCAATCAGCGCAGCCTTCAGGCATCCCATCAGCGCCGAACGCGCTGGCGAAGTGCTTGCCGAAGCACCGGGAGTGGCGCTGCAAGATGTTCCCACGCCGCAAAAAGTTACCGGTGCCAATGCGTCTTATGTGGGTCGGATTCGTTGTGACCCAACCCGACGCAACGGTCTGTCGCTATTTGTAGCGGGCGACAATCTCCGTAAAGGGGCTGCGCTCAACGCAGTGCAGATAGCCGAAGTCATGGTGAGCCGCGGACTGCTCACAGCCTGAAGACGTTCAGCGCACGCAAGCAAGTACCAGCAGCCATTAGCCGCAGATGCTGGTGCTTGCTGCGTGCCGTCGGTGGGGCTGCCTAGCTCGGTAGCTGAGTCCCAGTAGCCATTAGCTACGGGTGCTGCTGGGTGCTGGTTTGCCCACCGCGATGGCTGCGATCACTAAGGCAATGCCGAGAATCTCTAGCACGGTCGGCACTTCCGCCAATGCCACTAGCCCCACCACCACCGCTGTGGCTGGCAGCAGCGCCTGCAGCAAAGCGAAGCGATGTGGATCGACTCGTCTCATCACCGACTGATCAATCCGGTAGGGGATCACGTTCGACAGCAGACCGGTGAGCAAACCCAGCGCCAGAACTATCGGCTTATCCAGTGAAGCACCTACAGCGCTTGCGCCGAACGGGGTTATCGCCACCGCGCCAGCCAGCATTCCCACCCCTAGCGCATCATGAGAGTTGGGGCTATGCGCAACCCGATGCCCCAGCAGGATGTAGCCAGCCCAGAAAGCACCTGCCAGCAGCGCGAAGCCGATGCCTGCTGCTGTGCCACTTCCTTCCACGCCTGCTAGCACCAGCACCCCGCAAACTGCCAGAGCCAGCGCCGAAGCCGATCTCAGAGTGCGCGTGCCGATTGCGGCTACCACCACCGGGCCAATGAATTCAATGGCGACGGTGTTGCCCAGCGGCAGCCTTTCGAGAGCCAGATAGAAGCAAAAGTTCATCGCTGCCAACGACACCCCAAAGGTCGCCGCTAGACCCAGTTCTCGGGGCATCCAACGCCTCCGCCATGAACGACGCAGCACTATGATCACAGACGCAGCACCCAGCACTCGCAGCCATGTCACCCCCGCCGGTGATAGCTGATCAAACAGCAACGCCGCTACTGCCGCGCCTAGATACTGCGACACTGCCCCAATCATGAACAGCGGCTCTGGTGACAGTTCACGGCTTCGCATCAAGCTCTCCAGTAAGGTGCTGTGATGACTCTTGATGACCAGCTGGTGAACCGGCTCACCTGGAAAATCCCCAACGCATTGGCTTTGATCGGTTCGCGCTGCGGCGAAGAACGCAACGGCATGACCGCCAGTTGGATCACGCAGCTGTCGATGGAACCAGTGCTAATCGGCGTGGCCGTAGACAATACAGCAGTGACGCATCGGCTCATTTCGCAAGGGGGCTCGTTCACGGTCAACCTTTGGGATTCACAAGACACTCGAGTGTTCGTCAAGTTCTCCAAACCCGCAAACTACGCGGACGAGACTCTCAACGACCGCGCTGTGCGATCCGCAACCACTGGAGCGCCTGTGTTTGATGAGGCGATCGCCTGGATGGATTGCGAAGTGCGTCAGGCAATTGACTTCGGAACGCACACGCTGTTCGTGGGCGAACTAGTTGACGGCGCGATCCGCGACGACGAAGCCCGCTCAGCTTCAATGAGCGACACCCGCATGAAATACGGTGGCGTAAAACGAGGCGGCCAAAGCTAAACGTTCAACTAAGGCTGAGCACCGACTGCACCCTGGTGCGGTTCCCCAGTTGTTAGAGACTCTAGTTGTCATACCCTGAAGTTAGTGTCTTGTCACCAATTGAAGTGATACGAAAGCCACAGGAGAGACATGCCGTTGCTCAGCGCCGTTAAGCAGTTGACAGTGCGCGAAGCGCCTCCGACCGTTGATGTGCATGCTCCACATCCAACGGACTCAGCAACCCGGACAATCACCAGTATTGATCTCTTTGCAGGGGCAGGAGGGCTCAGCCTTGGCTTCCATCTCGCTGGTTTGGGCTACACGCCTGTATTCGCTGTTGAACACGCGAGATCGGCGGCAGCAACGTTCGGTCGAAATTTCGGGTGCGAGGTTTTTGACGGTGACATTGAATGTGTACCCGATTATCCCGATGCCGATTTGATTGTTGGCGGTCCGCCGTGCCAGGGATTTAGTCCGCTAGGTCGGGATCGGGACGACTTGAGCCGGGCGCAACTCAACGGCTTGTGGAAGTATTTTCTGGACGTTGTACGAGCAATCCGTCCGAAAGCGTTCGTGATTGAGAATGTTCGCGAGTTCCAGCGCTCAGCCGAATTCGTCGAACTGATCCACCTGCTAGAGACAGACTCGGAATTGAAAGCTTACACGCCAGCGTTCGGAGTGCTGAACGCAGCGGAGTATGGGGTTCCTCAGATCCGTCATCGTGGGATCTTGATCGCAGTTCGCGACCATGAGGGTGACCTGCCATGGCCGCCTGAGCCGGTTCGGGGGCCTAGATCAACCGCTGGGCATCCTTACGTCACGGTAAGGGAGGCAATCGGCGATTTGCCGCTTCGTACTAGTGGCACGGAGCCGTACTGCACAGAGACGGGCCAGCACCTTCACTTCGGACGCAAACCGCGACCGGAATCTCTAGAGCGTTACAGAGCAATCCCATCCGGCGGCAACCGCTTCGATCTGATGCGGAATCGCCCGGACATCACACCGTCATGTTGGGCTAACAAACCGACCGGCACGACAGACGTTATGGGTCGCCTCTGGTGGGACCGCCCCTCTACGACGATTCGAACTGAGTTCTTCAAGCCCGAGAAAGGCCGATACTTGCATCCGACAGCGGACCGGGTGATCTCTCATCGTGAGGGTGCCCGACTGCAGTCGTTTCCAGATTGGTACTTGTTTGAGGGAACCAAGATTGAGATTGCACGCCAGATTGGCAACGCAGTACCTCCTTTGCTGGGTGTGGCCATTGCGCGTCATCTCTACGAGCACGCTTTTGCTCCTATAGCTGGCTAAACGTTGGACACTTCGCTTGCTTATGCAGTCGATTGGTTCCGTTCGCAGCCGCGGATGAGGGAACGGTTCGGTGCTGCCATCCGCCAGAGCTTCGATGAGGTGTTCGACGGACAGAGAACAGGCCGTTACTCGCTGACTGAACTGTCGAAGGTAGAGAAGACCTACATTGGTACAAAGGTGGAGATCCTCATCCAGGCCGAGTTCAACCTTCAGCGAGGCCACCGGATGGATTACCTCGTAGACGGTCAAGAAGTGGACGCGAAGTGGTCAATGAAGTCACGGGGTTGGATGATTCCAACGGAGGCGGTGGGCGAACTTTGTCTTTGCATAACCGCCAATGACTACCGCTCAACGTTCTCGGTGGGCATTGTCAGAGCCGACGAAGTAGCCCTTCGAACAAGCTCCAACAAGGATAAGAAGCGCCGTTTCAATGATGTGGGGATCGCAGCTATGGAGTGGCTAGTGAACCCCGGTGTTCTCCCAGAGAATTTGCTCTTGCATCTGAACGAAGAAAATCGTTCGGCGATTCTCAATGATGCCCTTAGTGGGCAACAGCGCGTGAATCAGTTGTTCCGTCGTGTCCACAACAAGGTTGTGCGACGCGAGGTAGTTCTGACTGTTGCACAACAAGACGATGGACCAAAACGTGTCCGTGATGCTCGAAAAGCTCTCCAGCCGGAAGGGATCATGGTGCTCGGACATCAAGGGAGCCATCCAGGCATCGCCAAAGATCTCAACATTGATGTCCCTCGCAAGGGTTCGTGGATCGCCACCAGAGTGACGAGAGCAGATTCGGGTGATACGAACTCTGTTTTGATTGCGGGTGAGCGATGGCGACAAGCCAGGCCAGAAGACCCGGTTTGTGCAGGGCCAACTGACTATCAGTAGAGCTGGATTCGTTGAGTTGAAGGAGCTATGCGGCCCTGATTCACGAAACGGAGGGTGTGTTGGTGTCGGGCAGGCGGGATTTGAACCCACGACCTCCTCGTCCCGAACGAGGCGCGCTACCAAGCTGCGCCACTGCCCGTGTGCAGCAACCGCGAAGGTTAGCCGTGCTGTCAGCGATTGCGCTGCAAACCTGCTTAGGCGACACCTGGCGCATCAGACGCTGCGGACAGCGATTGCGAAACCAGCCGAGCCAGTCTGAGAGGATCCACCGGCTTCACCAGCCAAGCGTCGGCTTCGCTGCGGCGGGCCAGAAACTCATCTGCGTCGCGGTCAAGCAGCATCACCACCGGACGCGGTTCCAGTCGCCCCATCTGCTCTTCTTGGCGGATGGCTAGACACGCAGCCATGCCACCCATGTTGCCGACCTGCATGTCGAGCAGCACCAAATCTGGATCGACCGACTGGATCGCCTCCAGCGTGTCGCTACCTTTATGCACTCTATGCAAACGATGATCCCCGCCTAGCGCGGCCTCGCACTGCTGTGCAAGCCAGTCGGAATCGGTCACTAGCAACACCTCGCTCACAACGACGATAGTACCGTTCACCGCTGCCTTAGTGTCGTCTGGTGGTTAGCTCAGTCTGGCAGTTGAGCCGAAGCAGCGCTAACCTCTTCAACCATGCTGGAACTGGAGTCGATTCATCATGAAGGCAGCGACAGCGCGACTTCCTACCACTTGCTGCGGCCCACAGGCGAACTTGATGCCTACACAGTGGCTCAGTTTCGTGAGGCGCTGGCCTCACACTCTGGTTCGCCTCGTCTGGTTGTTGACCTTTGCGGAGTGCCATTCATTGACTCGGCTGGTCTCGGCGCTCTGATCGGCGGAATTCGACGCATACGCGAGAATGAAGGCCGGGTCGTCGTGCATTGCGACGGTGCCACGCTGCTACGCCTTTTGCACACCACCGGCTTCGATCGGATCGTGCCGGTCAAGGAGACCCTCGAAGCCGCCGTTGAAGCACTTGATGACGATCCCTCTGGCAACTGAACAAGCCGTCGCTAAAGCGACAGTGATGACAACTTCAAGAACTACACGCAACACAAGATTCGTTCGCCGTTTCATCGGTGCCGCATTGGTAGTTCTGGGACTAACTCTGGCGCTGGTTCCCGCCACGGTGGCTATCGCTTCAGACCTTGGCAGCATCGATCGTCTTGACAGTGCCGATCACGCTGCTAACGCGAACGGTGTAGCCGAAGGCATCCGTTTAGATGGTGCTGCGACTAAACGCTCTGTAGCTGATCTTTCTGCGACTGACCTAGCAGCGGCATCCAGCCTTGTTGCTCAAGCGTCGGCTGATGTGGTGGATGTGATCGGTGTATCGGGCTATCTCGATGCCATCATGGCTGACTTCATCAAGCGATCCATTGATAAGGCAGAAACCAGCGGCTCGTTAGGACTGGTGCTGCAGGTCAACAGTTCCCGAGCCACGATCAGCGATGATCGCCTGATCGAACTAGGCGAACGCATCGCCAACTCCAAGGTACCAGTCACCATGTGGATCGGTCCGTCAGGCGCTGCCGCAGCAGGTGGTGCAGGACAGTTGGCTGGACTGGTTTCTGATCTGGCGCTCGCCCCAGGATCTGAACTCGGTGATCTTGGTGAACCGATTATCGCCGTCAATCAGATGACCGAACGATTCTCTGAGAGCTACCCGAGTCTGCGGACAGAGCGAGTCTCCTCAAGACAAGCCATCGAACTCGGTATCGCTCGAGAAGCCCCCACTCTGCCCTTCTTCGTGATTGACCTACCTGGCTTTGAGACCGAAATAGACGACTCCGGCAGTGAACCGGTTCGAGTGCCGGTGAGCGCCGTGCGCTTCGCCAAGCTCAGCCAGTTCGATCAGTTCATGCATGCTGCAGCCAGCCCAGCGGTTGCTTACCTGCTGTTCATAGCAGGTGTCGGATTATTAGTGTTTGAGTTGTTCACTGGTGGAGTCGGCATCGCTGGAGGGCTCGGGGCAGCCTGCCTGCTGCTCGGCTGCTACGGGCTGGCGGCCCTGCCGACACGAGAATGGGCGGTGGCGCTGCTGCTGCTCGCCATGTTCGGCTATGCAGTTGACATCCAGACAGGAGTACCCAGAGTCTGGACCGTGATCGCCACGCTGTGTCTGGTCACGGGATCATTGGCTCTGTTTGAGGGACAGCTGCTGTCGTGGATCACGCTGCTAGCTGGTGTCGTCGGAACCTTCATGGGCATGGTGGCTGGGATGCCTGCCATGGTGCGAACCCGTTACGGAACCCCAAGAATCGGGCGTGACTGGATGATCGGCGCGGTTGGGGTGGCCCGAGGCGCTGTCAGTCCTGAAGGTGTTGTGATGATCGAAGGCGCTCCTTGGCGCGCCCGCACTCAACGAGCTACCCCTATCGCCGAAGGCGACCCTGTGACAGTGGTTGATTTGGAGGGGTTGATCCTCACGGTCGAACCGGCAGAAGCTGCGGCTGTCGAAGCTTCGGTTGAGCCTGTTGACAGCGGGCAGAATCCCGATACTGAGCCACAGAACTAAAAAGCCTTACGCTCGGCTTTGTATCGTGGCCTCAGCGTGTGGTAGTCCATTCTGGCGGGAGGACGATTGCCAATGAGGGCTGCTGCATACGACCAAGCCGAATGGCAACTGAAAGCCGCGTGCCGCGGGCCGCATTCGTCGGTTTTTTATCCGCCGACTGACATTGAGAAACGCGACGAAAAGCGTCAACGCGAACTGCAAGCCAAAGACATCTGCGCCACCTGCTCGGTTCGGTCGGACTGTCTTCAACATGCCTTGGATGTTGGTGAGCAGCACGGCATCTGGGGTGGGCTCAACGAGATTGAGCGGCGTAGGTTGCTGCTGCGGATCTCCTGAACACTGATCTACCGCATCTCAGGTAGTCGAGGTCCGGCGATCCGCAGATCTTCACGCCGGCGCGTTACTCCTGTGCTGTCAAGATGAGCTAACAACGGCAAAGCGAACTTGCGGGTGGTGCCCCAAGCGTCACGAATCTCAGCCACTGTCACCCCTTCAGGCTTACGCGCCAGCAGTCGGGCGACAATCTCGGCGGCTGCGGTAGTTGCATCAGCCCCGAAATAAATACCGCTGCTCTCCACTAGTTGACCCTTGCGAACCAGCAGCCGCAACTCTTCTCGTGACACTTCATCGGGTGCCGGTGGAGCAAAAGGCGCAGCCTCAACCTCAGCCACGAACCAGTGATCCGCCAGCGGGTCGCTGCCACCCCGACTGATCCGCCCCTGTGAAGAGTCCATGCCTTCCACAGAGGTGATCACGGCACGCTCGAAGTCGTCAAGAGCAGCCAGATCAAGACCGAGCGCGCCAGCATTGTCCACCGCCTCGATTAGTCGCTGCTCGCTGTGAGCGAGATGCTCCGCTGCAACCGCCCAGTGTCCTAGATCCGCTGCAAGCTCAACGCCGGTCAGTTTCTTGAGATGAGTGACTTCAATGCGGCCACGCTCAGCGATGATCCGCTCAACTGATCGGTCAGGTCTAGCTTTTGATGCTGCTAGCACCGGCTCCACATCAAGAATCTCGCCGCCGCCTACAGTGGTTGCACGCCCCCATTCGCGCAGAATGAAACGGTCGCCCATGCTCAACGGCAGCCGGGTCGGCAGGTAAAGGCGCACGAAACCGCTCGCTGCGGGCGCAATCGCTGAAGGCCCCAGCACTCGCAGTTTGACGGGATGCTCCCCCGAGCCGATGTAGGCCACATAAGCACCTCGGCGTGTGACGGGATGCTCAACCGATGAAAGCACTGACAACTCGGCATCTACAGTGTCGCTGGCCCACCATTGCCCGTCTTTTACCAGCGCGTCACCGCGAGCCGCCTGGCGATGCCCAACCCCGACAACATTGACCGCTACCCGGCTGCCTGGATTGATCCGCTCGCATTGTTGATGCAAGCTTTGCAGGCTTCGCACCCGCACGTCACGACCCACTGGCAGCAGGATCAAACTGTCGTCTGCTGCCAGTTGCCCACCTGTCAAAGTGCCTGTTACTACCGTGCCCGAGCCTTTGATCGCAAAAGCTCGATCCACCCACAGTCGAGGACGTTGCAGGTCCGCTGCTGTGGGTGCGTGCGCTAGCAGTCTGTCGAGTTCGTTTTTTAGCTCGCTGATGCCGCTGCCGGTGATCGCGTCGGTGGCGACGACTGGTGCTTGCTCTAGGAAGGTGCCTGCCACATGCTCAGCCACATCAAGGCGCGCCAACTCCACTAGTTCGCTGCCGGCATCGTCGACTTTGGTCAATACCAACAGACCGTGCTTCAACCCGAGCAGCTGCAGGATTCGCAGATGCTCCTCCGACTGGGGTTTCCAGCCTTCGGTGGAGTCCACCACGAACACGCAGGCATCCACACCGCTAACCCCTGCAAGCATGTTTTTGAGAAAGCGCACATGGCCGGGCACGTCAATAAACGCCAGTTGGCGCCCCGACGGCAGATCCAGCGACGCGAAACCCAAGTCAATGGTGAGCCCGCGCCGCTTCTCTTCGGCGAGCCGGTCAGGGTCCACGCCGGTGAGAGCTCGCACCAGAGTGCTCTTGCCGTGATCAACATGTCCAGCGGTAGCGACTACATGCATGAATGACTTGAGTGCTCGCTGCGTTGGGTTAACTCGACGGCTGTTGGGCGCGCAGGCGCAGGGCCGCGGCCCGAACCATTCGTAGGAAGTCTCTGTCGAACAACAGGCCGACCGTCAACCGGTGGCCCGCGTTGTTGAGAGAGCCGATCGACAGCAGTTTCTTCATTTTCTTGAAACCGTCCAAGTCGGCTTCAAAACGCCCGTTGACGGCGAGAGTGTCGTAGCCCCAATCGTGGCGCAGCAGGTAGTGCAGGCTGCTGGAGTGCATCCTGACGTTGGGGCTCGTCTGCGCGTCGGGAGGCCTTAGTGCGCCGAGAGGTTCTAGTCCGTGCTCGAGCGACAGGCGGTATCGGCACCCGAGGTCGTGCGCCTCAATGGTGAGGGGCCTTAACAACCCGAGCAGTGGCATCCTGCGAATCAGCCGCAAAAGCGCGACGCTGTTGTTAGAGCGGATCCTTGCGGCATAGGCGCGGCCTGCCTCTATCAAGGTCGGTTCATTGATGCTCTCAGAACTCAGATAGCTCTTGGCAGCGAAGTCGTAATGTCTGCGGTAGCGCTGCAAGGCAGTGTCGCTGTTGCACTGGTCGCCTGCTCGCCAGGTGTCGCCGGGATACATCACGACAGGTTCTGAACCTGCGGCTCGGATAGCGGTGGCTGCACCGTCGGGGCGGTTGATGCTGTCGTTGCTGTGGCGGTTCTCGTGATGCGAGAAATACGAGAAACTAGCGAAGGGCACTGTCCATGTGGGTGCCAGCACACGAATCTGAGTCTGCATGGCTGACAGCTTGGCAGCAGCGGCTTTTCGTCTCATGGTCGTGTCGGCGGGGCCTCCCTTCCATCCGGCGTAGCTGAACTGGGTAAAGAGCACGTCAATACTGCCCACGACCCGCCTGATTGTTTCTAGGGCTTTGGGTGTCACCGTGCAGTCGTTGAGGTTCAACACTTTGAAACCGGCGCAGTCGTAAAGGATCCAAGAGTCATACAGAGGCATCCGGCCGCAGATCACTTCGAGGCCATCGTCAAGCGTGGCCGGTTCCATGTGCGGGAGTTCAAGGGTTTTGTAGCCGATCTCGGCGCAGAAGTCGATCACCTTGCGGTCTTTGGTCTGCTGGAACAGCACTGTGATGTCACGGCGGATCGCTTCGGGCACGCTGCGCAGCACCATCGGCGAGAAGTGGTCTGGATGCTCATGCGATATCCAGATGTAGTTGATGTCACGGAACCGCTGTGGGTCGAAGTTGCTGTCACATAGCAGGCGCCAACCGTCGTTGAACGCCGTCCCGAAGAGCCAAGGATCGCTGATGATTGTGTGCCCTGCGAATTCGAGCACGAACGAGGCGTGGTTGACGAACTCAATTATGGGCTGCTCAATTATGGGCTGCTCAATTATGGGCTGGCTGCGCTGCATCTTGATCACACTGCGGCTTGATGCAGTGCTGCGGCCACTTCGATGTCGTCAACGGGATGCACGGTCCGTAGATCCACAATCGTTTCACCGTCGCAAACCCGAGCGATGATCGGACGTGGCAGCGACCTCAACTGTTTGGTGTGGTCACCGGCTACCGCCACCCCCAGCGACTTGATCTCCACGCCGGGAAGAGTGCCGCCGCCTGGAGTAGAGGAAGTGTCGGTCACCCGTAAACCTTCGTAGGCATCGAGCCGGTTGCGTAGCTGATCTGTGCTAAGCACAGCCATACGCCAAAAGTCAACGGCTTCGCCGTCTTGGCGCAAATAAGCCAAAGCGGTGTTCTGCAGCGCTGCCAGCACCAGCGACCCGGGGCGCAGTGCCCGAGCCAGTGGATGCTTCCGGCAGGCTTCCACAAGTTCGGCACGTCCGGCGATGATGCCAGCTTGCGGGCCCCCGAAAAGCTTGTCGCCAGAGAAAGTCACAAGACTTGCGCCTGCTTCGATGCTTTGGCGTGCGGCTGGCTCAGAGTCAAGCCATGGAGGCGGACCTCCCGACAGCCACGGACAGCGACTGTCCAGCAACCCCGAACCAATGTTGAACAAAAGCGGCGGCCCAAGCTGGGCAAGTTCGGTGGTGCTCGGAGTTTCGGTGTAGCCCAGCAGCCGAAAGTTGGACCTATGAACCTGCACCACCAAAGCTACGTCGTTTCTGGGATCGGCTAAAGCCGCGGCGTAATCGCTGCGACGGGTTCGGTTGGTGGTGCCGACCTCCAACAGCTGCGCTCCCGACCATGCCATCACGTCCGGCACTCGAAAACCGCCGCCGATCTCCACTAGTTCACCTCGCGAGACCACAGCCATGCGATCCTGCGCCAAAGCTGCGAGCACCAGCATCACCGCAGCAGCGCAGTTGTTGACCACCATCGCTGCTTCAGCACCACAAGCCTGCGCCAGCAACATCCCGATGCCGTGCTGTCGATCGCCACGGTCACCGGTGGTGAGATCAACCTCCAGATTGGAATAGTCAGCAGTTTGTGACCATGGCAGCGGCGCACGGCCCAGATTTGTGTGAAGTAGCACACCGGTGCCGTTGATTACCGGTGCCAGCAGGCGCTGCTTAATGCTGCGGGCTCGCTCAGCGGCTGAGTTTGGGTCTCCGTCGGCGATGGCGCTGCGGGCGGCATCCACCAGCAGCGGCATGGGAAGGTCAATGTGCGCTAGCGAACGGGCTAGCCGGTCAACTGAAGGTGGTTGATCCTGGGGCACCGCACCTGAGGCTAGATCACCCAATGGTGTCTGAGTCCTAACCGAGCCTTACCAGAGCCTTGACTGAGCCTTGGCTGAGTTCTGTTCAGGTCTTGGCGCACCGCTGCGACGCGCCGCAAGAGATGATCGGCATCTACGCTTGAGGTCATGTTCGGTGTGCTGCTGTTGTTGATGCTGTGCGTGCCGTTGCTTGAGCTGTATGTGATCATCTTGATCGCTGAACCGATCGGGGCTGGCTCGACCATTGCTTTGCTAGTGCTGGTGTCGGTGGTGGGGGCGTGGATGGTGCGTCGTTCGGGTCTTGGGTTGCTCAGGCAGATAAACAACCGCCTCAACGACGGTCAACTACCCGCAAAAGAGATGGTGGACGGTGTGCTCATCGTGGTGGCGGGCGTGCTGATGCTTACGCCCGGTTTCATCACCGATGCCGTGGGTTTGGGGCTGCTCTTTTTGCCGGGGCGTGTGCTGGTGAGGACTCTGCTGATGCGCCGCTTCGCGAGGCGGGTCAATCTCGCTTCGGCGGGATCTGCCTCATGGGGTGCCGAGTCCAGAGGATCCGATGCTCGCCGCAGCACCCAGCAGCGGCGTGACGACAGAAATTTTCGTAATGTTGTGGATGTGAACGAAGTGCCTTACCCGCAAAACAGCAACCCGAGCAACCCGCCTGATGTGTAAGCGAGTCAGCTGACTCAAAAGCAGTTGATTCAGCGAAGCTCGTCTGGCTGTGACGGTAGCATCACAATCAATCTGTGAGGGTGTGCATTCGCTGCATGTGGCGGTGACATACTTGGGCTGGAACCCGAACAAAAAGGCAAGGTATCGAAATGGCAGTGTCAAGCGCGTTGGCGACCTCGCGGAGGTCGCTCTTGGCTTCTGGTGTGGCTGCGGTGATCGCAGTGGTAGCCCTAATTGTGGTACTGGTGAGCGGATCAGACAGTGATTCAACAAACGACGGCAACGACTCGTCGCCGTCAACTGAAGTTGCCGAGCTGCTCGCCGACGCTCAAGAAACCGTGGCAGCAGCTCAGGCTGCAGCTAGCCGGGCTCAAGAAGCAGCCACACAGGTGGCTGCTGCCGTATCCGCTGCTGAGCAGACCGCGGCAGAAGCGGGTGCCGCAGCCGAACTGGCACGAGAATCCGCTGCGTCGGCTGCTCTTGAAGCGGCTGCGGCATCACGGCTGACCGCCGGAGCCACACCAGACGATGACACAACCGGCGCAGCCTCAACCGAGGACTCAACAGCCACCGAGAACGAGTCTGCATCAACGTCGGGGAGTGCTCAAGCCAACAACAGCACGTCGAACGTCAATCTGCCGGGCGAGCCTGACAATGAATCCGGTCCCGCGACTGGCACCGGTTTGGCGGTGATCGGCGTTGACCACGACTCCAGCCTCAACGTGCGTGCTGTTCCAGTGGGTGACGTGGTCGCTCGGCTTAGCAACTCGATCAACGTCGACAGCGAGTCGGCTGTGATCGTGCGCGCTCCCGACTCACCTGAACGCCTCGCCACGCTTGACTTGAATACCGGTGTGACAGCCACCGGCAACACTCGCAAGCTGAGAACCACCGTGTGGCACGAAATTCGTATGGGTGAAAGACTGGGTTGGGCTTCGAGCGCCTTTTTATCACCGCTGGGATCAACCTCCGATGTCACCGCTGACCTGATCGAAGATCTTGACGAGGCACCAACAGCAGCGTCTCTTACCGAGTTGGCGCAGATCGTTGCTCAAGCAGCCGCTGGCGAAGATTCCTCGCTGCGCATTGTGGTGTCGGGCACTCCAGTTGACGGCGATCTCAGCGAGGTCACAGTGGATGTTCTGGATCTTCCCGACGACTCGATTCGCGGTTACCGGCTGCAAGTCTTCGCCGAGAAAGCTGACTCGGGTTCGTACACACTACGAAGCGTGGAATCAACGCTGGTCTGCTACAGCCACAGAGGAGTCAGCGACTCAGGGGCGTGTAACTAGCCTCACGGCACTGGCAACCGCCCCCCCGCTCCCCGTTGTGGGGACCACACATTTTCGTTGGGGTCTCAGCTCAGCCTTTAGACGATGCTGCGGTGTCGGCATCAAGAGCATCTAGAGAGTCGAGAGCGTCAAGAGCTGCTGCGGCTGCATCAAGCATTCGCGCGCTGCAGCCAGCCATCTCCACTGGTGGCACATGCTCACTAGACAACGCTTCAGCCACCGAAGCAAACGCAGCAGCGGCAGCACCGTTGCTGTCAAGTACTGCTGGTTCACCCCGGTCGGAACCGTCAGACACCGCCGCCTCAAGCGGAATCTTGCCCAGCAGCGGCGCTCCAACCTCAGCAGCAAGCGACTCGCCGCCGCCAGAACCAAACACTGCGTGCTGCTCTCCAGTTTCGGTGGTGAGAGCGCTCATGTTCTCGATCACGCCCACGATGCGCAAATAATTTTTGCGGCCCATGTCGACCACTCTGGCAGCCACCTTCTGTGCAGCTACCGCGGGCGTGGTCACCACGATCATCTCAGCTCGCGGCAGCATCTTGGCGAGACCCATCTGCACATCACCAGTGCCGGGGGGCATGTCGATCAGCAGATAGTCCAGGTCGTCGCTCCAAGCAACGTCTTCGCAGAAGTGCTGCACAGCCCGGTTGAGCATTAGACCCCGCCACATCAGAGCCGAGTCTTCACGATCAACCAGAAACCCCATCGACACCACATCAAGGCGTCCCTCGCCGACATGGCGTGTGATCGGCACGATCTTGCCTTCAACAGAACGCAGATCGCCGTCAACGCCCAGCATTCTCGGAACCGAGTAACCCCAGATGTCGGCATCCATCACGCCGACCTTGAAACCCTGTGCGGCTAAAGCAGCAGCCAGGTTGGTGGTGACCGTGGACTTCCCCACACCGCCTTTGCCGCTAGCCACCATCAGCACTTTGGTGGTGGACGGAATAGCAGTGTCAGGGGCTTGCTGCGACACGTTGAAACGTGCTGTTGTCATAGCCGCTGTTTTTTCTTCGGCGGTCAACTCGTCCCAAAGGATTCGCACCTTGGTAACCCCTGGTAGCGACTCCAGCCGCGCTTTGACATCGCGCTGGATCTGAGATCTCAACGGGCATCCCGAAGTGGTCAAAGCGATCTTGATGAGCACCTCGCCGTCTTCGGATACCTGAGCGCTGCGAGCCATCCCCAGCTCTACTAAGTTGCTGCCGAGTTCGGGGTCAATCACACCCCGCATTAGTTCCATTACGTCGGTAGCGGTGGGCAAAGTCATGATCACGCCCGCGATGCTAGCGGGGCAGTGTCAAGCGTCAGTTACAGGCGACACCGTTGCTGGTGGTTGCGCCCGGCCCGGTAGGCGCTAACTTGTGGGTAACGTCCATCAAGTCCCTCTACACGGAGACATGGTTGTGATCACACTCACAGACAAAGCATCTGACAAGGTTTCGCAACTGATCGAAGCCGAAGACACCGACGGGCTGTCGCTGCGAGTGGCTGTGCAACCCGGCGGCTGCTCGGGGTTCTCATATGAGATGTATTTCGACAGTGACATCGCCGACACTGATGCCACCGCAACATTTGGCGACGTGCAAGTGGTGGTTGATCCTTCTTCGGCGATGCTGCTTGAGGGTGCCACCCTTGACTATTCCGACAGTCTGCAGTCGGCTGGGTTCTCGATCGACAATCCCAACGCTCAACGCACCTGCGGCTGCGGTCAAAGCTTCAGCTAAATCCCTTAGACGGGATGCTTTAGCCCCGAGCAGAGCGGCTTGAGCGTTGATCCAGACGCTCAGGGACTTTGAGTGTCGTCTGGCTGTGATTCCTCGCGGGAATGGAAGCCGATCTCGAGCCGCCCTTCAATGCGGGCGAGCCGCTCACGCGTATCAGCGAGGCTGCTGATTACCTTGTCGAGCTTCGTGTTGTATTCACGGCCTTGTCGCTCTATCAGTGCGTGGGTTCTCTTTTCTGAGTCGACGATCATCTCTCGGGTTTCTAGGTTCATAGTGAGATTTTCGTTCTTGACATCGCTGATGAGGCTGCGGGTCTCAAGGCTGTCGCGATGCTGGTAGCGGATCAACAAGAGCACGCATCCGACTACCGGGCCGACGACAGCGGCGATGATTGCTGCTAGCCCTGTGAAGGTGATTGGTTCCATGAAATTGGACGATATCATACCGAGTACCGTCTAGCAACCTAAATATCTGAAAAATTAGATTTTAGCATGAATATTCACTCAAAGGGCTCGCATCAGGCCTGTGAGATCACCGTCAACGGCGAAGTGGTGGAGGTGCCCGATGACGGTTTGACGTTGTTGGATGTGCTGCGTGAACAGCTCGGTGTGCGCTCAGTGAAGGACGGATGCAGCCCACAAGGCCAATGCGGATGTTGCACGGTTCTAGTTGACGGTCAGCCTCGTGTCGCCTGCGTCACACCCGCGAAGCGAGTGGCGGGTCGCGAAATCACAACCCTTGACGGGCTCAACGCTGATGTTCGAGAGGCCTGGGCACAAGCCTTCGCGTCAACAGGTGCCAGCCAATGCGGGTTCTGCACCCCGGGCATCATTTGTCGTTTTGTTGGGTTGCAAACCAAAGGCGGCGATCACAGCGACCGCAGCGCCGCAGCTCGTGCGCTTAGCGCGCATCTTTGCCGATGCACCGGCTGGCAGCCAATCCTTGATGCCTGGCAGGCATATCCCGTGCAGCGGCAAGGCGGTACCGAGCTATCGCAACGCTGTGCCGACCTATCGCAACGCGATAGCGAACCGGGGAGTCAAAGCGACTCTGATCTGCGAGCTGCTATTGAGGGGCGCTCACCGCAGTCAACCGGTGTCGCTACAGCGCTCGGGGAGGGCGGTTTCGCGGATGACACCGCCCCCGCTGACGCGCTTGTGGCAGTGCGTGCCGGTGCTGAGTGCGAAGCGGCCGACTCCGACGGCTGGGTAGTGGCCGCCACAGCTCACGAAGCTCGCCGTTTGGCTTGCCAGATTCCCGGCCGTCGCACCACAGCCAGTTTCGAGCCGCCTCTTGAAGTGCCGCCGGGGGACTGGGATCTGACCCTGCGCACGAGTTGGGTTGATCCTGGATATTTGGAAACCGACGCAGCTTGGTGCGAGCCGGGCGGCGAGCCCGCGTCCCCGCTCGGCAACGGCGGTGCTTTCGGTGCCAAGCTTGACTCTCCAGTGACCGCAGCCGCCCGCCGTTTAGCTGAACAACATGGCCGAGCGGTTCGGGTGCTGTGGTCTCGTCGCGACTCAGCGGCTTTAGGAGCTAAACGTCCTCCGATCGCAGCCGGGGTCAACCTTGGCGGCAGCGGCCACATCGTGGTGGCACGCACGGAGGGCATCACCGAAGCAATCAAGGGTTACGCACCGAACTTTTCGGTCACCGAGGTGGACTTGCCGGGCCCGCCGACATCGTCAAGGCTTCGTGCCGCGGGCTGGGCCGAGGCAGCGGTGCTTTTGGCTGCAGTCCGCAACGAGTCAAACTGGATTACTTGCCCGGGCGCAGGGTCAGCTCGTGCCACAGTCACCAACGAAGGCGCTATCAGCGTTACCGTGCGAGCGGGTCAGCCTCTTGACGAGACGGTGTTGCGCTCATATTGCAGCGGTGCAGCCCACATGGCTTACTCGTGGGTGCTCAGCGAGTCGCTCGGCGTAGACCATGACGGCACAGTCCATGATCTGACTGTGCGATCGTTCGGCATCGTGGGTGCATCAGCGATGCCGCAGGTGAACATTGAAATAATCGACGAAGACACCCAGCCTGTCAACGGCAGCGACGCTGTCTTCGCTGCGGTAGCCGCGGCGGTGTGGATCAACCGTGGACTGCCACCTGTTTGGCCTGCTGTCATAGCGTCTGGTGGCGCATCTTCGCAGACCTAGAGCGCGGCGTCACCATTCAGGTCTGCGGGTAGTGGATCTCGGTTTCGTTGCGAGCTATCTGCAGATATTCGTTGGGAGCATCGTTGTCGGTGTTGACAGCATCGGATTCGGCGTTCAAGAAACCGCCCAGAAACGCCGCCAGCACAACACCGCTCATCATCACCAGCACTGGGAAGATCACTACCAGCACTACCACCATGACTATTGCACCAGCCATGACACAGATAATAGTGCCTGAAATCTCTCTTCTTGGCGAAATCGAGATCGGCTGCTTTTGCGATGAGTTGCTGGCGCGCAGATGCCCGATAAACAGCGCTGGCAGCTTTAGGGACTGGCCGGGTGTGCCAGTGTGTCGCTGACCAGCGCGTCTATCACGGCTCTGAGGGCTTCATCGTGGCTGGCCCCGTCAGCGACCGCCTGTTGATAGACGGCCCGCTGTCGATCCGAGGATGTACCGCGTTGGCAGATCACTCTGGTGTGTTCTATTTCGCTCACGCAACCCAAGGCTTGCGCGTCGGGCATCACTAACTCAATCATTTCCTCAAGCAGGTCAACGAAAGGCACCAGCGAGCCTGTCCCCAAGTCCAACAGTTCGCCTTCGGTGCCGTAACGCTGAGCCCTCCAAAGGTTCTCGGCTATCAAAAAGTTGGCGTAGCTGCGCCAGCGGCGATTCTCGGTCTTGAGTCGCCAAAGCATTCGCAGCAGACACACGTACATCGCAGCTAAAGCGATGGTGTCTTCAATCCGTGTGGGCAGATCAGCCACACGCATCTCCACCGTGGGATAACGCTCTGAGGGGCGGATATGCCACCAAACCATGCTGGGATCTTCGATCACTCCAGCCGTGACCAGCACATCAATGTGGCGCCGGAATTCTGACCACGACTCGAAACGTTCAGGTAAGCCGGTGCGTGGCAGCGTTTCAAGCACCGACATGCGGTAACTCTTGAGGCCGGTGTCGCGCCCCTCCCAGAACGGTGACGAGGTGGACAAACTCAAAAGATGCGGCAAGAAATACGACACCTGATCCATCAGATCGATACGCAGATCGGGGTCTTCGATGCCAACATGAACATGCATTCCTGACACCAGCAGCCGTCGGGTTACGCCCTGCAAGTCCTCAGCCAGAGCTTGATGTCGTTCGCTGTCGCTGTATTGCTGCTGTAGCCAGCGCGCCACCGGATGCGATGAAGCCGCAATCGGGGCTAGATCATATTCGGCGGCTGCTTCAGCCACCGCCACACGCAACAAACCAAGATCGGCGCGTAGTTCTTGCAGCGTCTTGCATACCCCAGTGCCGATTTCGATCTGCGAACTAAACAGTTCGCGTGCTACTAGGCCGTAGCGCAGATTTTCGATCTTTTCGAGAAGTCCAGAGGGCTGTTTGGTGATTAGCGCTCCAGTGCTGCGCTCCACAAGGAGGTATTCCTCCTCAACGCCCATCGTCCAAGTTGGCTCGTCCATTGCTGTGCTCCGTCAAGCTGCTGCAGTCTGAGACTAGCCGCCAGCCCCGCCGGTTGGAGCATCCACTTTGGCGCACCGAATTGGCGGGTGGTGTATACTTTATGTATGCGACGTATACAGCTTTATATTGATAGCGAAATCGACGAAGCGCTGTCAAGTGCAGCAGCTAAACAAGGAGTTTCGCGCTCGGCTTTTGTGCGTAATGCTGTGCGTTCGTCACTTGCGGATAATGCCGGGGCGGTCAACGATCCGCTGGATGCGCTGGTGGGCAGCGTAACCGTGACACCTGATGACGACATCGACTCGGTCATTTATGAGACAGGCGCATGAAATTTGTTGACACATCCTTCTGGGTTGGGCTGCTTGTCGCCTCGGATCAGCATCACGTTGAAGCGAAGCAGTTGTGGCGCACCGGGCGCGGTGCGTTACGCACATCAAATCTGGTAGCAGGCGAGACTTGGACGTGGCTGCGCCGCCGTTGCGGGCATGGCGAAGCTGTGCGGTTCGTTACTCTGCTGCGCCAATCGTCAAGGGTCTCAACTGCGTTGGTTGACTCAAATGTTGATGAGCGAGCATGGGAATGGCTAGCCCGCCATGACGAGAGGCGCTACTCCTATGTTGATGCGACCAGTTTTGAGATCATGCGCCGTGAACGGATTACTGAGGCGCTGGCGTTTGACGGAGATTTTAGTGCGGCTGGCTTTTTGGAACTCCGACCCGACTAATCTGAATAATCATCGGTGGTCACAATTCGCTGGCTCGCACTGCTCAAGGCGAGAATTTGAGTTTGAGGGCGCGCAACGGTCGGGGCACCGATGTTTCGGCACCCCGACCGCGTAAAGCCTGATGTTGATGGTTAGCTCTTGGCTCTGCTGTGCTGGTCTTGGATCAGCACTTGACGTTCACCGGCTTGTGGGATGAACTCAAGGCGTGCGATCACTTCCTCAGGTGGATAGATGCCAGGATCATCGAGAATTTCTTGATCAACGTAGGGCGTGGCGGCGGCATTGGGGCTACCGTAGAACGTCCAGTTAGTGAGTTGTGCGCCGTTTTGCGGGTCTGTCAAGAAGTTGATCATGGCGTGTGCAGAGCAAACATTGTTGGCGTTGTGAGGAATAGCCATGGTGTCCACCCAGCGAACTGCGCCTTCTTTGGGAATGGTGTAAACATGAGTTTCGTAGGCATCGGCTTCATCAATCGCCAGTGCGAAACCGCCGCTCCAGCCGTGAGACACATCCACTTCACCGTTAACTAGGTCATCGCCGTAGGTAGCTGAGTCGTATTTGACCAGCCGTGAGTTGGTGGCTCGCAGCAGGTCACCAGCTTCACGGATGGCATCGTCGGCATCTTCATATTCGCCGCTGAACACATCCGTGATGCTGTAGCCGAGGTATTTCAGCGCGGCTGACACAGTTTCGGGAGCGTCGTCAAGCATGGAGATGCCGCCCGGCACCATTGCCGCGACTTCGGGATCAAAGATCACCGCCCAGGTTGATTCGCCGCCGATTGCATCTAGCGCCTCATTCGACATGCCGATGCCGGTGGTGCCCCACTGGAAGGCCACATGATATTTGTGCTCGGGATCAAACGGCGGGTTCTGGAACGCTTCGTCGATGTTGGCTGCGTTAGGTATGGCATCGTAATTCAACTCCTGTATCAGACCATCGGAGCGCATAATGCCGACCGCATAATCCGAAGGCACCACTAGGTCATATATGGCGGCCTGCTCCTCAACCTTGGCGATCATCTCTTCGTTGCCTTCATAGGTGGTGTATTCAACGTTGATACCGGTTTCTTCGGTGAACTTGGTGAGCAGTTCTTCGTCCATGTAGTCGGTCCAGTTGTAGAAGACCAGGTCACCGTCACCTACGCCGGGCTCGCATTCAGCGGCTTCTGACGCATCCTCGTCTTCGCCGCAAGCCGCTGCCAGCAACGCAAAAGCAGCAACAACAGCTGCCAGCAACACGAGCCAGCCTCTGCGAGGTCTTTGCCTCCGTTTGATGGTGATTGTTGATTCGGTCATAGGTGCCTCCCTCCAAGGCTCATTTGAGCCGAGAACCGTTTGTGCATTCACGTCTGAGTGTTGATATCTGCGATATCTGCACGCCTACGTCTCTACAACTATAGGAGACTTGGTGAGGCAGTGAAGAAGTCAGGCCGCAGGTAGAGCTTGGCGAAGCTTGTCGCGGAGAGGTGTTACAGGATCCCGGTTTGTTGTGATGCGCTGGCCCGACGACGCTGCATCGCTAAAGCTGCGAGCACTATCGTGATTGAAGCGGTGAGCATGAGAGTGGAAATAGCGTTGAGTTCAGGGGTCACCCCCCGCCGAATGCTCCCGAACACGTAGACGGGCAGCGTCGTTGAGCCGGGCCCCGAAACAAACGCCGAGATCACAAGATCATCCAACGACAGGGTCAGCGCTAGCAGTCCACCAGCGGCAATGCCGGGCATGATCAACGGCAAGGTCACCCGGAGGAACGTTTGCCACGGGGTTGCGTAAAGGTCGCGTGCCGCTTCTTCTAGAGTTCGGTCGAACTGGTCAAGTCGAGCTCGCACCACCACGCACACAAACGAGATGTTGAAGGCGATGTGTGATAAAGCGACTGTGGTGATGCCAAGGGTGTAGCGCGGCCCGAACGAGTTAATCAGCTTGAACGCTTCGGCGAAGAACACCAGCAGCATCACGGCCATAGTGATATCAGGGATCACTATCGGTAGATAGACGGTGCCGTCAAGGGCTCGTCGCCCCCGAAACCGATAACGATGCAGTGCCAACGCCAAAGCGGTACCGATAACCACCGACACCACCGTTGAAATTGCGGCCACGGTCAACGACACCCGGATCGCTGAGGTGATTACATCGTTGCGTAACGCTTCGCCGTACCACGAAAAGGAGAACCCACCCCAGATATTGACCCGCGATGACGCGTTGAACGAGAAGATCACCAACACGATGATGGGCACATACAGAAAGGCGAACACCACCCCTGCCCAGATTGCGAGTCCTCGCCGGGCACCGCGCCCGAGACCCGTTTCGACCACTGCTTCGCTCATGGTGTCGATTTTTCGGTGTTTTCGGCACCGCTTCCCGAACGCTGATTGAGCGCCACTGCAATCAGCATCGCCACGATCAGCATCACGCTGAGAGCTGCGCCGAGCGGCCGGTTTCGGGCATCTGTGAACTGCTGCGCTATGTATGAACCAACGAGCAATGTTTTGGCGCCGCCCAGAATGTCGGGCACCACATATGAACCGAAGCTCGGCACGAACACCAGCACGCAGCCCGCCACGATCCCCGATTTCGTGAGCGGCAGCGTGACTTTCCAGAAGGCTTCGGCACCGCTGGCGTATAGATCGCGGGCGGCTTCGGTGAGGCTCCAATCCATTCGCTCCAAGGCCACATAAAGTGGCAAAACCATGAAGGTCAAGAAGGTGTAGACCATCCCGATTGTCACCGCGGTGGGAGTAAACAAGATTCGGAATGTTCCGAATCCCAGAGCTTCGCTGAGCGTTGAGGCGGGACCGTTTGAACCCAACAAAAAACGAATAGCGAAGACTCGCACCAAGCCGTTAGTCCAAAACGGGATCATCACCAGCACCAGCAGTATGGCTCGCAGACTTTTTGGTCTGGTTGCGATGTAATAGGCGAAGGGATAGCCAACCGCCAAACATATGACGGTGGTTAGCGTGGCGAGCCAAGCCGACCGTCCGACGATCCCCAACACGATCTCGTCTCCAACATCACGGTAGGCGTTGAGGTTCCAGTCGCTCAGCGAGGTGCGTCCCGTGAAGGTGCGGGTAGCGAAGGAGTAGACCGTGATCAACCCCAGCGGGACAACAAAGAAGATCAGCAGATAAATCGCCGCAGGTGAAGCCAGCAGCATCCCTTGTCGCCGTCGTGCCCGAGCGGCTGCCGCTTCGCTGCCTGCGGGTGCAGAACCGCGTGGCATCTGTTTGTTCCCCTAGTCCCTTAGTCCTGGATCACTGCGATAGCGCCATGATCCCAGCCGAGGGTTACTTCGGTGCCTGCTACCAGCGGGTCGCTTTGCTCGCCTTCGCAGCGCACCTCGACGTTGGCGGGGCCTACCGCCACCAAATACACCACTGCATGGCCTAGATAGGTGACATCGGTGATGGCACCATCCAAGCTTGCGCCGTCGTTCAAGCTTGCTTCGCTTGGGGTGGGGTGGCTGCTAGTTGAGTCTCGTGTGGTTGAGTTTCGTGGATGCAAACGGATGCGTTCGGGTCGCAAGCTAACTGCGACTGTTGTGCCAACGGGTGCTGTGATTTCGGCTGGGATGAGCTGGCCGTTTTGCAGCCGAAGAATGCCAGCAGATTCGACTTCGGCTTCGATCAGGTTGGTGCGGCCAATGAAGTCGGCCACGAACCTGGTAGTTGGATGATCGTAGATTTCGCGAGGGTTGCCGACCTGCAGCAGATGGCCTTGTGACATCACCCCGATGCGTTCGCTCATCGCTAGAGCTTCTTCTTGGTCGTGGGTTACAAAGATGAAGGTGATACCGACTTCTTGTTGCAGAGCTTTGAGCTCTTGTTGCATTTCTTGGCGCAGTTTCAGATCGAGCGCTCCGAGCGGTTCATCAAGCAGCAGCACTTTGGGTTGGTTCACCAAAGCTCGGGCTAGCGCTACTCGCTGCTGCTGCCCGCCTGACAGTTGAGCGGGGCTGCGTTCTTCCATGCCAGCGAGGCGCACCATGGCTATGGCTTGTTTGACACGTTCAGCCCGTTCGGTTTTGTTGACACGGCGCATACGCAGACCGAACTCAATGTTCTGGCGCACCGTCATGTGCGGGAACAGGGCATACGCCTGAAAGACAGTGTTGACCGGGCGCCGGTCTGGGGGTGCCATGCCGACCTCTTCGCCGAAGATGCGCAGACTGCCTTCGCTGGGCAGATCTAGGCCAGCGATCATCCGCAGGGTGGTGGTCTTGCCACATCCCGAAGGCCCTAGCAGAGCAAAGAACTCGCCGTCGTTGATGGTGAGGGTGACATCATCAACGGCGACCACCTCACCGAAGCGTTTAGTAACGCCGTCGATTTCGACAGCTGGGGCTGGTTCAACCATCTGCTCCTCCTGCACTGTGGAGATTATTACCCACAACCACCCCACGCGCTGCGCTCAGCCTCAACAGTCAATCTGCGGTGCTAGCTGTTGCCCCTGCCTGCTGAGAAGGTGCGCGAACAATTTCGCGAATGCCTACAAACCTCCACTCCGATAAGCGTTCGCGGCATTGTCGCAATCGTCTGCGGATCTGTGCAATACTGGGCTCTTGGACTGGGCGGCTGGGTTCCTTGCTGAACGTGATGCCGACCTGTGGACACCGCCTCCAGGATTTCCGCAAGAACTAGCACCCGGCGAGGCCTTCTTTCAGCGTTACAACGACACAGTTGTAGATCAAGGGCTGGAAATCGTGCTTGCCAGCGCGCAACGCAAGCCTGCGAAGCAAACAGTGCGGGACGCTTATCGCAAGCGCTGGGACGGGCGAGGCAGCCCAGTGCTTGTAATCGTCGGCTACCCAGTGCTCTCTAGCTCATCTAGTCCACCTAGCCCCTCTAGCCCCTCTACATCAGCTGGCGTTCCATCCGCCGAAACCGCAACCGCCGCTAGTGCCCGCAGTGCCACCGGCAGGGGCACACGCCTAGCGGTGTGCGGGCCGACCGGTGAGACCCCAGCAGTGTTGCTTGATCAGGATGTGGCGCAGATCGAAAGGCTGGTTCGCAGCGCCCTAGCAGAACCCGACCAGCTCGCGGCTATCCGAATCTGTCAGAAGGTGCTCGGCACTCTTGACGCACCCCCACATATGCGACTTGAGGCGGGTTTGTGCAATGTAGGCCTGCTGGCCACTCAAGAGCTTCGTTCTGGACTGCCTCAACGCAGCGACTGGGCTGCCGCACAAATAGCGGGCAGGTCGCTGCTGAGTTTGCGGGGCCGTCGTCTCGCTGAAGGGCTCGGGTTTCGTATTGAGCAGCACACTAACCATGTCCATTTGTTGAAAGTGAACGGCCATAGCCGTGCCGCTGCAGTGTTCTGCAACGACGATGAGCCCTTTGATGCGCCCGCCAAACGTTTCGACGGCATTACACCGGTGTCTCTGGCGCTGACCCACGCCGATATCCACGGTGCTGATTGGGTGGTTCTCACCCGCAGCAGCGAAATCCGCCTCTACGCGGCTCGTACCGACACTGGAGTGGGCCGCAAGGGTCGCGCCGAGACTTTTGTGGAGGCCAATCTGGCGCTGCTAGCCGAACAACAGGCTGGCTATCTGCATTTGTTGTTCTCAGCGGCGGCGCTTGACACCAACGGCACGATCGAGGAGGTCTTGGAAAACTCCGATCGTTTCGCTGCCGATCTAGCGGTGCGGCTGCGCGAGCGTGTCTATGACCGCACGGTTCCGGCGCTGGCCGATGCGGTGGCCGCACGGATAGGTCACGCCCCGACACCACAGGATTTGCGGGCCGCCTACGAGCAGGTGATGACGATCCTGTTCAGGCTGCTGTTCGTGGCTTACGCCGAAGCACGCGACTTGTTCCCCTACCGTGCCAACACCCGCTACACCGACCATTCGCTCACTCGGATCGTGACCCGTCTAGCCGACGACCGACGAACAGGCAAAGCGATCTACGACACCAACGCCACGTCAATGTGGGCCGACATCCGATCATTGTGGGCCGCCATCGACACCGGCAACGTGGCCTGGGGTTTGCCTGCTTACAACGGCGGCCTGTTCTCACGTGATCTCGAGGTGAGCGCCACTGGAGCCGCTATTAAGAAGATGGCTCCCTTGACCGATGCCGAACTTGCGCCTGCGCTGTCGTCAATGTTGATTGACCACAGCCCCGAAGGCGAAGGTCCTGTGGATTTCAGGTCGCTGTCGGTGCGGACGTTCGGCACCATTTATGAGGGTTTGCTGGAGTCGCAGCTGTCACTAGCCGAACAAGATCTTGCTTTGCGTCAGCTCAAAGACGGCGCAACCTACGTGCCAGCTTCAACCGATGAACCCGTAGAGGTGACAGCTGGCAGCGTCTATTTTCACAATCGTTCTGGTGTGCGAAAGAGCACCGGCAGCTATTTCACCAAAGAATTCGCGGTTAAGCATCTGCTGGATCATGCTCTGGAGCCTGCGCTCGATGATCATCTGGCGCGCCTTGATGAGCTGGCTTCCGCTGACGATGTTGCCGCGGTGAAGGAGGCCTTCTTCGATTTTCGCTGCGCCGACATCGCTATGGGATCAGGGCATTTTTTGGTAGCGGCGGTTGACCGCATTGAGCGACGCTTGACCGGCTGGCTTGCGACGCATCGTCAGGCGGCGGCGGGGGTTATCGCCGACCTTGACCGACTTCGTGATGTAGCGCTGGATGGGCTCGGCGAACTTGCGAGTGATGTGGAGATGGAGACCAGCCTGCTGCTGCGCCGTCAAGTAGCCCGCTACTGCATTTACGGTGTTGACTTAAATCGGGTGGCGGTGGAGTTGGCGAGGCTGTCGATCTGGGTGCATACATTTGTGTCGGGGCTGCCGTTGAGCTTCCTTGACCACAACTTGATCGAAGGCAACAGCCTCACCGGTATCGGCACTCTTGATGAGGTGCTGAGAGTGTTCGAGCCCGATGTTGATACCAATTCGACAAGCTTCGCTCGGGTTCTGCTGGATCAGATGCTGGCCGAGTCGAAAGGATCGCTGAAGCGTTTGGCTCGCACCGCTGATGCCACCAAAGCCGAGATCGCCGAAGCCCGTGAGGCACACAATGAAGCTCGCCAAGATGTGAAGTCCGCTATTGCGATTTTTGATGTGGTTTCAGCACAGCGCGCCGGTGTGGGCAACTTGCCCGAGAACTTTGATCCCGAAGTTCTGATCGCGCTGGCTGATGACCCCGAGGTGCGGGATGCTGTTGCTGATCTGAAACCGGTGCATTTTCCAGCGGCGTTCGCTGAGGTATTCCTGCGTGAAGGCCGCAGCGGTTTCGACTGTTTGATCGGCAACCCACCCTGGGAACAGGTGGTGGTACAGGAACATGCATGGTGGGGGCTTCATGAGCCTGGCCTGCGGGGTTTACCCGTCGGGCAGATGAAGCAGCGGATAACTGAGATCAGAAGGCAACGCCCAGATCTTGAAAGATCATTTGAACGTGAATCGGAGTTGGCCGAGATTACGAGAGTTGTCCTGCGAAAAGCGTTCCCGCGGCTCGGATCAGGTAGGACAGACCTGTACCAGGTTTTTGCATGGGCAAATCTTGAACTTGCTCGCCATGGCGGCAGAGTCGGAATTGTTGTGCCTCGAACAGCCTTGAATTCAGACGGGATGTCAGAGTGGAGGCAGAGTGTCACCGAAATTGCAGACGACGCC
>JAPYNU010000006.1:0-94010 GCA_028283245.1 Candidatus Aldehydirespirator catecholifindens | reverse complement strand
CCCCCCCCCCCCCTATTCTCTGCAAGCCGCTCAGCAGATGTCGGTTCTCACGCTCATCAATCACAAGGGCTGGGTGTTCGACGAGGTTCACAACTCCTACACAGTGGCATTGCTGGCAGTCACGCGGTGCTCAGTGTCGCAACCTGTCTCAACACGGGTCAGTGGGCCTTCGACGATGTCGACGGACGCTACACAGTCGCCCTCGTTGCAGCCAGAAAACTCAACGCTCGATCCGATCCTAGGGGGTGGCTTTGACACCTCTGGTGAAAAATCTCACGAACCGTATGTAGCGATCTATCCCGGTCCAGCTTCATCGCTGGATCATTATCGGCAGTTATTGCGAGATGGCACCGAGAAAGTGCCTGTGTCGGAGTTCTTACGTTGGTCGAATTCGGCGGCCTTTCCGCAAATTCCGAGCCGAGCCGCGTTTCGTGTCTGGCGCAAAATGAAACAGCACCCTCGCTTCGACGGTAGCGATCTTGACAACAGCAGCGACCCCCCCCCCCCCGGAGTGGTCGGGGATGGAAGTTCCGAGCAGTGCAGGGCGATCTCAACGCCACGACCGACCGTCACCGATTCTTCGGAGACGACGGACATGGCGCTTCCGAGCAGTCGCGGAACTTCACGCCACCCAAGACCGAGGACTCTTCGTGAACGACGATGGCTCTTCCGCCCAGTCCGCGAACTTGACGCCACCAACGACCGAGGGCTCTTCATGAACGACGACGGCACGGCGGCACGCGATCAAGAGCAGACACCATGAGCGAGGTATGGCCTGTCTACAAAGGCTCAAGCTTCAACTTGTGGGAACCAGATACGGGCACCTACTACGACAGCGCTGACGCCGCCGGGATTGTTGATCATCTGCAGCAGAAGAGAGCTGGGCAGAGTCGCACTAAATCATCAGCCTTTTCAGAACTACCCCAAGCGGTGATAGAGGATTCTGAGACATTGCCATGTCGCTTTGCGCGTATTGCTTTTCGCAATACCACCAACCCCACGAATACGCGCACAATAGTTGCCGCGCTCATCCCGCCAGACCGCATTATTGTCAATCAGGCACCTTACTTGTTGCGAACGATTGGCAACGCTCAAGACGAAGCTTATGTGCTAGGGGTTTTGTGCTCAATGCCCTTCGACTGGCAGGCACGACGCACAGTGGAACTGTGCCTCAACTTTCATTTGCTGAATTCCCTCACCGTTCCCGACCCGGGCGAGGGGCACCCGGTTCGTGATCGGGTGACTGAACTGGCTGCTCGGCTCGCAGCACGCGATGAGCGGTTCGCTGATTGGGCTGCAGAAGTCGGTGTGCCGGTCGCTTCAGTGGCTGAGGATTCACTGACGGGGGGGGGGGTAGACGCACAATGCGAACTGGACGCATGTGTGGCCTACCTCTACGGCCTCGACGAAGACGACATCGTGGTGATCTACGACACGTTCGGCAAGCCAGGACAGTGGGATGAGCGACGTGACTCAGTCCTCAGACACTACCGCCGGATCGTCAGAGAGCAGCAATGACGGCGGTTCTTCTGCGTCGCAATCTGGAGAGGTCTGGCCCGTATATTCGGGCAAGAGTTTCAACCTCTGGCAGCCCGACACACGGGACTACTATGACAGCGCCAATTCTGTGAGCATTGCGACGCATCTACAGCAAAAGCGTAAGTCACAGTCCAAAGTCGCTTCATCGGCGTTTTCGGAACTACCCGAATCCGTGCTGGAAGATCCTGCAACGCTGCCGTGCCACCGAACGCGCATCGTCTTCCGTGATGTCACCAGATCTACCGATACCCGCACGATTGTGGCCGCGCTGGTCCCGCCTTGCGTGGTGATCACCAATAAAGGGCCGTATCTGCTGCAAATCCAGGGCACTACGCTTGATGAGGCGTTCCTCCTTGGGATGCTCAGTTCGATGGTGATGGACTGGAGCGCCCGACGTGTGGTTGAGATGAGCTTGAACTTCCATGTGCTGAACAGCCTGGCTATCCCTGACCCGGGTGAGGGGCATCCGGTTCGTGACCGGGTGGCTGAGATCGCGGGGCGGCTGGCGGCAGTGGACGAACGGTTCGCTGCTTGGGCTACCGAAGTCGGCGTTCTGGTCGGCTCAGCAAGCGACCCCGCCGTCAAGGCCGACCTGATCTGCGAACTTGATGCCTGTGTTGCACTGCTCTACGGCCTTGACGAAGACGACCTAGCCGTTATCTACAGCACTTTCGATGCCAAGCGCCCCGACCGCTACAGCGACCATCACGCCACAGTCCTAGCCCACTTCCGCCACTGGTCTGCCAGCACCCCCTCCTAGACAGCCAGCGTTTCTACTACGGCAATGTAGACAGCGTGGAAGTGCGGCTGGCCGTGCTCGTCGTGGAACATGCGAATGACAATCCCGTGGAAGCGGCTGAGTTCAGGCAATCGCAGCAGACGCTCGTAGACGTTGATAAAGCGCATCTGGGCACAAGTCAATGCCGTCGCTCCAAGCGATGTATCCGCCCGCTTCGACACGCACGCCAGCAAAGAAAGCTGGATCGGCCCAAGCAGCGAACAAGCGACGGTCAGCTAAGTGCGAAAGATCAACTTCGCCTTCGGTGCCATCGTCGTATCTAAGCCAGATGCGATGCGGCTCTAAGGCTCGAACCTCCAAGGGCCTAGCCCGCTGATTGCTGTCCGACATGACACCTCCCAACATGAGGCTACCGCAAGTCAAGAACTGCTGTCTTCGCGATCCCGTTACCGAGACGAGCTAGGTCTAAGGACTACATCGACAGTCCATAATCATTCAACATCACCCGCAGTTGCTGGTTGTGTTTGGCGATGTGATTGCATATCGCTGCCAGTGCTGGCATAATGCTTGCATGGCAGTTCAGATCACTATCAGAAACGTGCCCGAAGAAGTCCGCGACGAGTTGGCTTCGCGAGCTGCAAACGAGCGGCAGTCCATGCAGGAGTATCTGCTATCAGAACTTGAACGCCTTGCAAGCTTTCCTTCACCGGAGTTGCTTATGGAGAAAGCCCGACTCCGCAAGGAAGCCTCGGGCACGAGCATCACGACTGCGGAGATCTTGGCCGCTCTTGATGCTGGCCGGAATGAACGCTGTCCTTGACGCTTCAGTGCTTGTCGGTGCCGTAACCGGCTCTGACCGTCACAGTCGATGGTGTGAAGCAGCAGTTGAGAGGTTCGATATGGCTGCTCCCGAACTCGCAGTGCCCGAGGCTATTAACGCTCTACGACGCCTAGAAGTGTCCCACTTGATCCCCAGCCATGTGGCGACAAGCGCGCAAAGCGACCTCCTTCGCCTCAACATTAAGCGCTACCCTTTCGCTCCGTTCGCTGGGCGAGTGTGGGAACTGCGAACCAACGTCACCGTTTATGATGCCTGGTATGTGGCTCTTGCCGAAGCACTTGAATGGCCGCTAGTGACGCTTGACCGTCGTCTCAGCCGAGCACCAGGACTGCGATGTGAGGTGCTCGTCCCAGACGCTGCTGACCCCGAAACCTGACCACCCTCACCAGCGAACAGCGCCTAGCTCATATCGCTAGCCCTCGCCGGGAACCACGCCCATAATTTTAGAAATCGGTCAAATAGTAAAATAAAAGAGGAAAATCTCCCTTCTTATTTCAGCAATCGAAACAAGAGGTCTCGGCCAGCTGATTTATTTTAGTATTTTGCTGTATACTAAAATAAGAGTCGTTGATTGGGTTCGTGCAGAGCCAGAGAACTAGAGAGTGAGGGGCATAACTGAATGAACAGCGAGCGTGCTGGGCACTTTCGTCAGCAACCGACAGGCTATAAGTCGTTTGTGCCGAAGCCGCTGCCACCCGACCCGGCGCTGCGATGGGACGACAGTCTGGTCAAAGCGCTGTCGGAGGCCGCTACAGCTTTGGCTCGGTTGGACGGGGTGGCGAGCACCCTGCCGAATCCTGACTGGTTTGTCGCTTCCTACGTCCGGCGCGAAGCCGTGCTCAGTTCCCAGATTGAGGGCACTCAGTCAAGCCTTGACGATGTTCTTGCCCACGAGGTTGAAGCCAAGACGAGCGAACCGCCCGCCGACCTCGCCGAGACGGTCAACTATGTGCGGGCCATGCGTCTCGGTTTGAGTCTGCTTGATCAGCTTCCACTGTCTGGCCGGCTCATCCGCAAGGTTCACGAAGAGTTGATGACAGAGGTCAGGGGGCAAGAGCGCAGTCCTGGAGAGTTCCGCACCACCCAGAACTGGATCGGTGCTGCGGGCTGCACGTTGACGACTGCAGCATTCGTGCCCCCGGCCCCCGACGACCTAGCTGCAGCTGTGCGCGACTTTGAGGCTTACTTGAACACAAGCGGCGATCCCCCGCTTGTGCTGGCTGGCCTAGCCCACGCTCAATTCGAGACGATCCATCCGTTCCTTGATGGAAACGGCCGCGTAGGCCGTCTCCTTATCACCCTTGTGCTGGTGCAGCGCGAACTACTGATCCGACCGCTGCTTTACTTGAGCCTCTTCTTGAAGCAGAACCGCTCCGAGTACTACGATCGCCTCGATGCCGTTCGTATGCACGGCGACTGGGAGGGCTGGCTCAAGTTCTTCCTAACCGGTGTCACTGTTACGGCCAACGACGCTGTTCGGGTCGCAGTCCAACTGTTAGCTCTGACCGAAGAGCACCAACGTGTTGCTGTTGAAAAGAACTTCGGAAGGTACGGATGGCCGCTGTTGGCTGCGCTGGCCGAACAGCCGATCCTTACGGTCAAGTATGCGGTTAAGCGGTTGGGCTCGACCTCTGCCACCATCGGCCGTCTCCTTGAGCAGATGGCTGCTGTGGGGATAGTCGAAGAAGTGACCGGCCAAAAGCGAAACCGTGTCTATAGATATACGCCGTTCCTAGACGCACTCACAGATGAAGCACTAGCCACTGCCACATCGCATGTCACACGTCCGTAGGATGATATGTGAAAGCACATCCTGTGGACTGGCTGTCGAAACCACCGCAAGCCAAGGAGGAAAGATGGAGGACGAATACGACGACATCAAAGTTGAAGTCCTTGACGAAGAAGGGCTGCGTGAGGCCGTTGACAACGCGATGGCTCTCGCAGGCTGCAGTTGGGAGGAACTGCAGAACCAGGCGCAAGCTGGACAATTCACCGACGAGATCGCTCGTAGTGTGTGGTTCGCGGTGTCATCTCTTGTCGAGCCTGCGACAGCCTGAACTTGGGCGCCAGAGGACAGCGCCTGGCGGGAATGAGTAGCACCGAAGCTAAGCCGGAACTGGCGGTCAATCACCGCGGCAGCACTGTCGCTGACGCTCTCAACGGGTTCATCGCTCATGCCGCCGATGGACTCGCACATGATGTAGGCCTAGACATCGCCACTGCCTACTTCAATGTGGGAGGCTATTCACTGCTCGCAGACTCGCTCAACAAACTGAACAACGTGAGGCTGCTGCTCGGTGCTGAGCCTGCACCACCCGAACGACGAACCCGAGCGTTGCGTAAAGAGCCAGTCAAGGCTGACCGCGCTTATCTGCGACGCGTCGGCGGCCTACTTGAAGAGCACGAGCAGGCGCTTGCAGTTGATCGTGACCTGCTCGGTTTTAGTCACGAAGCCGACGCGTCCGCTCGACGTCTTGTCGAATGGTTGCGCAGCGGCAAAGTCCAGGTGCGTCGCTTGCAGGACCGGTTCTTGCACGGCAAAGCGTTCGTGGTAGCAGCCCACGGCCACGGTGTGGTGTCAGGGTCATCGAACTTCACCCGGGCCGGTCTAAGCACCAACCTCGAACTCAACTTAGGCAACTACACGCCCCACACCGTGTCGGCGGTAGCGGGGTGGTTTGACGAGCTATGGGACGCTGCAGCCGATTACGACCTTGCGGCGTTGTTCGAGCCGCGCTTTGAGGCGCATCCGCCGCAGCTCATATATCTACGGATGCTGTGGGAACGCTACAAGGGCGACCTAGCCGACGAAGACTCAGCCGAAGAGCCGCCCTCCACCATTGAGTTGACCTCGTTCCAAAAGGACGGACTAGAGCGGGCACGCAACCTGCTTGATCAGTTCAACGGGGTGCTAATCGCTGATGAGGTGGGCCTCGGCAAGACCTACTTCGCTGGCAAGCTCATTGAGGAGGCTGCCATCAAGAACCGGCAGAACGTGCTAGTGATCTGCCCGGCGGCTCTTCGGGATGGCCCCTGGAAAATCTTCGAGGAACAGCACATCCTGCCTATGACGCTGATCTCATATGAACAGCTGCTTGCAGACCCGCAGCTCAACCCTGACCGCGCCGACCGAGAAAAAGAAGCGGGCAGGTTCGTCGAACCTCAGTTGCCCATCGATTACCAAAAATATGCCCTAGTGGTGGTGGACGAAGCACACAATCTCCGCAATCCCTCCACCGAGCGGGCTGGAGCTTTGCGCAGACTACTGGCCGGGCTGCCACCCAAACAGCTGGTTCTGCTTACCGCCACTCCAGTCAACAACAGCTTGATGGACCTTTACCACCTGCTCGGATACTTTCTGCGCAACGATGGCATCTTTGCGGCTGAAGGCATCCGCTCGCTGCGAGATCATTTCGAAGCAGCCATGAAGAAAGAGCCCGGCAGCCTGTCACCGCATCATCTCTTTGATGTGCTTGACACGGTGGCGGTGCGTCGAACACGGTCATATGTCAAAAAGCACTACGCCAACGACACGATCCGCGTTGACGGCGTTGAGCAGCCGATTGTGTTCCCCACGCCCAGAGTGCACAAAGTGACCTACAACATGGATGCGGTATTGCCAGGCTTCTTTGATGATCTAGCCGCGGCGATCAACCCTGACACCAACCCCGAAGTTGACGAACGGGCATTGACTTTGGCGCGTTACGTGCCCTCGAACTATCTAACAGGCAGCAATCCCGAGTCGTATGAGCTGAAACTTGCCGGGCTCTTGCGGTCAAGTATTTTGAAGCGCTTCGAATCGTCACCGCATGCCTTTGCGTTGACATGTGAGCGAATGTCGCGAGGTTGCGAAGCTTTCGCTGAAATCGCCGAGACTCAAGGCAAGGTTGCCACTGGAGGTGCCATCGCCGACTGGGCCAGCACCGACTCTGACGACCTAGAAGAGATCGACAAATATCGTGATGCGCTTCTTGCAGGCCTTGAAGATGCCGCAGGCTATGACCTCGCTCGGATGGTGGCCCATGCTCGACGCGACCGCGATCTGCTAGCGAGCTTCGCCACCAAGGCCCGCACCGTCACGCGTCGCAACGACCCAACGCTAAATGCGCTTGCCGATGAACTGGCTGAGATTGCTGTGCAAGCCCATGCAGAAGGCATCGGTGCAAGCGACGAGCGCAACAAGCGCAAAGTGCTGGTGTTCTCTTACTTCGCTGACACAGTGGAATGGATCTACGAATTCCTTGAGGATCAAGTAATGCGCGACGACCGGCTTGCGGTTTATCGGGGCCGGATCGCAAAGTACACCGGCTCAACAACGACTAGGAATCCAGCGGTGGAGTTCGCTCCCGAGACTGCTGCTGTCGGCGTTGCCAATCCGCAAGACCGCTACGACATTCTGATTGCCACCGACGTGCTTGCAGAAGGCCTCAACCTGCAACAAGCCCGTCACATAATCAACTATGACTTGCCGTGGAACCCGATGCGTCTCGTGCAGCGTCACGGACGCATTGATCGGATCGGGTCAAAACATCGCGAAGTGTTCCTTCGGTGCGTGTTCCCCGATGAACGTCTTGATGAACTGCTTCGTCTGGAGGATCGGCTCAACAATAAGCTTGCTCAGGCGGCGGCATCGGTCGGAGTGGGTGAGGTCATCCCAGACCAAAAGCACCAACAAGAACTTAATTTCACCGATACTCGCACCGAGATTGAGCAACTGCACGCCGAGGATGCCACGATCTTTGTGCGGGGCGGCACCGAACTAGACGCTCAGTCCGGCGAGGAGTTCAGAGCCGAGCTTCGTTACTCTCTGCAAGATCCAGACACCTCCCGAACCGTAAAGGGACTGCCATGGGGCACCGGCTCGGGCATGGCTGGCGTTGACGGTATGTCCGGTTACGTGTTTTGCGCCCGAGTCGGTGATGACCCAAAGCCGCGGTTCCGGTTCGTGTCTCAAAGCGGAGCGATCACCGACGACACCCTTGAGTGCTTGTGGCAGGCCCGGCCACCAGAGGGTTTCGATACGTCCAGAGTGCTTGACGATGACACTGCCACAGCCGCGTTCGACGCTTGGACCATAGCGCAGGACGACATCGTGACAGGCTGGAACTTCTACGCCGACAAAGCCAACCTTGAGCCTCGGATTCCTAAAGCGCTGCGTGACGCAGCGGAAGTGCTGAGATCAAATCCGCCCGCTGGGCTCACCGACGAGCGGACCAGTGCGGCTGTAAGGGCTTTGCAGTCGCCTTACACGCAGCGCATCACCAACCTGGTACGTGAAGCTCTCCGAAACGCTGAGACTCCTTCAACGCAGGCTGAAGAGGTGCTGAGAGTTATCGAAGAGCAAGGTCTAGTGCCTCAGCCGCCAGTGATTCCGCTACCTGCGATTACATCCGATGATGTTCACCTAGTCTGCTGGCAAGCCCTGACCTAAGGGGCAACCCGATTGGGCGAGGGGGGTCTCAGGCTTTGTTGTTTAGGGTGTCGATCACGTCACGCAGCAAGCTTGAAGCACCGAAGCGAAGAAGTTGAGGATTGAGCCATTGCGGCCCCAGCACCGAGCGCACAACGTTGACGTAACCCACGGCTTCGGCTGCGCTGCGAACGCCTCCAGCAATCTTGATCCCCACAGGGCGACCACCGGCAGCGCAATGTGCAGCAATCGCTTCGGCCATTGCCGTCACAGCTTCAACCGATGCACCAGAGGCACCCTTTCCGGTGGAGGTCTTGAGCATCGTGGCACCAGCATCAATGGCAAGCTGTGATGCTTCGGTGATCGCGTTAGTGGATCCGAGTTCGCACACCTCCAAAATCACTTTGAAGTGTGCTTCGCCTGCGGCTTCTCGCAAAGCACGAAGCTCGGCTGCTGTGGTCTCGGGGTCTCCCGACAAGAAAGCCCCGCGGTTCAGCACTGTGTCAATCTCCTGAGCACCAGCAGCGACCGCGGCTTTCACCTCTGCGATTTTCACCTCTAAGGGTGACAAGCCGCTCGGAAAGGCACCAGCCACGCTCGCTACAGCCACTGGAGTGCCTGCGAGCAACTCGGCAGCCAACGACACAAACGTCGGATAGACACATACGGCAGCAACTGGACCCACCGTTGGGTCAGCGGGATCAGGTCGCAGCGCCTCAGCACACAAAGCGCGGATGCGCCCAGGTGTGTCGTTGCCTTCGAGGGTGGTGAGATCTGTGCAGCGCACCACAAGCCGGAGATCATCCAAACTCAGATCCGGCGCTTCCGTTAATTGCGCCAATTTCGACGGGCTCATCAAGTCCGACGTGTGGAACGTTGACATATCAGCGGCTTCGGCGGTTAGCGCTGTCGCAGTAGCCGCAGCAGGCAAAGATGCTGTCGGTGCCACAGCTGCAGAAGACAAAGATGCTGCCGGTTTGTCAGGCCTTCGCTCGAAATCGGCTACGCAGCGCACAATCGCATCAACCAACCCTGTCATCTCCGCATGTGCGACCGCTTGGGCTGAACCTAGAGTTGCGCTAGTGCCATCTGGGCCGTCAGACATGGACATGACCACAGCCTCGCCGTAGACCTTGATCTTGGGTTCTGTTCCGCTGGGACGAACCAGCACTCGGGCCGCTCCGTCTCGAAACTCGAAAGCCATCAGATCAGCAGGAGGCAGATGCCCCGACCCATCCACAAAGTCATGCACCGCAGTCACCTCAACACCAGCCAACTCCGCAGGCGGACAAGCACGCAACTGCTGCATGGCTTGAGCTATCGGGCGGCCAGCAGCGGCAGACGGCTCGAAACGAATTGAGCGTTGCCCGGTGGCGTGCGCTCCGTGACGGCAGTGCAGATCGTCAAGTAGGTCAACGAGGGTTCGCCCCTTGGCTTTGAGTTCAGCTACAAGTTCAGCCATCACCAGCGCAGCACCGATGCCGTCTTTGTCATAGACCGCTTGGCCTACCACGTAGCCCAGAGCGTCTTCGTAGCCCAAAACCAGTTCGTGCCCGGGGCGCTGAGCGGCAGCTTGCATGATCCATTTGAACCCGGTGAGGGTCTCAACCCAGTCAGCATCGTGATGAGCAGCAACGGCTGACAGCAGACGAGACGACACCACCGTATTGATCACCAGCCGTTGCTGATGCAGCTCAGCAGTTGCAGCATCTGAGTTGCTGAAATCCGCCGCCAACGCAGTTGATTGATTAGCAGTTGGCTTAGTGGTGGCTGCGCCGGATCGACTCAACAGATGCTCGGCTAGCAGACAGCCGGTTTCGTCACCGGTCAGCAATCGCCAGCGTTCGCCGTCAGGCACCGCCACCGCCAAACGGTCCGCGTCGGGATCATGCGCCACAGCAAGATCAGCACGCCTATCGGCAGCAAGTTGCAGAAGCCGGTCAACCACACCGGCTTCTTCAGGGTTAGGGAATGCTGTAGTGGCAAAATCAGGGTCAGGCAAGGCTTGTTCGGTCACAACATCCGGCGCCGCAAACCCGGCTTTCAGCAAAGCCCGACAAAAGGTCGCAGCCCCCACACCGTGAAGCGGCGTGTAGGCAATGTTCAGCGAGCGGGCCCCGCCTTTGGTAAGCAAACCCGTGACTGTGTCAAGGTAAGCCTCGACGATTTCGTCATCAACGGTTGTGATCAACGGATCTGAGGCGCACACCAGATCGGTTTCGCTCAACGGCGGAGTTCGGTCGATGATCTCGCTGATCTCAGCATCGACAGGTGCCGTCAGCAAGCTGCCGCCGCGCCAGTAAATCTTGTAGCCGTTGTCGGTGCGGGGATTGTGGCTAGCGGTGACCATCACCGCAGCAGCGGCATCAAGATGTTTGACCGCAAACGCCAGCACCGGTGTGGGCAACGGCTCAGACAGCATCTTCACAGCGATCTTGCGGCCTGCCAACACTCGAGCCGTGTCTTGTGCAAAGAGGCGGCTGTTGTGGCGAGCGTCATAGCCAATCACAACCATCGGAGCATCAACACCGCCGCCGCCGTCATCAACGCCATCATCGCCGTCTTCGCTGCTGACGCGTAGCACTCGCTCGGCTAACGCAGCCGCCACAATGCGAACCAGCACCCGATTCATGCGGGCTGGGCCAGCACCCATCGCGCCGCGGATACCGGCAGTTCCGAAGCTCAGTCGAGTGTCGAAACGTTGTTGCAATGCGGACAGATCACCCGTCAGCAACTCTTGCAGCTCGGCACTGGTTACGGGATCAGGATCAGCATCCAGCCAACGCTGCGCCTCGGCACGGATCCGCTCAAAGTTGGCTTGCTCCGACGCTGAGGCAGTTTGTGGCATCTGTGAGGACTGCAATGTCAAGTTTTCACAGCCGCTTTGAACGATTCCAAAGCGTTGAGTATGTGTCTGCGGCTCTTGGCATGAGCTGTTTTGGCATCGCCTGCTGCGATGGCTTTGTACATCTCTTCGTGCTCATTCCAGGTCATTTCACCTCGATGATCGGTTACCACCGAAAACACCATCTCGGTCTGCTGACGCAGCGGATCAAGCACAGCTTGCAAGAAAGGCATCCCAGCGGCCGCCTCAACCGCTATGTGGAACTCGCGGTGACAAACCGCAGCCTCAATCGCGTCGCCAGCTTCGGTGGCTCGACGGCCTCTCTCAATACACAGACGGATCTTTTCGAGTGCTTCCGTATTGTGCTGTTTCGCCGCATGCTCAATGGCATAACCTTCGACGAGGATCCTGACGTGCTGGATGTGATGCACTTCTAGGGGATCAATGACGCTCACCGAGGCACCCCTGCGAGGCACAACCTCAATCAAGCCGGTTGCCTCCAGCGAGCGAATGGCTTCGCGCACCGGGTTGCGGCTCACCCCGAGCCGCTCGGCTAGATGCCCTTCCACTAGCCGTTCACCGGGTTTCAGATCGCCTTTGAGGATCATCGAACGTATTTGGCTCGCTACCACTTCCCGTAAAGGCAGATCGCCTTGGTCTTGGCTCACTATCGGGTCCTCCGATCAGGCAGCGCTGACATTACAAGTCAGGAGTCGCTGGCGAAAATCGCGTGGACGGGTTCTTGCGCTGCTTCGCCCACGCCTGCCGCAAACAGCAAACGCGAAGGGGACTCGTGAAGGGGTTAACTGCGTCGGATGATCAGACGCGCTGACATCGCCATCACCAGCGATGCCGCAGCCGAAGTGCAGGCCGCGAAAACCCAGCCCCAGCCGTAACTGGTTGTTTCGACCAGCCAGCCGAACAGCAGCGGGCCGATGACTGCACCGGTGAAGTTGCCTGTCATGGTGATCCCGGTTGCTGCACCTGGCGCCGAAGGATTGGAACGCAGCATGGCCAAATGAAACAGTCCAGGCCAAGCAAACGAAGTCGCAAAAGCGAAAGGCAGCGATACATACAGCACGGTTGTGGATCCTGTTGCCAGCCCCAAAAAGGCCAGCGCAGCCACAGCGAACATTGTGGTGAGCATGTGGAACGGATTGAGCCCCGCACGGTCGGCACCGGCACCCATCACCAGCCGTGATGTGATCCCAACCAGGCTTCCGGCCATCAGAAGAATGCCAGCGACTGCTTCGTCAATGCCGATCTTCACGCTTGACAGCACAAAGAATGAACTAAGCGCCACCGAACCCATCGCGGCCAGACCGGTAGAGCAGGTCACTGTTACCAGTAGCCGAGTAGGTACATCAGGACGCGGCGCGTCCGCCGCTTGGCCATTGGCAGAGCGCTTAGCAGAGCGCTTGGCAATAGAGCGGCCAGCAGTTTCATCAGAAGATTCATCAGAGTCATCAACGGCAGCAACTGTGGGCACTACCAGCGACATCAACGCAGCGATTAGTCCTCCGACAGCAAAAGCCCACCGCCAGCCGATCGTTAACCCCACCGTGGGAACAGCCAAACCTGCCAGCAGTGAAGCCGCCGGGATTCCCGATTTCTGGATACCGAGCGCTAGCCCCTGACGCCAGATGGACACCCCTCGAGCGACGTAAAGGTTGGCCGCAGGCTGCCCCCATGCGTTGGCTAAGCCAGCCAAGCCCACCAAAGCCAGCAGCGCAGTCCACGACCGCCCCAACACAGCGACGGCCAGCAGCCCTGCACAGGCCAATGTGGTTGACAGACGCAGACCTGCGGCCGGACCGATGCGTTCAACCATCCGCCCCGACCAGGCGGATGTCAAAGCCCCCACAAAGAAAAAAGCGCTCACTGTCATGCCGAGTCGGGTTTCGCCGATCCCGAGATCATCAGAGATTTGCACTGCCAGAGCACTGACCAAAGTAGGACTGAGATTGGCGGCCACAGTCACCAGCAGCGACGCTGTTACCAGGCTCGCAAACCCTGACTGGCGTCTAGCGAAACCCAACATCAGCCAACCACCTCCTCGACTGCTGATTGTGCCGTGAAGCCGTGCTTACCGATGTGTCTCATTTTGCTCGCAGCAGGACTGACTGTTCGGTGAGTTCTCGGGGAGCGTTGCGATACCTTCGCAGCCTGTAGATATATGTTATGCAGCAATCGAGATACAAGAACTATTTGGTATACAAGAATTTGCAACGGGGGCCTGCTGCGCTCTAGCGTTGCCGCCACAACTGCGGCTCGTCCAAGCTGCGGTGGTGTTGTCTACATATCCATGGGGGTCATGTTCAGATGTCAAAGAAGACCAACTTCGTTTTGAAGCTCATGGCCGCGCTGTTCGCCTTGACCTTGATCGCATCAGCTTGCGGCGATGACGACGATTCGGCTAGCGAGGACGCTGCAGTGCTAGCTGACAATCTTGCTGCGGCTCAACAAGACGCAGCCGCCGCACAGCAACGAGCCGATGCCGCAGCCGCTGAAGTCGCCGAAGCTGAGCGTGAGGCGGCCCAAGCCCAGGCAGCGCTTGAAGAGGCAATGTCCAACACCGAATCGATGGACGACGAAGCGATCGCCGCACTTGAAGAGCAGTTGGCAGCAGCGCAAGCAGCCGAAGCTGCCGCTGAAACTGCTGCTGCTGAAGCCGCTGAGGCTGCTGCTCAAGCGTCCGCTGAGGCTGCGGCGGCGGCTGAAGCTCCCGTGTCGATCACGATCGCTGCGGCTAATCAGCCCAACAAGCTCGACCCTCACTTCCAAGATGGTGCCATGCGACGCACCATGGAAAACGTTTATGAGCGTCTCGTCGAACGCGACCTCAGGAACCCGGCGATCTTTGTGCCTCGTCTAGCTGCGTCGCTGCCGCTGCGTTTGGACGACACCACCTGGGAGCTGAAACTGCGCCGAGGCATCACCTTCCACAGCGGCGAGCCCTTCAACGCAGCTTCGGTCAAGCATTCCTTTGAGAGGATCCTGTTTGACACGGAACTTGGTTCAGACCTGCTAGAGCAGGTTGAGACCATTACCGGTGTGGACATAATCGACGATTACACGGTTCAGATCAACACGGCAGGGCCTGATCCAGTGCTCCCGGCACGGCTTTATATGGTGCAAATGGTGCCAGCGAACGCCACCTTCGCGGGGCTCTCTAACGACGCTGACGGCACGGGGCCGTACCGGTTTGTCGAATGGATCGCGGGCGACTCTCTGTCCCTCACTCGCAACCTTGACTACTGGGGCTCACCACCACAAATCGACGAAGTGAAGTTCGTGTTCCTGCCCGATGAGCAGTCACGAGTCTCGGCTCTGCAAGCAGGCGATGTGCATCTTGCTGTGGGCTTGTCTTCGGATTCGGTGAATGATGTTCCCAAGCTGTTCGTGCGTGATGAAGGCATCGAATATCCGTATCTGCGCATGAAGAACTACGAGGGGCCGCTGGCTGATTATCCCGAACTGAAAGTAGCGATTGCACATGCGTTGAACGTGGACGATTACATCCAGTTCATCTATGAAGGTCAAGCCAGTCGACCCAACTGTCACATTTTCGGTTCGGGAGTGTTCGGGCACAATCCTGAGATCACCGACCGGCCTTATGACCCCGAGATGGCTCAGCAGATAGTTGCCGATTCCGATTATCAGGGTGAAGCGATCACCTTCTGGGCCAACGGCACGCGCTGGACCAAGTTCGATGAACTGTCTGAGGCGATCGCCGCTGACATGATGGCCGCGGGACTCAACATCGACTTTGAGTTGCAGCCTTGGGAGGTTTGGCTGGATCAGGAGTTCCTGACCTATCCAGACCCAGAGCCTGGACAGCCGGGGCCCACACGCGGTGACATTTTCTTGTCATCATCGTCGAACGAGCTGCAAGATGGATCACGTCTCGGCTCTTATATCGGCAACACGATCCTTTCGTCGTACTTGGATGACACTCTTGAAGGAATGTTGGCCGATGCAGCGGGTGAACTCAACCCACGGGATCGTGAAGACATGTATCACGAGATCATGGAATACACCTGCGACAACGTTGCCATCTTGCCGGTGCTCACCTATCTGAGCGTTAACGGTGGCACCGACGACCTCAGCTGGATACCGCGCTATGACGACACTGCTCGTGTAGAGGACATGACGCTGAGCTGAGCACAGATCGACCCGGCAGTCGCACATACAAGAATTGTCACTGTTGAGAGGGCACAACCAGCGCCTCAGCTGGCGTGCTCTCTCACCGGTGGCGGTGCTTTCTAACCGGTTTGCATCGTGAAGATCTGTGTAGTCGGTGCCGGTGCGATAGGAGGTTTGCTGGCGGCACGCTTAGCGCACGCCGGACATGACGTGAGTGTGATCGCTCGGGGCGATCATCTTGATGCCATCCAAGCCCACGGTCTGAAGCTGCTTGAGATTGATGGCACGACTACCGTCGCCGAAGTCACCGCTAGCGACGACTTCGCTGCGGTGGGTGTTCACGACACTGTGCTTCTGGCTCTAAAAGCCCATCAGATAGCAGCGGTAGCCGATCAACTAGCGAAGCTTTGCGGTGAGCACACGACTGTGGTCCCGCTTCAAAATGGCATGGGCTGGTGGTATTTTCAGCGTCACGGTGGCCCTCACGACGGTCATCGGCTCAAGTCGCTTGATCCCAACGGGGTCATCGCTGCGGCAGTGCCTGCAGAGCGAATAGTCGCCTGTATCGCTTATCCAGCTGCCGAGAAAGCCGCGCCGGGTGTGATCAAACACATTGACGGTGACCGATTTCCGATAGGTGAAATTGATGGCACCAAATCGCTGCGAGCCAAAAACCTGGCAGAGATTTTGGGCTCAGCAGGCTTCAAGTCGCGGGTGCTGACCGACATACGCGCTCATCTCTGGGTGAAAGCCTGGGGGAATCTGGCATTCAATCCGATCAGCGCTTTGACTGGTGCCACTCTGGCTGAAATTTGTGGCAACCCGGCCACGCGTGATTTAGCGGCGCGCATGATGACTGAAGCCTCTCAGATAGCTGAGGCGCTCGGTGTCAATATTCGTATCAGCGTCAACAGGCGCATCTCCGGCGCTGAAGCCGTCGGGCAGCACAAAACGTCGATGCTTCAAGACATGGAAGCTGGCCGCCCGCTGGAGCTTGATCCTTTGGTGGGGGTTTTCGTGGAACTGGGTGAACTAACTGATGTGCCCACCCCGGCGATCAGCGCTGTATACAGCCTGGCCGCGCTGGTTAACAGCCGTCTGGAAGCTCAACAGTGACTACATCGCAACCACCACCTCAGACGGCAGCACAAGAAGAGGCAGTGCCTCAGACCCTGCGCGAGGCTCTCAATTCTGGCGCTGAAGACATCGCGGCTCTGGTGACTCCCGACGGTGAGGTAATTACTTACAGAAAGTTACGACGCGAGGTGGACAGGCTTTCACAGCAGTTGAGAGCCTCGGGTTTATCTGCTGGCGACCGCATCGCCATTGTTATGCCTAACAGTCCCGAAATGGCTGTTGCTTTTTTGGTAGCGGCTTGCGTCGGCTGCGCGGCGCCGCTCAATCCCCGATACCGAGCCGCAGAACTGCGCTTCTATCTTGAGGATCTCGCAGTCAAAGCCCTGATCACTATGCCTGATGAATCAGGTTCCGAAGCCCGTGAAGCAGCTCAGAGCACTTCTGGTGATGTGCTGTCGATGACCCTTGAAGGCTCAGCAGCCGCTGGCGGGGGATCACTCAACTTTCAGCCAGCGCTGCACAGACACTGCGACAGCGCCGACGGTCTGAAACTACCAACAGGCGACGATGTGGGTTTGGTTTTGCACACATCGGGTACTACTTCGAGGCCCAAGATCGTGCCGTTGCGGCAACGCAACCTGGCCTGTTCGGCTGCGAGCATCGCTGAGTCGCTGGCGTTGACCCCCAAAGACCGTTCGTTGCAAGTCATGCCGCTGTTTCATATTCACGGGCTGCTAGCGGGGCTCTTGGCACCTCTGTCGGCGGGTGCGACTGTTGCTTGCACCGAAGGATTCGATGCTTTCAAGTTCTTTGCTCAGCTCAAAGACCTGAAACCCAGCTATTACACCGCCGTGCCGACCATGCATCAGATGGTGCTGTCACGCGCCGGTCGTCATCGTGACCAGGCCCGGGCTGCGGGTCTGCGCTTCGTTCGTTCGTCATCAGCGTCTTTGCCGTCGCCCGTGCTGACCGAGCTGGCTGAACTTTTTGATGCTCCAGTGGTGGAGTCATACGGCATGACCGAAGCAACCCATCAAATGTGCGCCAACCCGTTGCCACCGGCTGTTGCCAAGCCTCGTTCAGTTGGGATCCCCACCGGTGTGGAACTGGCGATACTTGATCCACAGAACCGTCGGCTGCCCGCCGGTGAACGTGGCGAAGTGTCAATCAAAGGCCCGGCAGTGATCGACGGCTATGAGAACAATCCTGAAGCCAATGCTGCGGCTTTCACTAACGGATGGTTCCGTACCGGCGACGAGGGTTATCTCGATACTGACGGTTACCTGTTTTTGACTGGTCGTTTCAAAGAGCAGATCAACCGCGGCGGCGAGAAGGTCTCACCGTTGGAAGTAGACGAGTCGCTGCTGGCTCATCCCCAAGTGGCGCAGGCAGTGACCTTCGCTATGGCGCATCCCAAACTCGGGGAGGAAGTCGCAGCTGCAGTCGTGCCCGTCAACCAAGCCGATCCTCCCAGCGAGCAAGAACTGCGAAGCTTTGTGGCGCAGTCCTTGGCGGGTTTCAAAGTTCCACGCCGGATACTGGTGCTAGATGAATTACCTAAAGGTGCAACCGGCAAGCTGCAACGCATAGGCCTAGCCGATCGGTTAGGCCTCAACTCTGCCATAAGCACCGACAGCTCCAGCGACAACAGCGACACCGGCACCGAAGACACCCAGGCCGCCGACACCATCTGACCGAAACCAACGCCTGCGGACGGTTCGCCTGTTCGCTGTCTCTCCTAGACTGTCGCTGGTGCCGCAAATTGAGATACTCACGCTGGCCAACCATGCCGAAGTCCAAAACGGGCTGCTGTACTTGATGGGTGTGGGCTGGGACACAGTGACCCGGTCGTATAAAGAAGGCGCGAAGCCACAGCCGCAACATTTCTCTATAGCAGTGTCGGTGCTGGTGTCGTGGGCGGAGCATAACCAACGCCACGAAATGGTGATCAGCGTCGAAGACGAGGACGGTCACCACAAACTGATGGAAGCTTCCGCCAATATTGAAGTCGGCCGACCGCCGGGCAAAGTCCCTGGAAGCGACAGCCGTTCACCGTTGGTGGTGACCGGAATTCTGCAGTTCCCCAAACCCGGCGGCTACCGGGTGCGAGCCACTATCGGCGAAGAACAACGCGACTACGCCTTCCGGGTGATCGACAAAGTCAACTAGCAGCAATTTCGCTGAATCGCGAGGAGCTAGGGAGTGGCGCGGTGCATAGCGCTGGCCACCAGTGCAGGAGTTCCCAGCGCGGCCAACATCAGCGCCATCAACGACACACCTAATCCGAGCAGCACGCTGACCAGAGCCGATAGTAATGCCGCGGTTGCGAGCAGAGCCGCACGGAAAGTGCCGATCCCGAATCCTGACTGTGGTGGCAGCGCAGCTACCAGCATGGCATTCGCGACTGGCATCACTGATACCGCCACGCCTACAAAAGGCACCAGCAACCACACGCCCACATCAGCTGGGGCTAGCAGCATCGCTAGTCCCACCACAGCGGTGATGGTCATCATCAATCGTGCCGTCCAGGGTCCGCCTTTGCGGTCATAAGCAGCACCACCCGCCAGCTTGACTGGTGCCGACAAAAATCGTCCCGCTGCCAACAACACCCCAATCAGGCGTAGATCCACTCCTCGACCCTCGAAGTAGACAGGCGAGAAGCCGATCACCACAAAATGCAGCGACACTCCGCCGAAGCTGGCGTAGGCAGCTAACCGATAGGTCTGATTGCTGGCGTATTCGATCAGTTGAGCCGTCCATGGCAGCTGTGTCACAGCCCGTTCGGCTTCTGCCCAGCGAGGCACATACGCAATAGCCAGAACCGCTGGAACCGCACAACCGACGAACACCCAACGCCAGCCCTCTCCAGCAAAGACACTCAACGCGGCAGCGGTTAACCCGAATGAGTAGGCCTGACCCCAAGCTGCAATGGCTCTGCCCTCGGCACCTTTGTAAAGCCGAGCCACCCCGGCAAGAGCTGGCGGGAAGAAAATTCCGAAAGCCACACCTAGCAAGGTCTGACCGACAAGCAGCATCCAGAAGCTCTGAGCTGTTGCCGACAACAGCATTGCAGCGGCCAGTGCGACAGCAGCGGATCGAATCAGCACTCGCTCGCTTATTCGGCTACTACTCACACCACCCAAAATGTTGAATACGGCGGTGCCTGCCGACACCGAAGCCAGAATCGCAGCCAGATTGCTTTCGGTCAGGTCAAGGTCGGGTTGCGCCAAAGGAAACAGAGGCGACAGCAGTGTCTCGGTGCCACCCAGAAGGAAATACAACGTGAACAGGTAACCGAAAGCTGCCCACCGAGCCCCGGTTCTGCTGGTGTTGTTGCTCATATTTGAACTGCGCTTGTCGCTGTCGTTGTGGTGTCGTCGTCGGCTCTACCGTTGGTGACTATGCCGCTAAGGTTGAGGTTGAGGATTTCTCAATTCGGTCCGAGAGAGTTTCTTAATTAACCCAGCAGGCCACATAGTGTCCTTCTGAGCGTTGTGTTAGCGGCGGACGCTCCTGACGGCAGCGGTCTTGTGCCAGCGGGCAGCGGCTATGGAAACGACAGCCTGGGGGTGGGTCCATCGGGCTCGGCAGGTCACCGGTGAGAGGTTTGTGCTCGCTTCGTCTGGTGGGATCGGGTACCGGCACCGCCGACAGCAGAGCCTGAGAATAGGGATGGGTCGGGTTGTCGTAGACATCGGAGTTGCTTCCCAGTTCCATCAAATGCCCGGCATACATGATCGCCACCCGGTCCGACACATGACGCACCACAGCTAGGTTGTGCGAAATAAACAAATACGCCAAACCGACAGTGTCTTTGAGTTCTACTAGCAAGTTGACTATCTGAGCCTGAATCGACACGTCAAGTGCAGCAGTGGCTTCATCAGCTACCACAAAGCCGGGATGCAAAGCCAAAGCACGGGCAATCACAATGCGCTGACGTTGTCCTCCCGAAAAAGCATGAGGGTATTTGTTGGCTGCGCTGGCTGGCATTCCTACCGTTTCGAGCAGTCCAGCCACTGCCGCGTTGAGTTCGGTGCCGCGTTTTTGGGTATGCACCAAAAAAGGCTCAGCAATGCTGGTGCCTACTTTGAGTTTCGGGTTGAGTGCCGAGTAAGGATCCTGGAAAATCATTTGGACGTGCTTGCGCATAGCGCGCCAGCCTCGCCGACTCAAGTGAGTGATGTCTTTGCCAGCAAACAGCACTTGGCCTTTGACTGGGCTCACCGCACCCAGCAACGCTCTGCCAGCGGTGGACTTGCCGCAGCCAGATTCGCCTACTAGGCCTACCGTCTCGCCAGGATGCACTTTGATGCTGAAGTCGTCAAGCGCATAGACGGTGCGTCTGCGACTGCCCACCCAGCGGCTGTAATGCACGCTGATGTCGCGGCTCTCCACCAGAGGTGCCCGTGATTCGGTCATAGTGTTTCGGTCATAGTGTTTCGGTCATAGTGTTTCGGTCATAGTGTGGCCGCTTGTGTGGTCTGGGTCACGGTTGTAGCAGGCCACCCAACGACGATCAGCGAACTGCGTCAACAGCGGGGGCGCGTCACGGCAGATCTCGCGGGCTTCACCGCAACGCGGCTCAAACGCGCAACCCGGCGGAAAGTTGGCACGATCCAACGGCTCCCCAGGGATCGCAGCCAGTTCGCTGCGGTGCAAGTCAACTCGTGGCACCGACTGCAGCAAACCCATCGAATAGGGATGCTGAGGATCAGCGAACATCGCAGCTATTGGTGCTCGCTCCACGATGCGACCCGCATACATCACCTGCACCCGATCACAGAACTGTGCTACCACACCCAGGTCATGAGTGATCATCAGCACCGACACTCCCAGTTCGGTGGACAGGTCATGCAGCAAGGCCAGAACTTGGTCTTGGATTGTGACATCAAGGCCGGTTGTGGGCTCATCTGCGATCAGCAGAAGCGGTTCGCAAGCCAACGCGGTGGCGATCATCACTCGCTGGCGCATACCTCCCGACAGTTCGAATGCGTAAGACTTCAAACGGTCTTGAGGGTTGGCGATACCTACCATGTCGAGCAACTCAATGCTGCGGCGCTTGACTGCTGAACCTTCAAGACCGGCACGGTGGCGTAGCAGTTCGCGCAGCTGCGCGCCCACGGTTTTGAGCGGATTGAGCGACACCATCGGATCTTGGAAGATCATGGCGATTTCGCGGCCTCTGACCCGGTTAGCGACTGACCTGTCGAGCATGTCTTCGCCTCGCCATCTGATTGAGCCTCCCATGATGCGTCCCGGTGGAAGCACCATCCCCAAAATGGCGAGACCCATAACGCTTTTTCCTGAACCAGACTCACCGACCACCCCTAGGCGTTCATGCGAACCAACATTGAGCGTCAGCCCGTCGGTTCCCAAGACCACGCCGTCACGAGTCGGGAATCCCACTGTCAGGTTCTTAACTTCAAGCAGACGCTGCCCTGTGTCGGTTTGCTGCGTGGAGGCGCTGTTCACGAGCCGGGCCTTTCCAGGATGATCTGTTCACGCTCGGCCACATCGTTGAACGACTGCAGCCATTGCGACAACAAGTTCACTCCCAGCACCACCAACGAGATAGCCAACCCTGCGAAAGTGACGATCCACCAGCCGTTAGTGATGTAGTTGCGCCCCTGTTGGATCATCAGCCCCCATGAAGAGCGTGGCGGTTGCACACCGAAACCCAAAAAAGCGAAAGCCGATTCCGCCAGGATGGCTGCAGCCAGCTCCAGCACGCTTAAGGTGATTAGTGAACTGAACAGGTTGGGCAGAAGATGACGCCACATAACTCGTCTTGATGATGCGCCAGCCAGTTCGGAAGCTTCCACGAATAGCGATGTTTTAAGGGTGAACACCAGGCTGCGGCCAACTCTGGTGAACACCATCCAACTTGAGATAGCGATCACGATTATCACCAGCCAGACGCTGGGCCCGAATGCAGCCACAAGGATCAAACCCGCCAGAACCCCAGGGAAAGCCATTTGCACATCGGCAGCCGAAATGATCAACGTGTCTAGCCGTCCGCCGATGTAGCCAGCAACAAGACCGAGGGCTGTGCCGAGGATTGCTGCGATTATCACCGCGGCGACGCTCACCAGAAGCGAGATTCGGGCACCGTCGACCAGTCGGGCTGCGATGTCACGTCCGAGTTGATCGGTGCCGAGCGGGTGTGCCCAAGTGCCACCCCAGCCCACCGGTGGGGTCAGCTTGTCGGGCAGGCTCTGCTGGGAAGGATCCGGCAAGAACGGCAGCCAAGGGCCGATAATGGCCGCTGCCGCGAACAGCGAACAGATCGTGATCCCGGCGATGCCTGCTGGTGACCTGCGTAGATGTGACCGCAGGTCAGCCAGAGCACTTACCTTCCCTTCAGCCGTCTCAGAATCGTTGGATATGTCAGCAGTCTCTGGCATATCTGGTGGGTGCCCTACCACAGGCGCAGGTTCGGCGGAGTCGTGAGTGGCGGTCACAGCAGCTCCACACGAGGGTCGATCATGCGGCGGGCTATGTCCACTAGCAGGTTGGTGACTACCACCATCGTGGCTAGCACCACCACCGCAGCCTGCACCAGAATCAGGTCACGGTTCTCGATGGCGTGTACTGCTAAACGCCCTACTCCAGGCCAAGCGAACACCACTTCGATCACAACCGTGTAGCCGGTGAACATTCGGGTTAGTTCCCAGCCGGTCATGGTCACGAAGCCTGAAGCGATATTGCGAAACGTGTGATGAACAATCGTGTATGACCGTGAGAAGCCTCGCGACATGGCTGTCACCGAGTAGGGCTTGCGTAGCTCTTCTACGATGCCGCGTCGGGTCATTTGGGTGAGCCTGCCAGCGCTGGCGAGCCCCACCGCGAACGAGGGCAAGATCAGCGACCGCCATCCGTCTGAGCCGAAAGTTGGCACCCAGCCGAGCTGCACCGCAAAAATGATGATCAGCAGATAGCCGATCCAAAACGGCGGCGCACTGATTGCAGCCATCGAAAACCCCATCACCGCATGATCAGCGAAGCGGCGCTGGAACCAGGCTGCCAGCATTCCTAGAGGCGCAGCTAAAAGCACTGTCACCACAGCGGCACCGGCCACAAGTCTCAGAGTTGCTGGCACACGTTCAAACACCAGCTCGGACGCAGGCTGGCTCTGCCAGAACGACTCTCCGAAGTCGCCAACCACCATGCCCGACACAAAATCCCAATACTGAACCCCTATCGGTCGGTCAAGGCCGAGCGCAGCACGACGCTGATCACGTTGCTCTTCACTGGCTTCCAAGGGCAGCGACACGGTGGCCGGGTCGGTGAAGACGTGGGTCACCACGAACACCAGCGAGGTGACGATGAACACCACAAGCGCCGCTGCGACTATGCGCTTCGCCAGCCACCGAAGCAAGGTGTCTCCCTGCTTGCCTGATTAAGGGTTTGTGATGAAGTGTTTCAGGTGGCGGATTTGAAGGCTGCGGCGGCGGCCTGTGAACACACCACGTCTTCGGCGTGTTTGGCGCCTGATATGCCGAGGCCTCCAACGATGACACCCTTTGATGTGATCAGCGGCTCGCCGCCTTCCACTGCCAGTATGTGATGGCGTGCCGTCATGGGCGGCCCCAGTGATTTGTCGGTCTGGAAATAATCCGACAACGCACCGGTGTCACGCTTGAACATCAGCGCGGCCTGGGCTTTGGCAATGGAGTTGTCCAAGGCTATTTCCACCACGTTGTCCATGCGGTGAACCAGAACCAGGTTGCCGGTGGCGTTGACTACGGCCACGCAGACACCCAGTCCTTCGGCTGCTGCGGCATCAAGCGCTGCGTCCGCGGCGAGTTTCGCGCCAGCGAGAGTGAGGGTTTCGACATTTGTTGTGTGCATCACGACTGCTCCTATTTGGATCGAAGAATCTAAGGTAATTTGTATACAGGACTGCGCTGACACTACAACAGCGCTGCGTTTTGTGAGTTTGGTTAGCCCAGCGTGGCGTTCGGTGGCTTTGCGGGTAACAGCTAGCTTGAGGTCATGGACTTGGAATTGACAGGTCGCCGAGCGTTGGTGTTCGGTTCAACCTCTGGGCTGGGCTTGGCTGTAGCGCAAGTGCTGGCTGCTGAAGGCGCACGAGTGGCGGTATCGGGTCGCAAAGCAGACCGCGCCGCCGAGATCGCCGCTTCGCTATCTGAAGCGATCGCCGTGGTCGGTGATATGACCACACAAGGAGAAACCATCCGAATGGTGAATGAAGCCGCTGAACGTCTCGGGGGTCTCGACATCTGCATTGTCAACACTCCTGGCGGCGCACCCGGTGGCATGACTGAAGTATCAGCCGACGACGAAACCGCGGCGTATCAGCGGATGCTCAAACCAGCGCTTGAAGCGTCACGGGCTGCAACGCCGCATCTGCGAGCCAGCGGTGACGGACGTCTGGTCTACATCACCGCTAGATCAGTGTTGGAAACATCACCTGAGCTGGCTCTTTCAGGAGTGTTTCGCAGCGGGGTGGCAGCAGCAGCCCGTTCGCTGGCCGTGGAGTTAGCACCTGAGGTGCTGGTCAATGTGGTGGTGCCGGGTCAGTTCAACACGCCAGCTTTGCTGCGCGCCCAAAAAGCCATCGCCGAAGCTGAAGGCGTGCCTGTTGAGGCAGTGCAGCAACGCCATCTGGACGCAACGCCTATGGGTCGCTTTGGTCAAGCCGAAGAGTTAGCCGATGTGGTTGCGTTTCTGTGCAGCTCTCGCGCCGGGTTCGTGACGGGCTCGGTCGTGCGTGTCGACGGTGGCGCAGTGCTGGGCTACTAAACGGTGTCCATATCGTTGCTGAGTGGATCGGGTCAGCTCACCAGTTTGGTTGGGCTTGTCTGACGCGGCTTGGGCGCCAGAAGAGCCCGTCGTAGATGGTGCGATCACCCAGTGGTTCAGCCAAATCAATCGTGACCGACGCTGCCGGGTTGTCAGGGCATGTGGCGATGCCTGGTTTGTAGATCACGGCGAAGGCCACCAGCACGGCATCTTCAGTTTCTGAAACTTGAGGGCCTCGGAGATCATCACCCATCTCGCGGCCGCTAGCACAGCCCTCCTCGGTTACTAGCAAGGTGATTGAAGTGCTATCAGGCGTTGGTAGTGACTCGGGATCAAGATTCACTTCGACTCGGCCGAGGCCGGGCATCAAAGGCACGCGCGGGCCGCAGGGTTGCTCCCAAGCTTCACCAGACCTGAACCACTCGTTGTTGCCGTCTTGGCGCTCGAAAGCAACGGTCCTTGAATACGTGCCACTAGGCGACAGCGCAGCGAAAGAGGCTCGATAGCCGCCTATGTTGATTACTACCCATCTGCCCTCAGGTAGGGGCTCACCGCTGGGGTAGTCCAGTTCGAAGTGCAGAGTATCAATTGCGGGATGGTCGAAGTCTTCGATTCCCGGTAAGTGGGATAGCTGTGCGGACGGGACCGCTTCCCACTCGTCGCATACCACGAGGGGATCATCCAGGCCTTTCTTCTTTGTCTTCTTTGTTTTGTTTGCGCCGTCTTGGTTGCGTCCAGTGCCGCTTGAAGGCACTTGCAGGGCGACGCAATACGTCTATCCCGTAGGCTCTGAGTCGCATCGGCAAGGGTGAGGCCATCATGAACGCAACTCCAGCACTATGAACGCGACTTCCGCGAACGCAACTTCCGCAGCGGATTTGGCTGTCGCCGACCAGCGTTCGCTCAAGGAGTGGGTAGACCGGTTCTCGGGGCATGTCGCCAACCTTCGTTACGACGAAGCGGCGGCCATGATGGATCCCAATGTCAACAGCTTCAGCACTTGGACCGATGTGGTGGAGGGGATTGAGCAGTTCGTCAACAGTCAGTGGCGCAATGTCTGGCACACCATGACCGACTTCGTGATGGTCACCGACAAGATGCGTTGCCGGATCTCTCCCGACCGGCTCATGGCGTCTGTGATGGTGACTTGGACCTCCACCGGCTACGCCGCCGACGGTGAGCCTTTCGACCGGCCCGGACGCTGCTCTTTCACTCTGGTCAGAGACTCCTTCGACGATGACTGGCGAGGCGTGCAGGCTCATTTCTCTCTAATGCGCGGAGTCCCCCAACAATCCTTCGGCGTCCGTTAGCCAAGAAGCAACAAGGCCGGTCCCTGTCTGAAAGTTATAACCCTCTTGCCCTAAAAGTTCTAACATTTTCAGCCTAAAAGTTCTAACATAGCTTGCCTGAAAGTTCTAGTATTGCTAGACTGAACTAATGGTTGTTGAGGCTGGTTCGCTGTCTCCCATTGGCTACATGCCCCGAGTAGGGGATGCTGCGGTATCTGCCGCGCTCGAAGCCGCCCCCATCGTGCTTATTGAGGGTGTCAAAGGGTGCGGCAAGACTTGGACGGGTCGTCATCATGCCCATAGTCAGGTTCTACTAGCCGACTCTGCGTCCGTCCGTGCAGGGGCCGAAGCCGTCTCTCGTCACATCCTTGAAGGTGCGAGACCGCGCCTCATCGACGAATGGCAGTTGGTTCCATCAATCTGGGAGGCGGCCCGCCACGTAGTAGACGAAACTCGCAACACCGGCTGCTTCATCCTCACGGGTTCGTCTCATCCCAGCGACGACATCACCCGCCACTCGGGCGCAGGTCGAGTCCGTCGGGTGCGCTTACGCACGATGTCGCTCGCTGAAAGCGGTGAATCCACCGCCGAAGTATCACTGGCTGCCATGCTTGCCGGAGAGGCCTGCGATGCAGCCGAACCGCAGGTAGCGATTCCCGAGATTGTTGAGATGGTTTGTCGTGGCGGCTGGCCGCGTAGCTTGGGGCTCTCTGCGCCCGCCGCCAGCGAACTGCTAGAGAGCTACCTCGACGAGATGGCCCGAATTGACCTTCCGACTGCTTCTGGCATCCGTCACAACCCTTTGAAAATCAATCGCTTACTGACTTCGATTGCTAGGAACACATCTTCGACGGCCTCGCTCAGCACCCTGGCTCGCGATGTTGCAGGTGAACCGCCGTTGAGTTGGACCGCAACTGCTAGCTATTTAGATGCCTTGGGGCGGGTCTTTCTGGTGGAGGATCTGCCAGCCTGGTCGACTCGCCTTCGTTCGCGTGCAACCTTGCAACAGTCCCCGAAACGCAACTTCGTTGATCCTTCGCTGGCTGCTGCGGTAATCGGGGCCACACCAGGGCGATTGCTGGACGATTTTGAGACACTGGGACTGCTCTTTGAGTCGCTGGTGGTACGCGACCTGCGTGTCTATGCAGATGCCTGCAAGGCAAATGTCTATCACTTTCGTACCAGCTACGGCGACGAGATCGACGCAATCGTTGAGCAACGCAATGGCACCTGGCTGGCCGTTGAAGTCAAATTGAACCCGACGAGAGTGGACGAGGCCGCACAGTCTCTGCTTAAGGCATGTGCCACGATTGATTCCAGTGAACGTGATGCCCCGGTAAAGAAGATCGTGGTGACTGCCACTGGGTATGGCTACGAGCGAGACGACGGCGTCACGGTGTTGCCTATAACCGCCCTAGGCCCTTGACACAAGTTTCGCCTGCCCAGTGGTGTCGCGCCCTCGCCGCGTGGCGTGACGAGGCGGGCACGGTGCTCACCGGTGACTTCCAGTGGCTTCGGTGTGTCGGGAGAGCCAACTAATCTTCGTGCATGTTCATCAGTGGCTGCTGGAGCGCGTGTCGTGGCTGAACCGAACTTCTTCAACCGGACTTTGTGGATCGGCGACAACCTGTCGGTGCTGCGCGGCATCAACTCGGAATGCGTTGATCTCGTGTGCCTTGACCCACCCTTCAACTCTCAACGTCTTTACAACGCTCCGCTTGGTTCTGGTGCCGCTGGCGCTCAGTTCGACGACACCTGGACGATGGACGGCATGAAAGCCGAATGGACCGAGTTACAGGGTGCTGCTGACCCGGCCTTGTATCACACCGTGATCGGAGCAAGCCTGTCAGCGGGCGACTCCATGCAGGCATATCTGGTGTTCATGACGCTGCGCCTTGTTGAAATCTGGCGAGTGCTCAAGCCGACCGGCAGCCTCTATCTGCACTGTGACCCCCATGCGTCGCATTATCTCAAGCAACTTTGTGACTGCATCTTCGGAACGAACTGTTTTCGCAACGAGATCGTGTGGAAGCGCACCAGCACCAAGTCGCTGGGAACTCGGCGCTATGCCCGTGACAGCGACAGAATTTTCTACTACACAAAATCGCCCCGAGACTTTGTCTGGAATCAGCAGTATCGGCCTCACGATCCTGATTATGTCCGTAAGCACTACCGCCATGACGACAACGACGGCCTAGGGCCGTGGCGTGTTGACAACTTGTCAGGTGGCAAGGCGGGTGGCGCATCTGCATATCTTCCATTCAAAGGAGCCCTTCCACCAAAAAACAGAGCATGGGCTCCACCACAGCGTGACAAGTTTCCCGCCGCCGCGGCGGCACGGCTTCCTGAGAACTACGAGCAACTTGATGCGCTGGCTAAGTGCGAAGCCCTTGACGCTGCTGGGTTGATTTATTGGAGTCGCAACGGCGTGCCGAGCCACAAGAGCTATCTGTCCACCAAGCCGGGAAACCCTGCTAGCGACATAATTACGCATATTCCTGTGGTGGCGGGTTCGGAGCGCACCGGTTGGCCTACCCAGAAGCCGCTCGCTCTATACGAACATTTCATTGCTGCGTCTTCCAACCCCGATGATCTAGTGCTTGACCCGTTCTGCGGATGCGCTACCACTATGGTCGCCGCTGAACGGTTGGGTCGCCAGTGGGCTGGTATCGACATTGACGAAGTAGCTATCGGGATCACCCAGAAGCGGCTGCAGGAAGAGTCCGATGCCGCCGTTCACAATGTCGATTTGGAGGGTTTCCGCGGGGGTTTGCCGTCGCTGCATTTGCCACCGAGTCTGCCGCTACGCACTGATCCCGATCGCCCGACGCGATCTCCTCGCATCCGAGAGATTCGCTGGGCTGAACTGGGAGAAGGGGAGCGTCGCCCCTGCCCGGGTTGTTGTCGCAACAAGTACTACGACGACTTTGACCTTGACCACATAACTCCGCGCGCTAAGGGTGGCATTGATGCCGACGAGAACCTGCAACTGCTGTGTTCATCCTGCAACCGCATCAAAGGCGGACACCTCACCATGGCGGAGTTGCGGCAGCGGCTACTCACAGACAAGCGCCATCAATTGCAGGCAGAGTCCATCCCATAGCCCCTCACCGCAAGTTCTCCTGCCACACCGCTGGGGTGAACTGGGCGAGTTTGCCGACATATCTGCGCCGGATAACGCTCATCTCATCATCGATCCAGATGAGTCGAGAGCAGGGATCGGCTAGGGGGTGGTTAGCGGCTCGAAGAAACGGCACTCCACTCCTTCACCCACCGCGATGCGAGCACAAAACGCTGCTAGCAGTGCCTCTTGGCCGTCGGATTTGACGACGACGCACTCGTGAGGCCACGAATCCCGGTATGTCACTGCCTCACGCCACGGAGCGCTAGCGATCAACTTGACGATGTCTCCTACCTGGTGCTTGCACATTCCAGCACCTCCGTTGATGGTTTCTGTGCCTGCCCTCGGAGCCAACCCCCTCGGAGCCGCTGCACTTGCTGTTTCTCAACTTCTTTTGTCATGAGGACAACACTAAAGAGCCCCTATGACATCTCTCGCAGCCGCTCCACTGTCACAACCAGTCCCTTGAGCTTCATCTACGTCGTAGCGTCAACAGAGCGCGGCAACTAGCCAGTTGCTGCCTAGCGGCGTATGATGGCAGTTGACCCAGCGCTCGTAGCTCAATTTGGATAGAGCGTCTGACTACGGATCAGAAGGTTGGGGGTTCGAGTCCCTCCGAGCGCGCTGTCACATGGCCTGATCAAATTGGCCTGATCAAAACTAGAAGAGCTACTCGCTGGCGGCTACCACTTTTGACATCATTGCGTGAGGCAACGGCTGATAGTCGTGATGTTGTGCGCTGAACGTGCCCGTTCCGCCGGTCATTGAGCGCAGATCGATCACATAGCTGAGGATCTCTGAGGTCGGCACATGGGCACGGATCACGCTAGTTCCAGCAGCCGAACCCGGCTCGGTGCCGAACACCTGTCCTCGACGCGAGTTCAGATCGCCTAGCACATCACCCTGATAGTTATCGGGCACCTCAACACTGATCTCGCTGATCGGTTCGAGCACCGCACAACCCACCTGCTCTACAGCCTGTTTGAGCGCCACAGACCCAGCGATCTTGAAGCTCATCTCCGAAGAGTCAACCGCATGATGCTTGCCGTCGTAGCAAACCGCCCGCAGATCCACCATCGGGAACCCGTACTTCCCGCCGTGTGACATGGCTTCCTCAATGCCTGCCCCCACCGCAGGGATCAAGTTACGAGGAATCGCACCACCGGTGACTTCAGTATCGAACTGGTATCCAGCCCCGCGCGGCAGCGGCTCAAAACGCACCATGGCCACAGCAAACTGTCCGTGTCCACCGCTTTGCTTCTTGTGTTTGGCCTCCACGTCTGCGGGTCGGGCCAGCGTCTCAAGATAAGCCACACGCATGTCCTCAACTTCGAATTCGATACCCATGCGCTCTAGTCGTGACCGCACCACCCGTATGTGCGCTTCACCGGCACCCGACAGCACCGTCTGACGAGTGGTGGGATCTTGGCGAACCACCAAACTGGGATCCTCAGTAGCGAAACGACGCAGAGCTGCAGCCAGCTTGTCCTCTTGAGCTGGTGCTGAAGCATGCACTGCCACTCCATACACCGGCACTGGTGTCGGAGTGATCGGCACCGATATAGCGCCATCGGACGACAACGTGTCGCTAGTACGCACATCGCCGAGCTTGGTCGCAGCGGCGACGTCACCGGCTACCACATGATCAAGGCTTTGATGGTCGGGGCCCGTGAACGACATCAGGTTGTGGATTCGTTCTTTGTCACCGGTGCGTCCGTTGACGAGCGTGTCATTAGAGCGGATCGTGCCCGACACCACTTTGATGAACGAAATCTGTCCGAGAAAATCGTCAATACGAGTCTTGAAAACCACCGCTACCGGAACTCCAGAAGCATCCACCGCAAGTTCTGATGAGTCGCTGCCCTGCATCACCTCAACCCCGCCGACAGCATCTGGTGCCGGGCCGTAATGACTTATGAAATCAAGCAGATGATCAACCCCGATGGGTTTGGTGGCAGATCCGCACAACACCGGGAAAACGCTGCGGCGCGTGATCGCAGCTCCCAGCAGGTCTTGAAGCTGCTCTAGGGTCGGCTCAACCCCCTCTAAATACTGCTCCAATAGCTCGTCATCAGCTTCCACCACTCCTTCCACGAGTTGCGTGTGGCCTTCGGTAGCAGCTGAAGCCACATCGTCGGGGATTGACGCGGCTGCGGACTGGCCGCTGCTGTAATCAAAAGCTCCGTCACTCAACAGATCGGCAACACCGTGGAACTCAGCTTCAGCGCCTAGCGGCAACGCCACCGGCCCTGCTGAAGAACCAAAATGAGTCTGCAAATCCGCAAGGGTGCGGTCAAAAGAGGATCGTTCACGGTCAAGGCCGTTGACGAACACCACCGAAGGCAGTTGCAGGCGACTGGCGTGTCGCCACATCACCTGATCTTGTGCCTGCACTCCCGACACTGCGTCCACCACGAACACTGCGAGCTCGGCTGCGTGCATGCCGTTGACAGCGTCGGCCACGAAGTCGGTGGAGCCGGGCGTGTCGATGATGTTGAAGCGATGATCACGCCAGTCAAACGATGCTAGGGACACGCCCAAGCTCTGATTACGGGCCTTCTCCTCAGGGTCAAAATCGCAGTGGGCTGTGCCCGTTGCGGTGCTGCCCATCCGGCTGAGCACCCCAGCCCGGTAGAGCATCGCCTCGGCCAGAGTGGTTTTGCCGTTGCCGTTGTGCCCGACTAGAGCAACATTTCTTATGGATTTCGACGACACGCTGAGTTTCCTCCAGTGCTGGTTGCCAGAGCTGTTCACCGGTGCTTTGCGCTCGGTGCGTAGCACTGCCGCGAACAATTAGCTTTCAATGAGTTCAACTGCATACTCGGGGCAGTTGTCATACGCCAAGCGGGCTTTCTCCTCTAAGCCTTCGGGCACTTCACCATCTCCGATCTCAGAAGCTGTGCCTTCGTCGTCCACGTCAAACAGTTCTGGTGCCAGCATGTAGCAGCGGTTATGCCCCTGACAAGCTTGTTGATCAACACGAACTCTCACCGTGCCTCCTCGTTGCAGTGGCCGTCGACGATGAAGCCTGCTTTGAGCGTGTGTTGCGTTTGAGCTTGTGTCACGGTCCGTCAGCCAGGTGTACCCGCCGGTCGCCAGGATCGTAGAAGCTGCGCAACGACACAGTTATCGGGATCCGAGCGCTGTCCTGCTCGCCACTAACAACAACCTCAAACTTGCCGGTGCTGAGCCAATCTTGATTCACGCCTACTGAACCGCGACGCTGCAGGTAGCCCATCGCTAGACAACGATCCTCCACATAGCTCCAAGTTGCAGAAGTGACAGAACCCACCGGCTCGCCATCACACAGGATCTGATCATCACGATGGCATAACGTTTTGGGTTGATCCAGACGAATCCGAGCTAAAGCCTTGTTACGGGGTTTGCCACTTTGATGCTCTAACGCAGCTCGGCCATGCCAAGGGTTCGGCTTGTCCCAGCTAACTGCGGACTCAAGACCAGCTTCTAGCGGTGTGTCATCAGCAGTGACATCAACTCCCCACCGGACGTAGCCGGACTCCAGCCTCAGCACCTCCATGGCCTGATCCCCGGCCAAGACTAGACCGTGCGCCTTCCCGGCAGCCTCAAGCGCTTCGCGAAGTTCCTCGGCGTGCTCGTTAGGCAGATACAGCTCCCAGCCGAGTTCGCCCACACGACTTTCACGCAAAGCCAGCACATCAAAACCCGCCACATCAATACGCTGAGAAGTGCTGAACGGGAAACTCGTATTCGACAGCGCAGCCTCGGTGAGCGAAGCCAGCACAAACCGCGACTTGGGGCCGCTCAACCCAATACAAGCCCAATGGTCGGTGATGTCAGAGAGCGTCACATCCAGGTTGTGGCCAGCTTGCTTGAGGCCGTCTAGGTCATGCTCGTGTGATTCGGGGGTGTCCACCACTAAGAACTGGTCCAAACTAACGCGAGTCACTGTGACATCGGTTTCGATACCGCCACGATCGTTGCACCATGGCGTGTAGACGACCTTGCCCAATGGGACATCAATCCGAGCGGTGCTCAACTCGTCGAGAAGTGCCAGAGAATCCGGCCCCTCCACGATGAACTTGGCGAATGCCGACTGATCAAACAGCGCCACCCGCTCACGCACCGCCTGGCATTCGGCAGCAACAGCAGGCCAAGATGCCGGATGCGATTGGCCCGTCATCTCGGGTGCTTCAGGCATGGCATCGGTCATCGATTCCCTCTTCTATTCATGGGTCGATGGGCTTTCAGAGGTCGGCGGAGCCAACCACTCAAGCTTTTCGTGGAGACAGTTTAGGACAAGTATCAAGCACCTGTCCTATTCGTGCCAGCACCTTCTTGGTATCCAGCAAAGCGATACAGTCGGCTGCGGTGAGTGATCCGGTTGAGATGCGACTTTGGGCTGACAGCTTTGCTGGTGAATGGGCCGACTGCGACGTCTACATGAGCGAAAGCTTCTATAGCTCGTTGCAATGACTCCGATGCGGCACTCAGGGCCATCGCGGCAGGCTGGACGATCGGCTGGAAGGTCGATTATCAATAGCGACTGGAACGCTGCGGGGTTGGTGGCTGTCGGGGTGGCGGTGGTGTGTTGGGCTGGAGGCAACATTCTGGCTCGGCCACCAGAACTGGAGGCGGCCCAGCTTGCGTTTTGGCGGTTGGTGCTTAGCACACTGATCTACACGGCAGTAGTCGCAGCCCGCAAACGCAGAGTCACATGGCCTCAGCTTCGGGCTTGCCTGCCGTCCGCGGTGATGCTCGGGTGCTGGTATGTGGCGTTCTATGAAGCCATCAAATCCACGACCGTGACCAATGTGGCAATGATCGTGTCGCTGGTGCCGGTGGTGTTGATCTGGCCCGCGATGCGCCGTTTCGGTGAACCTATCTCGCCGAAACTTCTGGCGTTGGTGACCGCCGCTCTCAGCGGAACTGCGCTAGTGCTTTTTGGGTCGGCTGCGGTTCCCACATGGAGCCTGCGTGGTGACGCTCTGGCGGTGGTAGCGATGCTGTTCTTCTCGGCACAAATGGCTTTCGCTAAAGAAGCTCGACGGCAAATCGGGGCTTTCGAGTTTCAAGCCGTTGCCTGGGGAATCGCCCTGGTTGTGGTCACGCCACCAGCGCTGCTAACCGGCGGCGGGATGACCTTCCCTGACTTAGAGGCCTGGTTGTGGGTGGCTGCCCTGGTGGCGGTTCCAGGATCTGGTCATCTGCTGATGAACTGGGCTCACAAGCATGTGCGAATAACGGTCTCGTCGATGGCTCTTTTGGGGGCTCCTCCGCTGACCATGGTTTTGGCTGCGATCTTTTTGGATGAACCCATCAGAACCGCTCAAGTGATCGGCGGGGTGATCGTGATTGCTGCGGTGGCAGGCGTAGTGCAACGCGATATGCAGATCACTGCCCGACATGGCAACATCAACAACTGAAGTCGGGCTTCACGATGTCGCTTTAGCATGAACCCCATGGCTCGGTTGCAAATAATCGGCGGCGGCAAAATGGGTGTCGCCCTGCTAGAGGGTTTGGTGTCTTCGGGCTGGGCCGAAGCTAACGAACTGCATGTGGTTGAACCCGAACCTATACGACAGCAAACCGTCAAACAGCGTGTCGCTGGCGTGTCGGTTTCGCTCAAGATCATCAACAGCGACGCAGTGATCGCAGTGAAACCTCATGTGGCGACTGAGATGCTTCCAATGCTTGCTGACGCAGGCGTGCCGCGAGTGCTTTCGATCGCTGCGGGAGTTCGCTGCAACACCATTGAGGCGGCTCTGGCGGACAGCACGCCAGTAGTGCGGGCTATGCCCAACACGCCCGCTCTAGTTGGTTTGGGTGCGGCAGCCATCGCCTCGGGCAGCTCCGCAGGACATGATGACTTGCAATGGGCTCGCAGCATTCTGGAAGCGGTCGGCACGGTAGTGGAAGTTGACGAAGCTGACCTTGACACGGTGACAGGATTGTCCGGCAGCGGCCCGGCCTACGTTTTTGAGTTGGCAGAAGCGTTACGCAATGCCGGTGTCGTCGGCGGCTTAGACCCGCAGGTGAGCGACACTCTGGTGCGTCAAACCCTGCTCGGTGCCGCCACACTGCTGGCATCAACTGGTGAAGATCCGGTCCAGTTGCGTGACAACGTGACCACACCTGGTGGCACCACCGCAGCCGGTTTGGCTGTGCTTGATGAGGTCGACTTCATGAGCCTGATAGAGCGGGTGGTCGACACCGCCAGTCGACGCAGCCGCGAACTGGGCCGGTGAACACTCTGTCCCCCAACCGACAGACAGACGGCTACGACACGATGTCTTTTTTGTCTGACTACGGCCACGATGACGAATTCGTGGGTGTGGTCCATTCAGTGATTGCCGCCATTGCACCAACGGTGCGAGTGATAGATGTGACCCACGGCATCACCCGCCACAACGTTCGAGCCGGAGGACTAGCACTAGCAAGAGCCGCTCAGTATCTACTGTCAGGCGTTGTGCTTGCAGTGGTTGACCCAGGTGTGGGCACCAAGCGCCGTGCTGTGGCTGTTGAGGTCGGTGGAGGTGTTTCGGTGCTGGTTGGGCCTGACAACGGGCTGCTGGCACCGGCAGTGGCTTTGGTGGGTGGGGCTGGCCGCGCAGTAGAACTGACAGCCAACGAATACCGCCTTGATCCACAAGCAGAACTGGGAGCAACTTTTGACGGGCGCGACGTGTTTGCGCCAGCAGCCGCTCATCTTTGCTGCGGAGTTCCGCTAGAAGCGCTAGGTCCACAAATTGATCCCGCCACTTTGACTCCCGCCATGATGCCAGTGAGCCGACGTGAAGGTGATGATCTCGTGGCTGAGGTGCTCTGGGTGGATCATTTCGGGAACTGCCAGCTCAACATTGCGATGAGCGACACCGCCGAAATCGCTGCTAACGAAACTGATTCCGCGTTGCGGGTACTTATCGGTGAAGAGCTTCACACAGCACAAACTGTTCGGGCATATGCCGATGTGGCACCCGGTCGGGTCGGACTTATCACCGACTCAAGCGGGTTGTTGTCACTGGCATTGCCGCAACGCTCTGCCGCCGACGAGCTTGGTCTGCATGAAGGTGTCGAGTTGCGTCTCTGCGCCGCGACCGGCAGCAGCGCTCGCCAGCCAACCCCGGTGAGGCTAAAGCCGCGCGGCGACGACAACCCAGAATCGCAGTAGGCAGTCGCGCTACAACAAACCTTGCCCCACAACGCTGCTCAACACAAAGACGCACAAGACGCAAAACGAATAGGAGCAAACTCATGAGACCTGGGACCACTATCGCCATTGGTGTGCTGCTCGCCGTCATTCTTGCTGCAGGATTTTTGCAACTCTTTCTGCTGGCTCGCTGACATCGTCGGTGACATCACGGTCTCGCTTGGGTTTGCTCGCGATCAACGGCGATAGCATTCACGCTGATGTCGCTTGTGGTGGTGGGCTGTAGTCACCGTTCCGCGTCGCTTGACCTGCTTGAGCGGATGACGGTCGCGCCTGAGGATTTGCCGAAGGCTCTGCATGAGCTTTCTGCTGCCGAGCATCTCAGCGAGTCGGTTGTTGTATCAACCTGCAACCGCGTTGAGGTTTACGCCTACGCAGAGCGTTTTCATGGCGGCTACGGAGAGATCCGTGAGATGCTGTCACGCCATTCGGGTTTGCCGCCTGAAAAGGTTGGCGACGAGCTTTACGCATATCACGACAGCGAAGCGGTGCGGCATCTGTTCAAAGTGGCTGCGGGCCTTGATTCGGCGGTGACTGGCGAGCATGAGATTCTCGGGCAGATACGCGACTCCTGGCAGACTGCCCGCAACGAAGGCACTGTCGGTGCTGTTCTGGAGCCGCTGTTTCGCCTGGCAGTGCAATCAGGCAAAAAAGTCCGCAGCAGCACCGGCATTTCTCGTGGTGTTGCCTCACTGTCGCATGCTGCAGTGGCATTGGCAGCTAAGCGTCTGGGAGGATTGACCGGGCAACGAATACTGGTGCTAGGCGCTGGAGAAGTCGCTTCGGGCACCCTCAAGTCGCTCGCCAACAGCGCCGCAGCCGATATTGCGATCATCAGCCGAACTGCGCCGCGAACTGAAGCTGCAGCAAAGCTGTGCGGAGGCCGGGCTTTGACTATGGCTGATCTTGACGAAGCGCTGACCACGGCCGATCTGTTGATCACAACCACAGGTGCCACTGAGATGGTGCTTGAACACGGTCACGTCTCACAGGTCATGTCCCAGCGTGATGCCAGTGAACTGTTGATCCTAGATCTGGCTGTGCCCCGAGATGTTGACAATTCCGTGAACGAGATCAATGGAGTGACTCTGCTCAACATGGATGATCTGACCAGCTTTGTTGCACAGCAGCGTGCCGGTCGAGAGCAGGAGATTGATTCGGCTCAGGCGATTATTGACGAAGCGGTGCAGCAGTATCAGCTTGAGGTTTCGGCTCGCGAAGTGGTGCCGCTAATCGCAGCGTTGCGAGCACGCGCAGAAGAAGTCAGCAGCAAAGAGTTGCAGCGTCACACAACTCGTCTAGGGGATCTTTCTCCGCAGCAGCGTGAGGCGGTGGAATCACTTGTTCATGGGGTGGTCAACAAGATGCTGCATGAGCCGACGGTCAGATTGAAAGCCGCTGCTGGCCATGCCCGCGGTGACCGGCTCGCCGAGGCGCTGCGCGACCTTTTTGATCTCTAGCCACATAGTGAGAACTGAAGAGCGCTGGCGGCGAATGGCTCCGTCTAGCGCTTTGATGGCGATGGCGCTGCAATGAGTCCGTCGGTGCTGAAGGTCGCCACTCGCGACAGTCCGCTGGCGCTTTGCCAAGCCAGCATCGTGGCCGGACTGCTCACAGAAGCAACCGCAACGGCATCCGAGCCGCTGATCGTGTCAACCAGCGGTGACCGGCAAGCCGAAACAGCGATTCACGCAATGGGCGGCAAAGGCGTGTTCGTGAAGGAAGTTCAAGATGCCGTGCTGAACCGTCGAGCTGATCTGGCGGTGCATTCAGCCAAAGATCTGCCTTCGGTCACTCCTGAGGGTCTAGTGCTAGCGGCGATCCTTAAGCGCGGTGCCCCTGAGGACGCGCTGGTGGGTTGCAAGCTTAGAGAGTTACCTCAGGGTGCCACGGTGGCCACTGGATCGGTGAGACGCAAAGCGCAGCTGGCTTGGATGCGACCGGATCTACGTTTTAGGGAATTGCGTGGCAATATCGCTACCCGCTTGGCCAAAGCCGCCGACTTTGATGCCATCTTTATGGCCGCAGTGGCGTTGCAGCGTTTGGATATCCAGCGTGATGATCTTGATGTGCTGGCAGCTGATGTTTTTGTGCCGCAGGTTGGGCAGGGTGCCATCGCAGTGGAGTGCCAGACCGATGACCATCAGCTACTGGAGCTGCTGCAAGCTGTGCAGCATCAACCCAGTCGGCTTGCCGTAGACGCAGAACGAGCCTTCCTCGCGGAACTGGGAGGCGGCTGCGACCTGCCGGCTGGGGCTCACGCCACCGTTGCCAACGGAAGCTTGGAGCTGACCGCCTTCCTGGCGGCACTTGACGGGAGCGTCCTGCTACGCGAGACGCTGCGCGGCACGCAACCCGACACATTGGGGCATCAAACAGCACGCCGCCTGCTAGATGACCGCGGTGGGCGGGCATTGCTGGAAGATGACTGCGATAGCCAGAAGCCACAACGCACTCGCAAAGGCATGATTCGTGGTTGCAGCGGCATGATTCCGCCCAGCGAGCGCTAGATGACTGCGACACCCAGACACCGCTGGAAGATGAATGACTGACCGCCCCAACCACTCCGACCACTCCGACCACAAAGAATCCAGATCGCTAGAAGGTTTGCGGATAGCGGTTTGTCGACCAGTGAAACAGGCTCAAAGCTTGGTAGAGGGCCTTGAAGCCCTCGGAGCGGAGGTCGTGGCGGCACCAGTGATTGCAATTGCTGATCCTGACGACGGCGGAACAGCCTTGCGCGAAGCGATAGCCCGACTCGGGCAAGGCGACTGGCTGGTAGTGACTAGCCCCAACGGCGCTGAGCGAGCCGCGGCATACGCTGCATTAGCGGCAGGGGTCCGTGTGGCTGCGATTGGGCCTGAAACAGCGAACCGAGCACAAGGACTCGGGATCACAGTGGATTTGGTGCCTGAACGATCCATAGCTGAAGGGTTGATAGCAGAGTTCCCAGCCCCGCAACACGGTCACAGGGGTTTAGTAGTGTTGGCACGCGCTGCGGTGGCGCGAACGCTGCTACCCAATCAGCTGCGCAAAGCTGGATGGGAAGTGCTTGACGTGGCCGCTTATCAGAACGTAGCGGTGAGCCTCAACGCAGCGCAGCGTCAAGCGGTGCAAGCTTGCGATGCGGTGGTGTTCACGTCGTCTTCCACGGTTAGTCGCCTTGTTGCTGAGGTGGGCGTGGACGCGGTTCCGCCTTTGGTTGCTTCAATCGGGCCAGCCACCTCAGCAACCGCCACAGAGTTGGGTCTTGCGGTGACGGTTGAAGCCGCACAGCACACTGTCAAAGGATTGATCGCGGCATTACAAGCACACGCCCGCAGCAAACCCGAAACCGCAACCGGAGTCAAGGCTTCGCTGAGAGCGGCTCAACTAGGCGGCGGTGGTGCTGGGTAGCCTCGCAGGGTGAGTTTTCCTCAGCGGCGTATGCGGCGGTTGCGGCGCACCTCGGCTCTGAGGCGGATGGTGGCAGAGCATCGGCTGCATCCCAACGATTTGATCGCGCCGCTTTTTGTGCGTGAAGGGATTGATGAGCCGCAGCCGATTGCGTCAATGCCCGGGCAGTTTCAACACACGCTTGGCTCGCTGCGAGTTGAGGTGGCCGAACTTCATGCTTGTGGGATCGGTGCTGTGATGCTTTTTGGGGTGCCTCAACAAAAGGACTCAATCGGTTCGCAAGCCTGGAACCCTGAGGGGATCGTGCAGCTCGCGCTGGCAGACCTGCGTAATGATCTCGGCGACGAGATGGTGCTGATGGCTGATCTGTGCATGGATGAATACACCGATCACGGCCATTGCGGTGTGATCGACGGCCACGGCAACGTTGACAACGATGCCACTTTGGAGGTTTACGCACGCATCGCTGTGGCGCAGGCTTGCGCAGGTGCGGACATTGTGGCACCGTCGGGAATGATGGACGGTCAAGTCGCAGCGATCCGCGAAGCCTTAGACGGATCGGGTTTCAACCAGACAGCGATCTTGGCGTATGCAGCCAAATACGCCACAGCCCTCTACGGGCCGTTTCGCGACGCAGTAGACGTAACTATCGCCTCAGGTGGCGACAGGCGCACCTATCAACAAGACGTGTCTGGCACACGCGAAGCTTTGGCGGAAATCCGGCTTGACTTAGCCGAGGGTGCCGACATGGTGATGGTGAAACCAGCGTTGTCGTTTCTGGATGTGATCACCGCGGCGCGTCCGCTTTGTGACGTTCCGTTGGCCGCTTACCACGTTTCGGGTGAGTACTCGATGGTGTGCGCTGCAGCTGAGCGAGGTTGGCTTGATCTGGACGCAGTGGCTCATGAGCATGTGCTGGCCGTGCGACGCGCTGGCGCTGATCTGGTGCTGACTTATTTTGCTCGACGACTAGCTGAGGCAATGCAATGAAAGCGGCCACGCAATGAAAGCGCTGCGGTCTGTGCAGTTAGTCCTCACGGCACGGCTGGAGTGCTAGTGAACCCCGAAGGCAACAGCAGCGACGCAGACATGTCGGCATCGGCAAGCAAAGCTCTTTTTGAGCGCGCCACCAAGGTCCTTCCCGGCGGGGTGAACTCCCCGGTGCGGGCTTTTCGTTCGGTGGGGGGCACGCCCTATTTCGTGGACCGAGCCGAGGGGCCGTTCGTCTATGACGCCGACGGACGTCGCTACATCGACTATGTGCAGAGCTATGGCCCTCAGATCGCCGGGCACGCTCACCCTGCCGTGATTGACGCCATTCAGCAGGCGGCTCAGCGAGGCACCAGTTACGGAGCCCCCACCCGAGGCGAGGTGCTGATCGCCGAAGAAATACGCGCCCGCGTGGAAGGCATCGAGATGGTGCGGCTCACTAGCAGCGGCACCGAAGCGGCGATGTCAGCGGTGCGTCTAGCACGCGGCGTGACCGGACGCGACAAGATAGTGAAATTCGCGGGCTGCTATCACGGTCACAGCGACTCTCTGCTGGTAGCTGGTGGATCAGGAGTAGCTCAGCAGGGACTAGCAGGCAGCGAAGGTGTCACCTCTGGTGCTGTAGCCGACACTGTTGTAGCTCCATACAACGTCATCCCAGAACTTGACGAGTCAGTAGCTGTGGTTTGCGTTGAGCCCGTAGCAGCCAACATGGGTCTGGTCGCCCCTGAGCCGGAATTTTTGCAGGGTTTGCGGCGTGCCTGCGACGAGGTTGGTGCGATGCTGCTTTTTGATGAAGTGATCACCGGGTTTCGCTTGTGTCGGGGAGGTGCGGCACGGTGGTTTGGGGTGCAGCCCGATGTTTGGTGTTTCGGCAAGGTCATCGGCGGCGGATTGCCGGTGGGCGCTTTCGGAGCTTCAACAAGCATCATGTCAGGGCTGGCGCCGCTCGGGGGGGTGTATCAGGCTGGCACGCTTTCAGGCAATCCGCTAGCGACTGCGGCAGGGCTCGCCGTGCTGGAGTTGCTCACCGATGATGCCTACCAGCACCTTGAATCCAGCGTGAAATCACTTCAAGAAGGTTTGATACAGGCTTTTGCCGCGGCGGGAGTTCCGGCGGTGGTGCCTCGGGTGGGGCCGTTGCTGGGACTGTTCTTCACCGCGCACACGCCGCATGACTTTGACACGGCTTCTGCTGCCGCTGACAATGGGCTCTACCCGAAATTTTTTCACGGGATGCTGCGTCGCGGGGTGGCTTTCGCGCCGGGTGCCTATGAAGCCATATTCGTGTCGCTAGCCCATGGCGACGGCGAGATCGAGGCTACTGTGCAAGCCGCAACCGAAACCGCTCACGAGATGGCCGCAGACGGCCTGCCCATCAGGTGAAAGGCCTTACAAGACAAATGAAACGACCACTGAAGATTCTTTTCTGGGTTGTAGCTGTCGGGGTTGTGGCGTTGGTGGCCGTCGTGGCGTGGTATCTGATAACTCGTGAAGATGCCCCTGAGGCGGTTGATCTGCAAGCCACGGTGGAGCGTCTCACCAGCACCACAACTATCCCGGCTCAAGCCGCTGCGGCTGCGGCAACGCCAGAGGGTGCGGACGGCACGGCTTCTCTCCAAGCTCAAGCCGCTGCTGCAACCAGCAACGAAGACCAACCGGTTGCTGCTGCGGCTGAATCTCCGAATGCGAGTGGTGATCTGACCGGGGTGTGGCAGGTGCAGTCAGCGGATGATCCCGGAGATCTGCAAGACCAACCGACGGTCAGCTTCGCTGGCTTCCGAGTGGATGAGGTGCTAAGCACCATCGGCGAGTTCACTGCGGTTGGACGCACCGCTGACGTGTCGGGCTCTATCGAGTTGAGCGACACCGAACTGCTCGCCGCCGAGGTGACAGTGACGATGGGCACCTTGCGAACCGACAACAGTTTCCGTGACGGCAGGATCTACGATGCTCTCAACACCAGCGAGTTCCCGACAGCCACGTTCGCGTTGACTTCTCCAGTGCAGTTGCCTTCCGGCCTAAACGACGGAGCAGTGTTTAGCGGAGTCGCAGAGGGTGACTTGACCATCAAAGGCATCACCAATCGTGCTTCTTTCAGCATCGAAGCTCAGCTCATAGGCGACCGCATACTCGCCGTGGGCAGCAGCGAGGTCACCTTCAGCGACTACGGCGTCACCGCCCCGACTGCCCCAATAGTCGTGTCAGTAGAAGACCAGGGAATCATGGAGTTCCAGCTCTTCTTCACCCGTTGACATCAGGCTGCCCGCCCTGCTAGCTGCGACTCCAGATTGATTTGTCATCTCCCAGAGGCTGAGTGTCGCTTTTTGAATATGTTGTCGTCATTTTTCGGCTATTATTGACGGGGTGGTTTACACGCGGCATGCTCAAGTGCCGCAGCAGAGTTTCTTCCTTCTTGGCATAAGAGGTGTTGGCAAGAGCACTTGGGCCAAACAGGCTCTTCCCGACGCTTTGCGCCTAGACCTGCTTGACGAAGCTCTTTTCGCTGATCTGCTGGCCGTACAACTGCCTGCCTTTGAGGCCAAGCTTCGGTCACGAGAGCGGCGCCGCCCCAAGCTGTACTGGGCTGATCCCGGCCTAGTGCGCGCAATTAAGCGGCAGCTTGGGGCGATCGTCGCTGAAGAGCGGGGAGCACTGCTTGAGGGCTGGGTTCTGGGGCAACTTCGAGCCCATAACGAGCATCAACACATCTATGACGACATTGGCTACTGGTCTGCCGCCGAGGCCGCTGTCGAAGTTGACTTCATGCTCACCCGAGATCGTCAGCATCTGGCCCTAGAAGTCAAGGCAGCTCAACGGTACAACACCACCATGCTCAAAGGTCTGCGAGCTGTAGCCGATCTTGATGGCCTGAACCGTCGTATTCTCATCTATCGCGGGCAGCGTGCCTTCAGAACCGGCGACAACATTGAGGTTTGGCCAATAGAGCATCTACACGAAGCTCTCCGAACTGATCAGTTTTGGCGCTAGAAGTCAGACGCTCAGACAAGTCGCTTCAACAGCTGCGACGAACACGACACACAAAAAAAGAAAGGTGTCGGGTCAATAAGTTAGGAGTCGCGCAGGAGGTGGTAGTGGCTGATCAGATTGGCGGTTGAAGGATCATGCTCCGCTGGCTGGGTGCCTGTGTCGTCAAGCAGGTCGTCAACAATGCTGTCAGCAAGGGTTTTTCCGAGTTCTACTCCGAACTGGTCGAAGCTGTTGATCCCCCAGATTGCGCCTTGCACCACGATCAGATGCTCATAAAGCGAAACCAGTTGCCCCAGCACTGACGGCGTCAGACGTGGCGCCATGATCACCGTTGAGGGACGATTCCCAGGCAATTGACGATGCGGGTCAGCTGCGGTATCAGAAGTGCCGAACGCTAAAGCGGCGGCTTGAGCAAAACAATTGGCGACAAGAGCTTTATGCCGCGCCTGCGCATCAACAGAGCCCACGTCGGTATCGCAGCTTGCCATCACCACGAAATCTGCTGGCACGACAGTTGTGCCTTGATGCAGCAGTTGATGAAAGGAGTGCTGACTGTCGGTTCCAACACCACCCCAGACGATCTCTGCTGAATCACAACCCAAAGGACTGCCGTCGGAGCGAACCCGTTTGCCGTTCGACTCCATAATTATCTGCTGAAGCCACACACCGAAGAGTCTCAGTCGATGCGAATACGGCACCACCGCCCGTGTCTGGCATCCCCAGAAGTTGCGATACCAAACCGACAACAACCCGAGAAACATTGGCACGGGCGTCTGAGGGTTGGTGCTGACATGTGCATCAATCAGCGCCATCCCTTCCAGCATTTCTTTGAAATTGTCGGGGCCTATCGCCGCCATCAAGGTCAGTCCTGCTGCTGATCCCATCGAGAAACGGCCACCAACCCAGTCCCAAGTGGTGAAAATATTTGCCGGGTCAATGCCGAAGGCTTGCGCTTTGTTGCGGTTTGCGGTGACCGCCACGAAATGATGGCGAGTCGCTTGCGTGATGTCGGCATCGCCCAGCCCGGCAGCAGTCCAGGCTTGAGCAGATCTTGCGTTGGCGAGCGTTTCAGCGGTAGAGAAACCTTTCGACACCACCACAAACAGCGTCGACTCCGCTTCTAAGCCAGCCAACCCGTCAGCCAGCGACGCCGGATCAACATTCGATACGAAACGGCATTCCACAGCATTGTGCCGGAATCCGGCTAGAGCCTCATGCGCCATGGCTGGCCCCAACTGCGAGCCGCCAATGCCGATGTTCACCACGGCGCGAATCGATTGCCCCGTGGCACCTAGCCGCTGAGAAGCATGCAACGCATCCACGAAAGCGGCCATGCGCTGATGCTCAGCAGCAATTGCTGGCATTACGTTGCTGCCGTCGACTGTGACCGCTGCGCTGGGATCAGACCGCAAGGCGGTGTGCAGCACAGCACGCTTCTCGGTGGTGTTGACCGGATGGCCGGACATCATGTCGATGATCCGCTGCGCCACACCAGCTTCGGCAGCTAAAGCCAAGAGCAGTTTCACGGTAGTTTCAGTCACTAAATGTCGTGACCAGTCGATTATCAAATCCCCTACAGCCGTTGTGCAACGACCAGCGCGGTCGGAGTCAGCTTCAAACAGGTCCGCCATATTGACGCCCTCGGCTTGCAGTTCTTGTGCATGACGTCCGAGGGCAACCCAAGCTGGCGTGGAGGTGATGTCGCTTGTTGCGCTGTGGATGTCAGACACTTGACTCAAACACTCCACGAACCGGCCAGTAGCGGCCTGCGGTCGATTTAGTTGTCGGCGGCCATGTCAACGCCGTGGCCCTCGGCGGACTCCCCCAGCAGAGCTGCAATTTCTTCGGGCGAAGCCGTTTCGAATGCTGGGTCATCGGCTGCTAACGCCAGCAACATTTCCTCTTCGAGGGCGGCTGTTTCGGCATCAAGGCCTCCGTGAACTACCCGCTCGTAATAGACAACCGAGACTAGGTCTTCCAGACTTAGGTTGGAGAAGCCGCTCATGCCGCTGGCGTAGCTGTTGGTCTGGCGTTGACCACCGGGGCGATCCGGATTGCCGTAGAAGTCCAGCCCTATGCGCTGACTTCCTGCGGTTCCCAAATAAACCCATGAAATGTGCTGAGCCAGACCAGTAGCCCCTGGCGCGAAAGTCAGGAGAACTTCGCCTTCGTTGAGTTGCCTGCCTGTGGCTGCGCCTTCGCCGTTGGTGCCGTGACACGACGCACAAGTGCTGTAAACAACGGAACCGTTTTCAGCTAGCACCAGTTCATCGGAGTCGGGTGGTTCAAGCATTCCCACATAGAAGATCGCCCATATCGGCAGCATCAACATCACCGACGCCGCCCAGTAAGGCATCCTCTTGCGTTGCTGAGCGGCCTGCACGTAAGGAGGATCCGGCTCGGGTGCTGCAACCGGTGCCGCCACACGTTCGGCTGGTGCCCCAGCGCCAGCAGACGACTGCGTTGCGGGAGTTGTCGTCGATGCGGGTGCGCTAGGCGCAGCGCTTGAAGTGTCACCATCGGTAGGCGTGGCAGCTGCAGTGCTGCTAGTGCCGCCGGAGTCGTCGGCTCCTTCGCCGGTCAGCTCGGCGCGGCGCTCCTTCGAACGCGCAAGCAGATACTCGGGTACTTCAGCCACTTAGTGTCTCCACACAGCGATTAGGCACAGCTTTCAACTCCACTGAGGATAGACGTTGTGGTGCGTTTTGGCTGCCTGCGCATCGTGACAAGGTGTCACAAGCATGGGTGCCGTCGAGGCTTGCCAACTTTATTCGCAAATCACCAGAGGTATGTCGCGGTCGGTTCGTGCCTGATACTCGGCGTAGTCAGGCCATTGCTCCACAGCCAAATGCCACAATGCAGCCTTCTCGTCGGGCGTGGCGGTGCGTGCCCGTAGCTTATGAACCATGTCGCGATCCTGGATCGTGACCTCAGGGTTGTCCACCAAGTTGTGATACCACATGGGATGAGTCGGAGCGCCGCCCCTTGAAGCCACCAGCAGATAGCGATCTCCGTCGGTGACACGGATCAGCGGCGTGCGTCGCAGACTGCCGGTTTTGCGACCGACGGTGGTGAGGATCACGCACTGGGCACCTTCGAACTCAAAGCCGTCTCCGCCGCTGCTAGCGAGATAGCGCGCAACATGATCAGCAACAAAAGCCTGCGGGCTAGGCGCATAATCTGTGTCTGTCACAAACGAGGACTCTAGCCCCAACAACGCTCATGACGCTCCCGACTCAACAGGCACCATTCACAAAGCAGTGACTCACACAGCAGCGAGGTGTGGTCTGGGCAAAAAGAACGGATAGTCGTGACCGGGCACTGCGCCAGCAATGCCGATCACCTCGTTGGCAGTGAGACCTCGCTGCATCAGAACCTGGCCAAGTCGCTGAGCTAACTGTGGCCGCTCCAGTGGGAGTTCGTTGCTGAGAGGTTCGTTGGCGCGCCAGCCACGAGCGCTGAAAGTCTTATAGAAGCTGGTGCGCTGACTAGCTGAAAGCGTCCCGAGCCGATAACCGCGCTCAATGAGTGCCTGCATTGAAACTCCCCAATAGCGCTTGAGTTCATGAAGCCTGCCGATGCTGAGGTTGCGAAGTTCGGGACGAATCGAATCTGCTGGCATCAGAAACTCCGCCGCAAAGTCATTCGCTTCTTGCTCTGGATCACCGCCGAGCTGATCGTTGTGCATACATATATGAGCGAGTTCATGCGCCAGGGTGAGCCGCAATCGGTCCGTCGGGGCACGGCTGTTGACCAGCATTACTGGCGAGTCGGAAGCCCATTGAGACAGCCCGTCCACCCTGCCGCCACCGGTCATCAAACCGAAATCCTCGGCGATCACCACGCAGCCTGCCGCCTCCAGCCATCCGATGAGATCACGCACAGGGCCTGACGGCATACGCCACTGCATCCGAACGAAGCGTGCCGCGTCGGTAGGCGAGTGCTCCAGCGGATCAAACAGCGGCAAGGCCAGCTGCGGCCCAATCTCCACTTCTCTAATCAAGAGCCGAACATGCATGCGATACACGTTCAGACGTGCTTCGAGTCGACGCCAGACGGTCGCCTTCGCCGTGCGGCGGCGGCGCATGTGAGCATCCACCATAAACGCCCCTTGCGCTCTATCGGCCAGCTGTAGAAAATCGGGGGTTACGCCGAGTGCCGCTGCCAGCGTGTTGAGGGTTTCTTGGCTTGGTTCTCTCAGATCGTTCTCGTAACGAGACAACGCTGCCTGGGTGATACCAGTCGAATCAGCCAACTCTTCTTGTGTTATCGCCCGAGCGCGCCGGGTCGTTACCAGGGCTTCACCAAGGCTCATGACTGCTGACGGCGCTGTCTCTCTTCAAACATCCCATCAAGTCGATCTCGCACGACAGCCGAACTTGGAGCATCCCGGCCAGGCAATGGTGTCGCCGCCTGCTCGGTGCCATTCAGCTCGTGAACCCATATTACGTTCTTGGTTCCATCCCTCATGGATAGCACGGCTGGCCCTATCTCGCCGGAGTCATTATCCCACTGGTAACCGCAGATCAAGCGAAGCTGTTCCATGCCCGCTAACACAAGCTGGCCTTCGGGCTGCTCCATGAAGTTGAGCGCGCCCTGCGTTGGATATGTAGCGACATCAGCCAACCGTCTATGTCGTTTCAGGCGTATGCGATACCGATCTCGCACGATGATCTCTTTAGTGGATCCCTTCTCGTGGCAGACAACATCATCAATTGAATCCAGCAGGTGCCGTGCGTGGTACCAGATCCGATCATGGATCCAGTTCGCCATCCCGCGAGGCGACGAATGCGTCGCAAAGTCTCGACAAGTCTTTCGGTACTCGTTGAGGTCTTTTCTGGCTGCATTAACTACGTCCGCGAGAGCGCACCGCACTTTCTCGCCTATTTCATCAAGGACTCGAGCCTTGTTTCGGAGAGTCTGTAGCTCCTCGGACTGCACTTGTTTGCCTCCGTTTCATCGGCTAGCGCGCGGGCGCAGGGATTTAGATAGAAAATATACCAGAAAATATACCGGCAAAGCCGCTTAGTCGCGCGATGGCTACAAGGTGTAGGCGGGGGCTGCGGGTTTTAGCGGGCGGGCATACCACAGGGGTCTGCGCAGGCCGTTAGGGCCGGGCGCTGGGCGTGTCATCGCTAGCCATTCCCGGTAAGCCTCGCGGGCTTTTGCGGTGTCCACCACTACATCGCCGTAGACATCGTCGGGGTTGGCAGGGCCGATACGCACTCGCTGATGCCAGCACTGCATGCCAGACACCGGGTCGGGTTGCACACAAAAAGTCAGGTTCTGATGAACTCCGGTGTCATCCCACCAGATGCGTTCAGTGTCGGGGTCTGCGCTGCTGTGCGCCTGTGGGGCCCCACGGCGACGCAAGCGCCACAACGTTCCTTCGTTGCTCATATCGGCGCTGGCCTCGGTGCTGATGTCAGCAACACCGCCAGTCCATGAGGCACCAATGGACGCGTCTAAGCGCCAGCGGCCCATGTGATGCGAAACCGCCACCACACCAGGACGAATGCCTTGCGTGCGCCAAGCAATGATCACGAAATGGCCGATGCGAGTGGTTACCCGCACTAAACCGCTCTCGGCGATCCCCAACGCCTCGGCATCGTCTGGGTGGATCCACAACGGATGCCGATGACTCAATTCAGAAAGCCATTTGCTGTTAGCTGAGCGAGTATGTATCAAAGTAGGAATCCGAAAAGTCGGCAGCAGGATCCGCTCATTTTCAGAAAGTTCTAGATCCTCCCAATGCACATGCGACGGGATCCAGGTTGGGGTGGCGTATTCGGGCCAGCCCCAATCCGCCAAGGTCTGAGAATAGAGCTCAAGCTTGCGTGACGGGGTCGGGAACCCTTCCCGGGCGACTCCATCGATTTCCACTGCCGGAGATCCGTCACCAAGGCCGGGCAGCGACATGTCTTTGAGTTCTGCGCGATCTCCAGACCACGATCCAGGTGTGTGCGGATGTCTGAACACGCCCTGAGAGTCCTTTCGGCAGTCGCTCAGATCGGCTGACGGAACCTCACGCTCATACCGCAGATACATGTCGCCTTCAAGGGCGTAAGCACCACGGTCACGCACGAACTCCAGCGGAGTCTGGCCAACCGCGGCAGCATCATCAGCCAAACCAGGAACGGCTTCGAACATCTGCGAGTAATAGTCGTCCACCGACATGGGCGTGCCGGGACGTGACGGGCTCTCAAACCAGCGCCGGATACCCAGAGCACCGTCGGGATCAATACGCCACGACAGATCAATCCAAAACTCGTTTTCTTCCCAGACTTCCCCGGGATTGAACTGATGCGTGCGCGAGTCGTGAGTGACAGCCTCGCCTTGAAGCTCGGCGAAGCGGCGCATCACCGGCTGACGAAACCCCAGCCACCGGCCTGCATGAGTCTCGAAGCTGGCCACATCATGGCGTTCAGCCGCCACACCCATCGGCAGCACATAGTCAGCAAAGAACGCTGTCTCTGACCAAGTCGGCGTCAACGCCACATGGCAACCAACCTTGTCAGTATCTTTCAAAGCTTCTAGCCAGCTGAACCCGTCGGGGTTGGTCCACACTGGGTTATAAACACGGCTGAAATACACTTCAAGGCGGCCACGACCCTCCCGCAAAAAATGCGGCAGCAGGATGGACATCTCGTGATAAGCCAGCGGGTATTCACGCGGCCAGTTGAGTTCGTTCCATTGCCTCGGCGGGGGCGCAGCCTGGGGATGCGGTGCCTTGTATTTGTTCCAGCCGTTTCCGGTGGTTCCACCGACCGTGCCGACCGAACCTGTCAGAACATTCAAAAAGAACAGGCAACGCGCTGTTTGCCAACCGCCAAGATTGCCCGCCCCAGCAGCACGCCAGTTATGTGACGCGAATTTTGTGGGATGCGCTCCAATGATCTTGGCGATCTCTTCTATCTGCGCAGCAGGCACACCGCAAACCCTTTCAGCTTCTTCGGGTGTGTAAGCGGCATAGTCCTCAAGCAGCGCAGCACCCACCGAGTCGAACTCAACTGCACGATTCAGGTGGCGTTCGCGCAGGTAGGTCTCCCAGTTCGTCCAGCGACGCACAAAATCGCGCTCCCAGGCGCCAGCAACAAGCAACAGACGCGCGATTGCTAGCAACAAAAACGGTTCGGTGCCAGGCCAGGCAGGCAACCAGAAATCGGCTTTAGCGCCAGTGTTGGACAGCCTCGGGTCTACACAGATCACGGTGGCACCATTGCTTTTGGCTTCCATGATGCGTTGCGCGTGAGGATTGAAATAGTGACCGGTCTCCAAATGAGACGAGATCAAAAAGATCACTTCCGCATTAGCAAAGTCCGCTGAGGGCCGGTCATGGCCCATCCAGCTTTGATAGCCGATGCGGGCATTGGAGCTGCACACGTTGGTGTGGCTGTTGTGGCCGTCGCTGCCCCAGCACTGCAACACCCTCTCAGCGAAACCGTCCTCGCCGGGCCGCCCAACGTGATACATGACCTCGTTGTGGCGGCCACTGCTGAAAGCTTCACGGATCCGCTCTGCGATGTCGTCAAGGGCTTCTTCCCAGCTGACCTGCTGCCATTGGCCGCTGCCACGTTCGCCGATACGGCGCAGCGGATGCAGGATGCGTTCGTGGTCGTCAATCTGGTTAAGTGTGGCCGGGCCTTTGGCGCAGTTACGTCCACGACTAGCAGGATGCAACGGATTGCCTTCCACGCGATCAATACGCTGCGTTTCGTGGTTGACGTGACACAGCAGTCCGCAGGCGGCTTCGCAGTTGAAACAGGTCGTGGGCACCAGCGTGTGATGCTGCTCAACTTTTTGGGGCCAAGCTGCGGCATCAAGCGTGATTGCGTCGTGCCAAGACTCATGCGGGGGATAACTATCCAAAGACGAACTGTGCTGATCGGTCACGGTGAACCATCCAAAAGTGAAGCGTGCAAAAGCGAAATGTCTAGGGGTGCAGTGTGTAAGAGCGAGCTATCCAAAAGTGAAGTGTGCAAAGATGATCTATCTGGGGATGGGCTTTGCTGAAAGGTCATGGCAGCGATGACTTGCTAGGACAGTGGCACCGACTGGCCAGCACGCACGAAACAGTCCTCGTAGAACCACATCCCTACCAATGAGGCCATTGCAGCCAACGCAGGCAGTGAAGGATTGCTGCTAGTGGCAACAGTCACCACCATGATGATCGCAGGAACGATTAAACCCAAACCGATCGCCCCAATCCAGAAACGACGCGCCTGACGGCCACGCGCCAGATTCGATAAAGCCGCTTTGACATGACTGTTGGCATGGCTGCCGCCGACAAACTCAGCAGCTATCAGCACACCACAAGCAGCCAACCCGCCCAGCATCATCCAGCGCACAACACCCACTGCGGGGATGTCCATCACTGGATCAGCAAGCAGATAGACCGCCGCTCCAGCAACCGCACCCTGAGCCAACAGCAGCGGCAAGAGCAGCTTCGACTGCCACAAATCACGCCCTTCGCACTGGTTGAACAAAAAAGCTGTGTAACCCGCGGTAGCAGCTGCACCAATGATGGCTGGCACAGACAACACTGTCAAAGCAACGCTGCTGTCAACAACGGCTGCGGCTAGCCATGCCACACAAACCGCTGCGAAACCGCCAAGCACCCAAGCACCTTTCACCAACCAAGAACGCTTGTTGGGTCGGGTCAGCAGATAGTAGAAACGCTCCGGTCGTCTCAGATCTCCTATCAGCAGCGCCCCTGTGACTGCCAGCAGAACTCCCGCCACCAGCGCTGGCATTACCGCTACAGCGGCTCGCTCATCGCCGTGACCTAGAAGCACCAGAACCGCAGCCACGGCCATCACCCCAGCAGCGGCCGCTTTGGTGACCAAATAGCTTGACACTCGACCTTTCCAGGTCGTCTCGTGCGCCGTGGTGTATGTGGTTCGAGCTTCCACACCTGCTGAGTCGGACGGCAGCGTGGGATGCTGAGACGTTGTATCGGCCCAGATCATGCCGTCAGCAGCGATGGCGCTGCGTAGCGGGTCAAGCGACTCCTCCGAGGCACCCAGATAGTGAACCTTCGGCAGGGTTTGCTGCTCGGGCGCTCTGACCGCCGTTTCGTTGGCAGCAATCAGCTGAGTAACCGCGTCATCAGGGTCATCAAGATCAGCCACCTTGATGGCATGTGTGGGACACACCACCACACAGCTCGGTTCGAGATTCTGTTCGATCCGATGATTGCAAAAATTGCATTTGTGGGCTGTGTTGGTGGTCGGGTTGATGTAAATCGCGTCATAAGGGCAGGCGTTCATGCAGCCTTTGCAGCCAATGCAACTGCGATCATCAAAATCAACCACGCCGTTGCTAGCCCGAAACAGCGCTCCTGTAGGACAGATGGTTATGCAAGGAGCGTTGTCGCAGTGATTGCAGCGCATCACCGAAAAGTTGCGTTCGACATCTGGGAATGTGCCGGTCTCGATGTATTTGACCCAGGTACGGTTCACGCCGAGTGCCACATCGTGCTCGGCTTTGCAGGCGACCGTGCAGGCATGACAGCCGATGCAACTGCTGCTATCCAAAAGAAACCCGAGACGAGTCATGAACTACGTCGAGCCACTAGCTCACCGGTCAGCTCAGCAACGCTCGCCGCGCCGCACAAAGCCATGTCGCGTCTCATCCCGGCGTGAAGATGCTCGATCACCCAGTCCACGCCCGGCTCCCCCGCCGCCGCGAGCCCATACAGATACGGACGTCCGATCATGCATGAGGTAGCGCCGAGAGCCAGCGCCTTGACGATGTCACCGCCCCGACGAATGCCGCCGTCACATACGATTTCGAGATCACCGCCAACCTTGTCGGCCACCGGTGCGACCAGGTCAGCGATCGCAGGGGCCGAATCAAGCTGTCGTCCGCCGTGATTGGACAGCACGATCCCGTCAAGGCCCTGGTCGCGTGCGATCACTGCATCGGCGACGCTTTGCACGCCTTTAATGATCACCGGCCCCGACCAAAGCGAACGCAGCCAGTCGATGTCTTCCCAAGACAACGAGGGATCGAACTGTGCATTCATGAACTCCGCTAAGTCGACCGCTGTTGACCCCTGGGTATCAGCGCTGGCAGCGACGCTAGCGAACGAGATCGGATCCGAAAAAGCGAATCTGAGACTCCAGCCGGGTCTGCGCAAGCCTTCCCAGATGATGTCGAATCCCATTGTGGGTGGCAGCGTAAAGCCGCGGCGCACATCACGCTCACGTCGGCCCAACATGGCTACGTCCACAGTGATACATAGCACGTCAAAGTCCGACTCAGCGGCACGCGCGATCATGTCTTGCAGTAGTCCTCGGTCGCGCCACACATACACCTGAAACCACTTCCAGCCGCCGCTAACTGCTGCCACTTCAGCCGCGGAGCGAGTGCCCATCGTGGACAGCGAATAAGGCAACCCGACACGCTGGGCAGCACGAGCCACGGCCAGCTCTCCATCAGGACACGCAATACGGGTGAAGCCTGTCGGTGCCAGAATCAATGGGAAAGGCACTTCGCGGCCCAGGATCTGACTGCTGGTGTCGATGCTGCCCATGTCACGCAGCACTCTTGGCACAAACTCAAGCTCCCGAAAAGCTCGTGTGTTGCGGTCAAGAGCGACTTCGTCTTCAGCACCGCCGTCGATGTAATCAAAAACGCCCCTAGGAAGGCGACGCTGAGCTATGGCACGCAAGTCTTCGATGCTGGCAGCCTTCTGCAGACGACGATGAGCTGCGTTGAGTTCGGGGCGGCGGAAGCGCATGACCGACTTGAGTGTGTCAACGATCACGAACGTGACCCTAGAGCATGCTCAAGTGGCTGCAACCGTTGGAGAAAACAGCGAGAACGCCCGATCAACGCGGCCCTGTTGAGAACTCGGATTGCTGTGCTCGTCTTGCCGCCTCGGCGGCTTCGATCTGGTATGCCTGACGGCGCAGTGCTGATGCTTGTTGTTCGAGTTGCGTGGCTTCGCTGCGTAGCGCTTGACTAATTATCGCCAGATCGCCTTTGAGAGAATAAAGTGCTGTACCGATGACATGGCGAAGCTGGCTGCGGCTAGCGCTAGCGGCTCTTCCCCGCCACACTTCAACACGGTGTAAATCAATGACGGGTTCATGGCGTTGGATCAGTGCCTGACCGCGATGATCAAGCATGTCAGCAACCTCGCGGCATCTATCGGCTCTGAGCATCTTGAGATGCGACTGCCGAAAAAGCCAGTTGCTGTTTGACATAGACTGTAGTATACGTGAACCTAATAAAAATACACTATTCTTCATCTCAAGACGGCTAGCAGGTGCTTGACGGTAGATGAGCGAATCAAGCAAAAGTGGAATTGAGGATCGCGCAGACAGCGACCGCAACGCCGGTGACACGCCAAACGGTTTGATCAATCAGGAGCTTGTGAATTTTGCGGTGGAGGCTGCGATCAAAGCTGGCCAGATTGCGTTGAACTGGTTCCAGTCACGAGGCTTAGCAGTGACCACCAAACAGGACGGCTCGCCGGTTACCGAAGCCGACTATGCGGTTGAAAGATTTTTGCGATCCGAGATCATCGCAACTTTCCCTGGTGACGCAATACTCGGCGAAGAAGAGGGCACCATCGGTGGGGTCGCTGGCGAGGCCGATCGCTGCTGGGTGATCGACCCGATCGACGGCACCAAAGCGTTCACTCAAGGAGTCCCGCTATTTGCCACATTGTTGGCGCTGGTGGATGATCTCGGCCCGGCCTTAGGAGTGATTTGTCTGCCAGCGCTCAATGAGTGCGTTTGGGCTGCCCGAAGTGGTGGCACCTACTGGAGTCGTGATATCAGCAGGGTTTCAGACACGGCGGAAGCCTGCGGTGTCAGCAGCCGCAACAGTCTCACTGGATCCTACGTATGCACTAGTGGTCTGTCGTATTGGCCGGAGCGTTCTCTTGAGCGTGTCCGCGCTTCGGGGGCGCGGGTGCGAACCTGGGGAGATGCCTACGGATACGCGCTGGTAGCCACCGGCCGGGCCGATGCCATGATTGACCCTGAATGCCGCGATTGGGACATTGCCCCTATGTCAGTCGTCATCGCTGAGGCTGGCGGACGATTCACCGACACATCTGGCGTAGCGGATTGGCGCAACGGTTCAGGCTTAGCCAGCAACCAGATTCTGCACGAGCAACTACTTCAGTGTTTCAGGCCGTAGAAGGTAACGAACCGTAGAAGGGGGCGAACAGGCGAACCAGCGAACAGGCGAACCAGCGAACAGGCGAACCAGCGAACAGGCGAACCAGCGAGTAGGCGAATCGGTGTGAGTTTGACGCGTCGCGGCGGTGTCAGTCTTGGAAGTTCACGGCTACATATCTCATGATGCGATGAAGCCTTCGAACCTGCAAGGGCGCAATCCGCGATCTGAGATATCGCTCAACAAATCCTTAAAGTCACGAATTGAGGCCAAGCCGCTTGCGCCCTCCACAAATCCGCGGTTGATGAGATGCAGTGCTGTTGCGGCTGCCACGATGGCTGCACCTTCCGCTGGCCGAGCCTGAGCACCCAAAACCACGACATGGCGTTCGATGCCGCACCGGCCACGAAGCTCCACACGAATCGCCCCCACGCCGCCTTCGGGGTGCGGTCGACGCATCATCGGCAGCGGTGCCGTCAGCCGGTCGCGGCGTGTAGCTGCTAAGCGGGCCGTCACTCGTTCGATACCGGCAAAGGCTGGCACCAACAAAAGGGCGTCCGATAATGCTCCCCGATAACAGTCGCGTCCAGCTACGGGTTCTGGGAACCAGCACAATTCACGGCCGGATCCTCCAGGGCGGCGCATCCAACGGCCGTCGCGCCAGTCAACAGAAAGGCTGCTTAGGGCACGGTGGTGCTGACGCGCGCAAGCAGGGCCACCCGTGCCAGCTTTGGCAACATGAATCTCGTCAACCAGATCAAGCTCTGTTGACCCGGCACGCGCCAGCAAACAAGTGAGCCCCGGCATGAAACCGGCACCGACCACTAGTCCGACTTTTTTTCTGATAGCAAACTGATCCATTGCCAACAAGTCACGGGTTTCGCCAATATCGCTGCTTGTGGTCACGACTGCTGCGCCAGCGCTTATAGCTGCGTGAGCAGCTGCGGCTTGGGTACCCGGCGGGCTGGCAACCACCGCCGCGTCGGTGGTTTCGGGCACTCTTAGACCGCGTCCAGCAGTAACAGAGTCATCACAAGAATTAATGATCTCGCGCAGCCGAGTCGAATCAGGATCTCGTACCTCAACATGATTCACGTTTGGGCTCGCTGAGAGCATCCGCACGATCCGAGCACCTGTAGCACCAGCACCGAACACGACCACGTTTGCTGGCTTCGCCTTGAGAAGGGTCACTCGAACTCGTCGTCTCGCAGTTCGCGCCATCCGCCTGTCTGGGGCGGAACACCACCACGGCCCCGCACTCGTAAAACCGCCGCTACCGCCATTCCCACAACCACAGCAACGATCGTGCGGCGAATCAAAGCGACGAATCCTGCGGCCAAAGCAGCCTCCGGGAGTTGTTGGGCAAAACAGCGAAACGGCGGAATTTGTGGGGCTAGCTGGAGTCGAACCAGCGACCTCACCCTTATCAGGGGTGCGCTCTAACCGACTGAGCTATAGCCCCAGCGTGTCACACGCTAGCCGCAGAAACTGCGACTGTGCTTGTTTTTTGTTGTTGTCGGCCTTTAACGGCGAGTTCGGGGATCTGGGGAATTCGGAGGAGGGGCAGCCACCAGCACTCGGCGGCGGCCTCGCCGTGCCCGAGGTCTGGCTGTTTCTTCTTCAACCACCGTCAAGCGCACACCGCCAGTGACATCGCTGATCAGATTAAAAAGCACTGCAACCAGAACGGTTAGTCCGCTGCCGGCCACCACCATCACCAGCCCCCCGACCGCGGCTATACGAAAAATCTGGTCAGCGTTGATCGTGAAAGACTCCAGAGCGAAGAGTTCCACTACAAAGTTTTCGATGTTTGACACTAAGCCAGAACTCTCGGCCAGATTCCATAAAGTCACCCCTACGAACAGCATGATTACCCAAACACAGAAATAAAGAATCAGCGACACTTTGAGGACTGACCACGGTTCGATGTGTCGCACCAGCCGACGCACCCGGCGAGCACGAAGTCGCTGATTAGTCCGGGTTCGCAGAGCTCTCCCTACAGCGGTGCGCGGCGGTGGGGCTCTTCGAGGCTCTAGCAGTGCGTCTGGGCTCAGTTCGGGCTCTGACTGCTGATCCGGCATGGGCGAGCTAACAGCAGACGCTCTGGGCTCGCTGGCCACGGCACGGTCAGACTCAGCAGCTTCAGCCGATTCGGTCGGTTGGGTTGTGCTCGGTTCGGTCGAATGCTGATCACCGGCGCTTGGGGTCGACTGCTGATTCATTGCTGCCTCTAAACGTTGCGGGCAGCCTGAAGTTCAAGTGTCGCTGCTGAGTGCCTAGTCATGAGGGTGCAATCCAATCGACTCTCCTCTCGGCTCGAGCGGTTTCGGTGGCCGAACCCACACGCACCTCAACGGTGACCAGCACCACGTCATCAGCTTCGATGGCGGACGGCTGATCGACTGTCGTTATCTGTTCGTTGTAGTCAAGCAGAACTCCGCCGTTAGCTGCAGCGATCTCGGCTGCAGAACTGCGGCCAGCCGCAGCACCAGCTAGTGCTGCCGCATCAGCAGCAGTACGAGCCTGGGCACCCGCATCCAAAATCCGAGCGATTTGAACCATCGCAACCGCCGTCAGCGCCACAGTGAACAGCAGCAGCACCATCAACGGCACAGCCTGCCCCGCATCGGATTGCTGCGGTTGAGACACTGCACTCATGACTGTCTGGGTGGGTCAGGTTTATCCTGCTGCGCTGACGGATTTAGGGACTGCGAATCTGCTTCGAGCGGCTCAGAGGACTGGGTGCTCGCGTCCAACGCTTCTGCATCGTTGGCTTCGTCGTTGTTGTCGAACTCGTCGGAGGCTTCTTCATCAACAAGAGCAACCGCTACCACCTCATCGCCTGGATCAGGTGTCATGATCTTCACCCCTGAAGCGGTGCGGCCCTGTTCGGAAACATCGTTCACTGGAATGCGGATCATCACTCCGTTAGCGGTTACAACAAGAACCTCGTCGTCGGGCGCCACCACTAGCGTGCCGACGATGGTGCCTTTGTCCTTAAGTAGTTTGATGCCGGTCACTCCCTGACCTCGGCGACCTTTGCGGCTAAAGGCATCCACCGAGGTTCTCTTGCCGTATCCGCTAGCAGTGACATATAGCAGAGCAGTGCCTGGTTTAGCGATAGCGCAGGACACCACCGTGTCGCCTTGATGCTTGAATTTCAACCCGAGCACGCCAGCTGCGGGGCGTCCCGTCTCGCGTACCTGATCCTGAGCGAAACGGATCGTTTGTCCAAGCCGCGACGACAACATGACATCGTGCTCTCCGTCGGTTGGTATCACAGCCACCAGCTCATCGTCGTCTTTAAGGCTTATAGCGATCAGCCCCGAGCTGCGTGAGGAGTCATACGCCGTGAACTTGGTGCGCTTTACTCTGCCTTTAGCCGTGGCGAACAGCAGGTAGCGGTTCATTTCGTAATCGCGAGTGTCAATCACGGCCTGAACTCGCTCGCCGTCTTGCAGCGACAGCAAGTTCACGATTGATGTGCCTTGAGCAGTGCGTGAAGCCACCGGCACCTCATGAGCTTTGAGCCGGTAAACCCTGCCACGGTTGCTGAAGAACAGCAAATAGGAGTGTGCGGTGGTGTGGATCAGATGCATGACCGTGTCGTCTGCTTTGAGGCGTGTGCCTTTCACCCCGCGGCCGCCGCGGCCCTGAGGACGGAACTCTTCAATGGGCACAGTTTTGACATAACCCGACGCAGACATTGAGAAAATCAGGTCGTCGTCATCGATTAGGTCTTCAATATCAAGTTCGCCTGGATCTATCTCAAGCGTTGACCGGCGCGGCACGCCGAAACGCTCAGAGATCGCTTGAAGCTCATCCCGAATCACCATTCGTAGTTTGTGATCATCGCTCAGCAGCGCTTCTAGCTCAATAATCAATTCACGCTTTTCGGCAGCTTCGGTTTCGAGCTGTTCACGGCCCAAGCGAGTAAGCCGCGACAAAGCCATTTCGAGGATGTGGTTGGCTTGTGCCTCAGAGAACTCAAACGGCTCAGTCATCAGAGTTGCCCGAGCCGCGGCAGTGTCTTGGCTGGCTCGAATTGCGGCGATGATCTCGTCGATCATGTCAAGAGCGCGTAGCAGACCCTCTAGGATGTGCAGCCTCGCTTTAGCTGCTGCCAGCCGGAACTCTGAGCGGCGTGTCACCACCTCGATCTGATGATCCACATAGGCCCTCAAGGCATCACCGAGAGTGAGGGTGCGGGGTACGCCGTTGGTGAGCGCCACCATGTTCATGCCAAAGCTGGACTGCAAAGGAGTGTGCTTCCAGAGATTGTTGAGCACCACTTCAGGATTGGCATCACGTTTGAGCTTGATTACGAAACGGGTTGCGTTACCTGATGATTCGTCGTTGACATCAGCGATGCCTTCTAGCTCGCGGGCGTTAACCAAGTCAGCGATCTTTCGAGCCACCGCACCGGCTGACACTTGATACGGCAAAGCGGTAACCACCCAAGCGTTGCGTCCAGAGATTTCTTCTAAAGCCACCTCGGCGCGCATCTTTACCGAGCCGCGGCCGGTGCGGTAGGCCGATATGAAGCCGCTGCGTCCCAAAATCTGTCCGCCTGTTGGGAAATCGGGCCCATGAACATGAGCCATCAGATCGTCGATGCTGGCATCAGGGTTCTCTAACAGTTCCGCTACAGCGTTGATTACTTCGCTTAGGTTGTGTGGCGGGATGTTGGTGGCCATACCCACAGCGATGCCCTGGCTGCCGTTGACCAGCAGGTTGGGCAAACGCGACGGCAACACCGACGGCTCAGTGAAATCGCCGGAATAGTTGTCAACGAAATCGACTGTGTCTTCGGCAATGTCGGCCAACATCGAAGCGGCCAAAGGATCCAGTCGGCATTCGGTGTAGCGAGCAGCGGCGGGCGGGTCTTCAGGCGAGCCGTAGTTGCCATGAAAATCGATCAGCGGATGCTGCAACGAGAAAGGCTGCGCCATTCGGACTAAAGCGTCGTAGACAGCACTGTCGCCGTGAGGGTGAAAGCGCGCCATCACATCACCCACGACTCGAGCGCATTTCACGAAGCTGCGTTCGGGGCGGAAACCCTGGTCATGCATCGACCAGAGGATGCGGCGATGCACCGGCTTGAGGCCGTCGCGGGCATCCGGCAAGGCTCGACTGATGATCACTGACATGGCGTAATCCAGAAACGAGCTCTCCATCTCTTCTTGGATTTCCACGACAGTGACGTTGCTGACGGCAGCGCCGGTTGCGCTGGGTTGAGGTAGCGAATCCTCTGGGTTGGCTGCGGGTGCTTTGTCTGAGTTTTTGCTCATAATGACATCGGTTTCACTGCTTGGGTTTCACTGTTCAGAAGTCCAGGTTTCGGACTTCGCGGGCGTTGGTGACAATGAAATTTTTGCGTAGTTCCACGTCTTCGCCCATTAGCACCGAAATAGCCTGATCGGCGATTGCGGCCTCCTGCACCGAAACTTGCAGCAGGCTGCGAGATGTCGGGTCCATAGTGGTGGACCGCAGTTCGTCCCAGTCCATCTCGCCGAGGCCCTTGAGGCGCTGAAACTCACGTTTGTGATTGGGGTGTTCCGCTTGAAACTCTGCTTTAGCGGCATCGTCAAGCAGGTAAACCGTTTTCGAATTGGAAACTTTGGTGGAATAAAGCGGCGGTTGAGCCACATATACATATCCGGCTTCCACCAGCGGGCGCATCTGACGGTAGAAAAACGTAAGCAGCAGTGTGCGGATGTGGCTGCCGTCAACATCGGCATCGGCCAGCACGATCACTTTGTGATATCGGGCTTTGCTGATGTCACAGCCGTGCTCGGTCGGGCTGCGAAGTGATTCGGCACCATTAGCACTGGGCTCTGCGACACTGGTATCACCAATGCCTGCGCCTATTGCAGCGATGATCGCCTGAATTTCATTGTTTTTGAGCATTCGGTCAACGCGAGCACGTTCAACGTTGAGAATTTTGCCTCTGATCGGCAGCACGGCTTGAGTTTTAGGGTCGCGGGCCCTGACCGCAGAGCCGCCCGCTGAATCGCCTTCCACGATGAACAGTTCACGCTCTGTCGGGTCTCCAGTTGAGCAGTCTTTGAGCTTGTCGGGCATGCCAGCACCATCAAGCAGCGACTTCGACCTTACTTCTGCACGTACTTTTGCTGCGGCCTCGCGCGCGGTTGAAGCTGCTACAGCTTTGAGCACCGCTTTTTTGGCTTCAACGGGATGCTCTTCAAGCCATTCAGCGAGCTGGCGGTTGGTGACGCGCTCAAGGAACGAGCGCATTGAAGTGTTGCCGAGTTTGGCTTTGGTCTGACCTTCGAACTGGGGATGACCGATGCGCACGCTGACAATGGCAGTGAGACCCTCGCGTATGTCTTCGCCTTGGAAGTTGTCAGCCTTTTCTTTGAGAAGGCCTTTCTCGCGGGCGTATGCGTTGACGGTGCGAGTCAGTGCCGAGCGGAATCCTTGCTCATGAGTACCTCCGTCTATGGTGGAAATACCGTTGGCAAAGCTGTGAAGGCCGTCGCTGTTGTAGCCAGTGTTCCACTGGAAAGCCACCTCCACCTCATGCGGGTTGTTGTCAATGTTCTCGGTGTCAGTGAAATAGCCGACCTCATCAAACAGCCGCGACTTGGACTGGTTGAGGTGGCTGACATAGTCGATAATCCCACCGTCATAGCGGAAGGACGTCCATTCGGTGGCCTCAGCGGCGCTGGCTCGCAGATCCCGCAGGCGGATCTGTAGGCCACGATTCAAAAATGCCATCATTTCAAGGCGCTCCACCACGGTCTGATACCTGAAAGACAGGTCTTCCATGACAGCACCGTCGGGCCAGAACCTCACGGTGGTGCCGGTAGCTCCAGAGCCGTTATGTTCGGGAGCGGGGCCTAGCACCTTCAAAGCGTCCGCTATCTGGCCGCCGTCTCGGAAGGTCATGCGATGGTGCAGACCTTGGCGATAAATGTCGACCTCTAGGCGCTTCGATAGAGCGTTCACCACTGACACGCCCACGCCGTGAAGGCCGCCGCTGATCTTGTAGCCATCACCGCCGAACTTGCCTCCTGCGTGCAGCAGCGTCAACACCAGTTCCACGGCGGGAATTTGGTCATGCTGGGGATGCGGCTCTGTCGGGATGCCGCGGCCGTTGTCGCTCACTTCGCAGGAGCCGTCTTGGTGGAGAGTTACGTCGATCCGGCTGCAGTATCCGGCCATGGCTTCGTCGATTGAGTTGTCCACCACTTCCCAGATGAGGTGATGCAGTCCCGTCGGGCCGGTAGACCCGATGTACATGCTCGGCCGCTCGCGTACAGCCTCCAAGCCTTCTAGGACGGTGATTTGCGACGCATCGTAGGACTCCTCAGCTGCGTCGGATTGGGCGGCAGCGGTTTCGCTTGCAGTCAGTTCTGATGTCACACCGAATCGGCCTTCCTCATAGGGTCTCGCCAACCACAGCGAAGCCTGATAAAGGGTCTGGCGGGGTGGCGTTCCCTGTGTAGGGCACGCTGCTCGGCCAGCCCGGCCACAGCAGACGAGAGCCGGAGAGGCCTGGCAGTCGAACAGGGCCAGAGCCCTTCGTCGAGCCGCCAATCACCTTGTTGATTTTAGCAGGGCCGTGTTGTTTTCAGATGCTTTATTAAGCCGGATTTCGTCGGATCACACAAGAAATTGTGGAAGTGTCAGCCTAGTTATTGCTTGAGCGGAGCAACTTTTACCGTGACTTCTGTCAAACGGTCCCCTGACGAGGTTTCTGCTATGCGTTGCAACAGCTGTTCAGAGAGCCATTTAAGCTCGCTGGCCCAGGCAGCGTCCACGGCTTCGACCACTAGGCGATCGCCGTCAAGCGCTACAGGTCGGCAGTGAAGGGCTACCTCCGCGCCGACAATGCTCTCCCACTGGCCGAAAATTGTCGAGAGCAGATCCGCTGGGGGTGCCCCTAGCGCGTTGAGTAACCGGTCCAGGGACTCCGATAACGCAATCGGGTCGGGTTTCGCGGTCATGCCTGCATCTTGTCGCTGCTCAAGCTCATGGCGGTGCCTTCAGTAACCTCAACGAGTTGATCAGGCTGAAGCCCTTGAGGTAGTAGTGATGTCGGGGTTGTGAGGATTCGCTGTCCCTGGGGCAGCGCTTCGAGCAATGCGGCAGCACGAATCGTGTCAAGTTCTGAAAACACGTCATCAAGCAGCAGTGTCGGAGCAGTTCGGAGGCGGCTACGGATCTCGTCGTCAACGGCTAGTCGCAGTGTCAAAGCTAGAGAGCGTTTCTCGCCTTGTGAAGAGTGGCTTCTAGCTGGCAGGCCTGAGATTTCGAGCAGCACGTCGTCGCGATGTGGCCCAACGGTTGTGGTAGCTCGACGCAGGTCGTCGCTACGTGCTGTAGACAGAGCATCAGCCAAGGAAGTTTCGCCCCAGCAGGACACATAACGCGCACCAGCGGTGTCTGATCCTCCCGAGATGTAGCCGTAAAGCTGCCGAATCTGCGGGGTCAGCGCATCAAGCAACTCTCGGCGGTGCGCTCGCAGTTGATCACCCACATCTGACAGCTTCTCATCCCATACATCAAGCGTCACCTTTATGTCATCTCCGAGGCGTCCGCTGGCTTGGCGAAGCAGCGTGTTGCGTTGTCGCAAGATTCGGTCCAGTTCGCTTCGCAGCGTCGCAAGCGATGGTCTCACCGCGGCGAGAGCGTCGTCGAGCCAACGCCGGCGACGCTCTGGTTCTCCTTTGACCAATTCAAGATCATCGGGGGACAGCACTGTTGCGGGGGCCACAGCCAGCAGCTCACGCCGGCGAGAAACCACTTGCTGGTTAAGGCGAATCTTTTTGGAACGTGCGCGGTCAAGTTCTAGTTCTATGTCCAGTTCGCGATTCGCCTCACCCACGCCGTGACAGCGAAGTGCAGCTTTTTCGGATCCGTCACGGATCAATACTGCGTCGCTGGCGCCCCTGAATGAGCCTAATCCGGCGAGGAGTCCCAGCGCTTCGAGCAAATTCGTTTTGCCGTGGCCGTTAGCACCAACAATGACAGTCAAGCCCTCTGAGAATTCGATATCTGCGTGTGAATACGACCGAAAATTCTGTAGAGCTAGCTGTCTAAATTGCACAAATATGAATTCGATTATGCGTAGTTACTTGGAGTTAGCTCACCCTTACTGGCATGAGTAGATATAAGAAACTGTCGTCACCCAAAGATCGCAGCACGGCTGGTTTGACTGCATCAGTGGTCTCCAAAGTGACCTCTTCGCCTACTACAGCGTCTAGTCCATCAATCAAATACGTGTGATTGAACGCGACTGTCAGTTCTTCGCCCTTGTAGGCAGCCTCAACCGACTCTTGTGACTTTCCGACATCATGGGTGATGGCGATCACTTCAAGGTTGCCGTCGCACATAACCAAGCGGACAGGTGTTGAGTCCTGCGCTAGCAGCCTTACACGCTTGACAGTCTCTAGGAGTTGCTCACGGTTGGCTGTCAAGCAGTTAGGTTGATCAGAAGGGATTAGCCCTTGGTAGTTGGGGAACTCACCCGGGATCAAGCGTGTGATCAGGCGCACATCGCCAACGTTGAACTGGGCGTATTGCTCTGCCAGTTTGAGGGTCACCTCCTTGGATTCCGAGATCAGCCTCTGGAGTTCGCTCAGTGCCCGGCTCGGAACTAGAACCTTTTGATAATCGCCAGCCAGTGACGACCCTTCAATGTCACGAACCGACAGGCGGTATGAGTCCGTTGACACAAGCCGCAATTTGCCTTCGCCTTCGGTCGCCATAAGCACACCCGTGAGAATCGGCCGAGAGTCATCCCCAGAAGCCGATTTCACCACTTGGCTAAGAGCGTCACGGAATTCTGCGCCTGTAAACACCACTGACGGAGATGCCTCATCGTCGGCATCGCTGATCGGCAGTTGCGGGTAGTCGTCATGAGGGATTAGCCGGATTGAGTTCTGCCACGATCCGGCAACGATTGAGGCTTCGCCATCATCAACAGAGCAGTCCACAGCACCAGGGGGTGCAAGGCGCACTAGATCTGCCACGAGTCGCGCTGAGATGACCGCCACTCCATCAGATTCGCCTGACACCTCTGTAGTAACTGACAAGGTCAGATCCAAATCGCTACCTGTGACAGTGAGATGATTGCCTGCCAGTTCAAGATGGACACCCGTCAAGGCAGTCCGGCTCGCGGTTGATGACGCCGCAGCTCGCACCGCGGTGTTAAGAGCGTTCAGTAGTGAATCTCGCTCACATCGAAATTTCAAACCCATTGCTTCTCCTCGGGGCGTGATTAATAAAGGTTGTAGTCTCTGTAGGTCTGTGGATTGTGGATTTTCGGCTTAGGCGCTTGCAATCACAGTGAGTCACTATGCCCAGCTTTGCCCATGCATTCAGGATGGTGGCTCACTAATTCACCGCATGATCGGGCCGCGGTGGATTTGCGGGTGCTTTGTCCATAGTCATTTGTAGATGTTCCCCAGGGGTTTCCACGGGGGTCTTCCACTGGGGTCATTGTGCCTAAGTAGCTAAAGGCAGCCGGTGGCGCTTCAGCGCTGCAGGTGTAGAAGTTCATTATTTTTCGCCAACTCGTGTTTGAAGATCTTGTACTTGGTCAAAGATTTCTTTGCGCTCCGTCATGGACCCTTCAATCTTGTGAACTGCGTGTATCACGGTCGTATGGTCTCTGTTGCCGAAGGCACGCCCGATCTCAGGGTATGAGAGATCGGTCATGTTACGAGTAACGTACATAGCGATCTGGCGAGCATCCACCAGAGGCCTTCGCCGACTGCCTCCGGTGATTTGTTCTATTGAGAAGTCAGACAGATCTGCGATTGCTTCAAGAATGCGGCCGACAGTTACTGGCCGTTTAGCGCTGGAGTCGATCAAGTCAGCTAGCACTCGCCGCGCCAACTCCACTGAACATTGCTGCTTGGTGATGTTGGCATAAGCCGTGACCTTGATGAGGGCACCTTCGAGTTCACGGATTGAGTTGGTGATGCTTTCAGCGATGAAGGCCAGTACCTCAGAGGGAATGTTGATCGCTGCAGACTCTGCCTTCTTTTCCAGGATGGCGAGTCGCGTCACCAAATCAGGCGGCTGAATATCAGTGATCAAGCCTGACTTGAACCGGCTGCGAAGACGGTCCTCTAAGGTCGGCATTGCATCTGGGGAACGATCCGACGACAGCACGATCTGTGCACCGTTTTGTAACAGGTCGTTGAAAGTGTGGAAGAACTCTTCTTGTAGGCCATCTTTGCCTTGCATGAATTGAATGTCATCAACAAGCAATACATTGTTACTTCGGTACATCTGCTTGAACTCTGGTTGGGTGCTGTTGCGGATTGCTTGCACGAACTCGTTCAAGAAGGTTTCGCTAGTGACGTAACGAACCTTGAAGGATGGATAGTGGTGGTTGACATAGTGGGCGATGGCTCGTAGTAGATGGGTCTTGCCAAGGCCTGAATCGCCGTGAATCAGCAACGGGTTGTAGGGGCCTGCAGGGGTTTCTGCCACGGCCAGCGCTGCGGCGTGGGAGAATCTGTTAGAAGTACCGGTTACGAATTGCTCGAAGGTCAGGCGTGTTTCAGCGGGAGCGTCAGCGGCCTCGTAGTTTGCTGTGTTGTCTTGGCCGTCTTGGCCGATATTGCCAACGGGTGCAGGCTCTGACCGCTCAAGGTGACTGCTTGCATTCCAATCTGGATCGATCTCAATGCGAACCAATGCGTCTGGCTGAGCCTCGTCGAGTGCATCGGTCAACAGGTTGATGTAACGCCGCTCAATTCGGGCTTTCTGAAGGTTGGTGGGCACTACGACCGTGAGCGAGCCTTCGTTGAACGCCGTGGCGCGGACATCGCTGAAGGTAGTTCGCCACACGGCATCGCTTACCTGGTTGCGGATGCTCTGGGCACAATTGATCCAGATGCGCTCCGCTTCAGCGTCAGTGTTCACCTGATTCGGTTCCTTTCTCCACAGCTTGTTCCACAGGTGTGGACAAGAGGTGTGCTGTTGATCTTGAAGTGCTGCTGGGTCGGGCTCTCTGCCCTGTCGTCACTTGCGCTAGATTTGCGGAAGGTAGCACCATCGCGGAGCCTTGCAAGCCGGAGCGCACCAATAGATAAAAGCACAAGGTCAGGGTAGATAAGCGACTATCTAATCCGATGTATGTAAGTTGAATTTCAAGTGTGTAGCCGACCGCTTTAAACCAGGTGCGCTAACTAGACACGGTTCTCGAAGGTGCTCTGATGCGGCCCGTTGTCTCATTCAGCAGTTTCGTAAATCAGGTTGCAGCACAGCATTTGTGACCCTACCGTGGACAGCGAGAGATTTCATCCACAGCATCTGTTTTGAGGGCAGCTAGGGGCGCACTGGGTTCAGCCTCAGCTGGAGAGGAGGATTCTATGAAGCGTCCATTTCAACCCAACATCCGCAAAAGGCACAAAAAACACGGATTTCGGGCCAGAATGAGCACTCGCGGCGGCCGAACTGTGATACAGGCTCGCCGTCGTAGAGGGCGACATCGCTTAGCTGCGTGAACAGTCTTGCTGCTGGTGATCTGCGAGCTCGCAGTTTTCGTCGCGGCCCTCTGAAAGTGTCGCATCGACCAGTGCTTGGATCGTCGCGCATGATGTTTGCGGTGCCCAAATCGCTGGGTAACGCCGTGACGCGCAACAGAGCACGACGTCGCGTGCGAGCCGTGCTGCAAGAGTTGCAACGCGACAATTCCGTGATGTTTGAACAAGGCGAGTATCGGATCAGCATCTTGGCACCTTTGACGAATGTGTCCCCAAAAGAACTTCGGGCCATGATGCTTGAACTGTTGACTGATCTCCGACGATGAAATTAAGTGCAACGCGGCTTTTTTGTCGCTTGATCCAGGAATATCAGCTGGCTCGTGCTGGGCACCCACCGACATGCCGCTTCGCTCCGTCCTGTTCGAACTATGCACTGGAAGCTGTGCAACGACACGGCGCGTTCAAGGGCATGCGACTGGCCGCGACCCGTCTTGTGAGATGTCATCCGTGGAGACCGCTAAGCGTGGATGCGGTGCCTGACACCAACTGTCAGGAGAGCAACTAAAAATGTTTGATCCTCTTTTTGATGTTGTTACAGCAATTTTAGCTTGGTTCTATGGTCTACTACCTTCGTATGGTGTTGCAATCGGGCTTCTGACCTTGACGGCTGTGGTAGCAGTCACCCCGCTCACCTTGAGAATGACGCGCAGCATGCTGCAGATGCAGCATCACATGCCTGGATTGCGGAAAATTCAAAGCGAACTCAAAGGCGACCGGCAGGCATTAAATGAAGCCACCATGGCTTACTACAAAGAGCATGGACTAAACCCGGTCGGCTGCTTGTTACCGATGCTGGTGCAAGGCCCGATCTTCTTGGTGATGTATCGGGTTGTGGACGGTCTCACCAGACGGACAACCGAGATTGGCACGCAACTCGGCTTCACAACCCGCCGCTTTGCTGACACCGAATCAACAGGAGTGCCTGAATACCTCCAAACACCTCTAGCCAGAAAAGAACTGCCCTTTGATCCTGACTACCTCAACCACGACAGCGAGCTTTATGCAGATCTGAGTGCCGACGTTGAGATGGTCTCGTTCGGGGTTGATCTAGCCCGAGGGGCCAACGAGGTGATTACCGACAACATCATCTCGGCTCTGCCGTATCTGCTGATGCTCATAATCGTGCTGATCACAAGCCTCTACCAGCAACGCCAGATCCAAGGCCGTCAAGGTCCCGCAGCGGTTAATCCTCAACAGCAGATGATGATGAAGATCATCCCGTTTATGTTGCCGCTTTTCTCCTTTGTCATGCCTGCTGCTGTGGTCACCTATTTCATTGTGCAAAACCTGGTTCGAATTGCCCAGCAGGCCTACATCACGAGGTCGTTTTATCGAGGCGAAGATTCTCTTGGGGCTCAAGTCGCCAAACAACGCGCTGAGGCTGCCAACGCCCCTGAGTCTTCAGCAGCGAAGACTCGCCCTACACGGACAACCACCGAAGGCAAAGGAGTAGCCACTCCTAAACGTGATGCCAGCAAGCCACGGCCACAGGCACCATCACGACAGCGCAATCAAAGCTCGAAGAACGCCACCTCTCGCCGAACCTCAGATGCCGCTAGACCAATTAGCCGCACTGGTAAAGCGCCTTCTAGAAGCAATTCCGCTCGTCGCCCTTCAGCCTCTGGTGGCCGGGTTACACCACCTGGTTCAAGCAGCCAGAATCGCAGCCGCAACAAAAAGAAGCGGCGCTGAGCAGCTCATGTCGAATTGAGGAGATTTCAAGAATGGAATGGTTGGAAATACGCGCATCAAGCCTTGAAACCGCCAAGGAACAAGCTCTAGAACACTTAGGCGTTGACGAAAGCGACGCCGAGTTCGAAGTTCTCTCGGAACCCAAGACGGGCCTATTTGGCCGTGTCAAACAAGAAGCTCGCGTTCGGGCGCGTGTGCTTCCTACGCCAGTGCGCCCTAAAGAAGCTAGAAGCCGTGGCCAAGGCAACCGCCGCCCCAAATCTTCAAGGCAGCCCAATGCTTCAAGGCCCAACAGTGAAGCTCCAAACAATCCTGCTCGCAGCAGCCACTCATCAAGCGCTGGCCGTCCCAAGAAAAGAGGTGCCCAAAGCATGACAAACAACCACAGCAACACCCTCGATGGTCAAAGCGAAGGGCTTTCCCTTGCGGAACAGGCAGATCTAGCCGAGTCTTTTGTGCAAGGGATAGCAGAAAACCTTGGAATTGCCTTAAAGTTCAAGCGACATGATCTCGAAAACGGCATCATGCGCATTGAGGCTGACGGCGACGGGATCGGAGTCTTGATCGGACACCGTGGCAGCACGGCTCAGGCAATTGATGAGCTGGTCAGAACAGTGCTGAAACGATCCGGTGGCACCATCAGAGAAGGCAAGATCCGTATAGATATCGGAGGCATTCGCGCCAAGCGAACTGCTGCATTGGCTGCTTTCACTAAGAAGATGGCTGATGAAGCAGTTGAGACCGATTCAGAGATAGCACTAGAACCGATGGACCGAGCGGATCGCAAGACCGTGCACGACACTGTTGCAGGCCTCGAAAGTGTTGCTAGCCGCAGTGAAGGAGACGATCCGTATCGTCGTGTCGTCATTTCACCCTCCGCTACATCGTTGTTCGACTAACGCCAGCCATGTCTCTGGCAGGTCATGATCCTGAGACACTGCAGAGCATTGATCAATCATGGGCCGCGGCACGTCTCGCTGGTGCTCTCGGGCAAGATTCGATTGAGTTCTTTTACGCACACGCAACTGGCTACATTTTACCCGAGTGGAGGACTAAGGCCCCTAGCCGAGTCGTGGACTGCGGAACTGGTGCTGGTCTACCAGGGGTGTTGCTGGCACTTGAGATGCCGGAGTCGAATTGGTGGCTGGTTGATGCACAAGCTCGCCGCTGTGATCTGGCACGACGAGCGGTAGCAGCCGCGGGGTTAACCAATCGGGTAACCGTCAAGCAAGAAACAATCGAAGAGACGGCTCGTTCTCATCGAGAGAGCTTCGACGCTGCCGTGGCGCGTTCGTTTGGGCCTCCGGCTGAACTGGCTGAGTGTGCGCTGCCGCTGATAAAGATCGGCAGCGCTCTTGTTGTGTCCGTATCGGAGGCAACTTTGACCCAGTGGCGGGAGCTTCCGCTCCAACGGCTGGGCTGCGAAGCAGCGGACACTTGGACGACGCCACAAAGTCGTTACCTTGCGATTAAGCGAATAGAGGCATCACCCGATGAGTTTCCACGCAGGCACCCGGCCCGCCGCCGCGCACCGTTAGGCCAGCCTCGATGTTTCACATGAAACATAGGGCGCAGAGAACCTCTGATGGCTGCATCGACAAACGAGTCGTCCAACGGTTGCACTGGCTGCACATATCCTCTCCAAAGTGAGGTTATTGATCTTTCTGATCTTAAAGAGAGAGTCTCGGCATTCACCGCCGCGTCCCACGTCTGCTTTAGAGTGAAGGTTGGTCAAGTTACTGCTCGCTATGGGCATCGTAACCCATTCTGTAGCCCCATTCTAATGACAAGGACTGCCGAACGTGACATCACAAAAGGCATCACATGAACAATTGATCAATGGCGCACTCGCTGACGCGCTCCGTGACATTGGGCTTGATGCCGAACCCGAGCCGTTGGGTGGGGCAGGAGGCTTGCGGCCTGATTTGAAGATCAAGACGGATCAAGGCGTCATTTACTGCGAAGCCGAGAAAGGCGCGACCCTGGCTGGGGCTGTCAAGGATGCTCTGCGCCGGGCTGAGCAGATCGTCGACGGAACCATCGTCGGTGACGCAGTCGTGGCGGTTGCCTACCCGGTAAGTCTTAGAGCCGAGGCACTGTCGGCCTGCCGCAACCTTCGCTGGAGGACGGTGTATCCACGATCGCTTGACCATGATGAGCAGGACCATGTAGGCCGCGTCTCTGATCTAGCAAGGCACTTGTTGCTGCTGTCCAGCGATTTGGGCAGTCCTGAAGCCGAAGCTGCAAGGCTCAATCAAGCACTCAACACAGCCATAAGTCACCTTCAAGCCGTCGACCGCGGAGCGCTGGCCGAAGCGCTGGATCTGCCGACCTCAGTCCGCGGAAAAGACAAGTCCGAAGCGGCCGCAAAGCGAGGACTTCTGGTTGTGGCAGCAGCTGCCATGTTCCACGCTCGCCTTGATACCGCTTTCACGGACCTCTCTACCTGCCCCATAGTTGATGCCCGCCATTCGAATGGGCGGAGCTACGAGGGAACGTGGCCGCCGAGACGCGCTACGAAATGCATTGCTGGCGACAACCCGGTACTCGACCTTCTTGATGCTTGGAGCCTCATACTTGCCAAGGACTACCGACCAGTGTTCCAGTTGGCTCGCGAGGCGTTGTATGCCCCCGTGCTGACATCTCAATGGAACAGAATTGTGAGGATCGTGGCTCGTGCTGGAGTAGCAGCTGCGACATCGGCTGCAGCAGCCGGACACGACCTTCTGGGAAGCATTTTTCATCGATTGCTTGATACCGCCCGCTACGACGGTAGTTATTACACATCGGTTTCATCAGCGACGCTGTTAGCAATGCTGGGACTTCCCAACGCCGATACTCTACCCGAAGAGCTGGCTGACTTCAGGGTCATTGACCCGGCCTGCGGGACGGGAACCCTGTTGATGGCTGTCGGCGAACGCATCCGCGAACTGCGCGGCTCTGCCCTCCAGGATGGCGAACCTTCTGTGCTGATTGAGGAGGTGCTGTGGGGTCTTGACGTGAACGCCACCGCCTGCCACATGGCTGCTACCACGCTTGGTCTGCTGTCGCCGTCTACAGCGTTTGATCGAATGAACGTCGCGAGGCTGCCGCTCGGCGTTGAAGTCAAGAACCGCAAGCGCTATGCACGAATCGGGTCGCTGGAACTCTTGGAGAACGCGGCTACTGGGCAGTTCCGTTTCGGCGAAGAAAGCTACGGGACGCAAGTCGAAACCAAAAGGGCGCTCACCCTGCAGCCCAACACTTTTCATATGGTGATTATGAACCCGCCTTATACTCGCGACTCGCTGCGTCATGACCAGTTCTCGAAAGCCGAGGAGAAGGAACTCAAAGCACGCGAGAAGGTCATCACCCACAAGCGGGCTGGTCATGGTTCCTCGGCAGGATCCATGTTTGTCGACCTTGGCGAGCACCTTGCCGACATGGGCTCTGGGGTGTTGGCGTTCGTATACCCACTCGCCGGTGTTGCTGCTCCGTCCAATAGAGATGCCCGCAAACTACTAGCGGAATGGTTTCACATTGATTGGGTTGTGGCATCCTTTGACCCGCACAGGATCAACTTCTCAGAGAACACCAGCATTTCTGAGGCGCTCATAGTGTGTCGTCGCTCACCGCAGGAACCAGCCTTAAGGCCGCCCACCAAGTTCGTCAGGCTGTGGCGCAACACGCGCAGCGTCGCCGACATCGCAGGTACCGCCCGATCACTGATGGAATGGACACCCGCCGACGGAACTGATATCGCCAACGGCATAGCCCAGATTAGCACTTGGCCCGCTAAGCGGATGGTGGGGGGAGAATGGGCTCCGCTCACAATCGCGTCGGCGTATCTGGCCGATGTCGCGGGCTGTCTGCGTGATGGTGTTTGGAAAGGCACAAAGTTCGTGAAACTAGGCCGCAGAGCAGATATCGGTCCAGCTGGTCAACGAATCCGTGATGCTTTCACTAGACACAGTCGCGCCGATAGCACTGGCCGTAAAGCGTTGTGGCACAACGAAACGGATCGCGTCGTCAGCCTCGCCACAACCGCCGATAGCTATATCCACGCCAAGAGCGGTAAAGGGCATCTCGCAGACAAGTACTACAGCAAGGCGACCCACCTGCTGATAGCAGCAAAACCGCGTCTAAATACTCTGAAGGTGCTGGCGGTTTGCTGCGAAGAGCCGACTGTGGGCTCAGGCTGGGTGCCGGCCGCGCCTTGCGACGGCGAACTCAATCCCGAGTGGAGCAAAGCTATGACCGTCTTCCTGAACTCGACTCTCGGGGTTCTTGCCATGCTCGCAGTTGCATCTCCCAACACTCTGTCTCGTCCCAATTTAAGCCTTCAGGCCATGCGCAGCCTTGCAGTGCCCGACCTCGAGCCGGAAAGCCGCAAGTCCCTAGCGTCCCTGTTAGACACAATCGCCGGGGAGCCGCTGTTGCCGCTGCACCAAGCTCAGCAGTGTCCGATTCGCGCTCAACTTGATGAGGCGGTGGGTGCTGTGCTTGGAGTCCCAGTGCGTGATCTTGACGCACTGCGGCGCGAACTTGCAAATGAACCTTCCGTCCAACCCTGAGAATAGTCGTAGTTGAATCCGCATGTTTCACATGAAACATAGGGCGCAAGCTCTAGGGCCGACGGGGAGATAGCTTGCAGCTATGCCGCCCGATACGAAATGCGCCAAGGTGCTCGCAGTTGCAAATCAAAAAGGTGGAGTAGGCAAAACAACCGCAACTGTCAATCTTGCTGCCTGTTTTGCAGCCGAGGAGAGACTGAAGACGCTCATAGTTGACCTTGATCCCCAAGCCAACGCAACCACTAGCTTGGGATATGACACTCGAACCCTAGACGGCTCAATTTATGATGCCTTGTTGCGCGACACCGATCTTGATGGAATCATCCTGCCTACAGCTGTTGAGGGTCTGCATATCCTGCCTTCCAACCTTGATCTTGCAGGTGCGGAGATTGAACTAGTCCCGACATTCAACCGAGAGCGATGTCTACAATCGATTATTTCCAGCATTGAAGACAAATATGATGTTATTCTGATAGATTGTCCTCCGTCACTGGGACTTTTGACGGTGAACGGCTTGACCGCCGCCGAGGAAGTGATCGTGCCAGTGCAAACTGAGTATTTCTCACTTGAAGGACTGGCTCAACTAGTCAAGACCATTGGACTAGTGCAGAAAAGCCTAAACCCTGAATTGAGGCTGACCAAAGTGATCTTGTCAATGTATGACGCCCGAACGAAGTTGTCGCGTGAGGTGGCCAAGGAAGTACGAGCGCACTACGGCGACAAGGTTTGCTGGCAAGTCGTGCCCCGCAACGTTCGACTCAGTGAGGCACCCTCTTTCGGCCAGCCGATCATACGTTATGATTCGTCTTCCACGGGAGCGAAAGCCTTTCGCGCGTTAGCAAAGGAGGTCCTTTATGGCGCGGCGTAGTGCTCTCGGTAAAGGTCTGGGAGCGTTGATACCCGACGAATCGGCCACAAATGAGCAAGCCAAGCAGGCAGCAGATTCGGCGTTTCAAGAAATCGACATCAGCCTGATATCGCCAAACCCTTATCAGCCAAGACAGCGCTTTGATCCAGAAATGCTCGCGGGCCTGACCGAATCAATTGCACAAGTTGGGGTTATTCAACCTGTAATTGTCCGTAAAGCTTCTGAAGGATATGAGATCATTGCGGGCGAACGCCGCTGGCGGGCGGCGCAGCGTGCCGGATTGCGCAGCGTGCCAGCACTGATTCGTGAAGCTGACGACAAGGCTGCCCTAGAAGCGGCTGTCGTTGAGAACGTGCATCGACACGACCTCAACGCCTTGGAAGAAGCCGCCGCGTATCAACAGTTAATGGATGATTTTGGATTAACGCAGCAAGTCGTTGCTGCCAGGGTCGCAAAGTCGCGCTCTGCAGTGGCGAACTCGGTCAGGCTGTTGAATCTAACTCCAAAGGTGCAGCGCCTCATTGTTGAAGGCGGTATTTCGGCTGGTCACGGCCGGGCGCTGTTGAGCCTCGAAGATGCTGACATGCAGCAAGTCTTGGCTGAAGAGATTGCCGAGGAAGGCCTGACGGTGCGTCAGGCCGAGCAGCGAGCAGCAAAGATCCGCTCGGATGCTGAGAAGTCAGAAACCACAGAGCACAGCGAAGAACAAGCATCCGTTACCAATGAGATCAAAGCCACAGCACTTGAACTTGAGAGCCTGCTGGCTGCCAAGCTGGACACCCAAGTGACCGTCAAAGCCAGCAGGGATGAGGGCACGGTCGTGATTCGCTTCAGCGGACTTTCGGATTTGGAACGCATCTGCGAAATAATCGTGTGACCCCCAGTGTTTCAGTGCAAACCTGGGTCTAAGCACCATTGCTTCACCGCTTGGGTTAAGGCTTGCGCGAGCTGCGGTATCAACGGCACCACGAATTCACCAGGGCCAATCCGACACCACACAGCAGGCATTCGTGTTTCTCGAAGAATCGGCAGGCGCATGGCCTTGGTAGCAACTTCAAAATAGGGCTGCAACGCGGTTGAGCAGCGTTGTGCCAGCGCTTTGCCTCCAACCGACTCAAATCCGCTCACGGCGAAATAAGAAACCGCAAAACTTTCGTTCGCCAACGTTACGCCTAAGTAGATATCGCTGTTCCAGTCGTTGGCTGTGCTTGCCTGATGTCCGAGATCAGGTGTGCTGAATGACAAGACATCAGCACCACCGTGACGCAACTGGCGAGAAATAGCGTGATTGAGCGCAGGAAGCTCTCCTGTGTCGCCAATAACCACCCGTCTGCCTTGCACTCGTGTTGGCTGACGACGGATCCGCTCATGTTCGCGAACCTCTGCAATCGTTACCTGACTGCGAGTCCTGCTAGCGAGCTGGTTTAGCGCTGTGATGCTGGAGCGACCGACAAGGCCATCGTCGTGGAGCCCCGAGTTTTTTTGAAATTGCCGGATTGCTTCGTGTGTGTGTGGTCCCAGAATGCCGTCCACCCAACGCGGGTCAAAGCCAAGTTGTCCAAGCTTGCTCTGCAGATCCGCTACATCATCGCCTCTCATCATGGGGATGCGGTAATACAACAGCCGGTCGCCGAGACGATGAGCGGCCTCAACGAGCGCATTCCAGGTTTGGGGCCCGCAGATTCCGTCCACCACCAAACCGCGGTCGCCCTGAAAGCTCCGCAATGCTGTTTCAGTATCGGCGTTGAAGTGCTGCGAGTCGCCGCTGTCGTAGCCAAGCAGAGCTAGGCGACGATGCAGGTCATATACAGGGGCACCACTGTCTCCGTGGTGCAATGGCAAACCCTGTGGCAGATGCCTAGAGATACTCGCCAAGATCTTCGAGCAGAGCAGCTTTCGACTTAGCACCAACAATTCTTTTGGCGGGTTCTCCGCCGTTGAACAGGATCAGCGTGGGAATGCTCATAACCCCGAAACGGCGAGCTATGTCAGGCGCTTCATCAACGTTAAGTTTGGCAACTGCTAGTTTGCCCTCGTTTTCTTGGGCGATCTCCTCAAGCACAGGCGCAATCTGCTTGCAAGGCCCGCACCATTCGGCCCAGAAGTCCACGAGGATGGGTGTAGAAGCAGCACCGATCTCCTCGTCAAAGGTTGCATTGCTCAGGGTAGTGGTCGACACGATCCATCTCCTTGTTGGTTGTCTGTTGGTGTTTCGTTGCTAGTGCAAGCTTTCGAGATATCGCTCAGCTTCAATTGCAGCCATGCATCCTGTGCCAGCTGCGGTGATGGCTTGACGGTAGAAATCGTCCTGAACGTCGCCGCAAGCGAACACGCCAGCTAGCTCTGTTGCAGCCGAGTTGGCTTTGGTGAGAAGATAACCGCTCTCTTTCATTGGCAACTGCCCAGCAAAAAGGCCGGTATTGGGTCGATGCCCTATGGCAATAAAGCATCCAGTTACGTCTAGCACCGATATTTCGTTAGTGTTTACATTGCGAATCCTTAGCCCACTGAGTGCAGAATCGCCTAAGTATGCCTCCACGACGCTGTTCCACATAAAGCGGATTCGTTCGTTGCTGAAGGCCCGCTGCTGCATGATCTTGGATGCTCTAAGACTATCACGTCGATGAATAATAGTCACTTTGGATGCAAATCGAGTCAAAAAGGTGGCTTCTTCCATGGCAGAGTCGCCACCCCCGACGACTGCAATGTGCTGATCTCGAAAAAAGAAACCGTCGCATGTGGCACAGGTTGAAAGTCCATGTCCGACCATGTTGATTTCTCGATCGAGATCCAGCATGATCGACTGCGCTCCAGTTGACACGATTAGCGCCTTGGCTCGCAGCGCGGGCTCGTTAGCAGACGCATTACCCACCCAGATGCCATAGGGCTGTTGCGACAGATCTACCCGGGATGCCTTGACTGTGTGAATCTCAGCCCCGAAACGCTCTGCTTGGTCACGGAATCGCTGCATCAATTCTGGGCCCATGACCCCCTCAGGAAATCCAGGAAAGTTCTCAACGTCGGTAGTGAGCATCAACTGGCCGCCTGGTTGATCGCTGGTGGAGCTTGGCTCACCTTCCAGCACTACGGGCTTGAGATCAGCCCTCGCTGTGTAGATCGCAGCAGTGAGCCCAGCTGGCCCAGAGCCGATGATGGCGACATCTACTTCGCGGCCTTCGCCTTCAAGAAGGGGCATGGGTTGGCGTTCCGTGCTTAAGCCAGCGCCGCAATCACGCCGTAGAAGATCACGGCCACGATAATGCCCGCGTCCACGATTAGTGCAACATAGACAGACTTGAAGGATCCGTTGCGAGCACCCCACATTCCGAAACCAATAACAGCGATTAGCAGCCCGACAAATCCGTGGGCTGCCCAAGTGGCCGAGCCGACTCCGTCACCGATCGGAAGATAGGCATCGGCTAGCCGGACTGTAGCAATTGCAAGCATTGTCACCGCCGAAACAGCGGCGACTGCTGCCAGCAGGCTGTATACAGCCGCGCGAAGCGCAAAGATCGCCCTGTCGGTGGTCTGTGCTCGTATTTGGTCGACTACCTTGACGACCTTGTCAGCTGCGGCTGCTGGCCAGTCATTGCCTCCCAGGCTCAAAGCTGGTCGCTGGCGCGTGGCATCGTCGGCATCAGGCATAGCTATTCAGCCTAGAGCGTTGCTTGCAATGTCAACTGACCGCTGGCAGGCGGATTGTTCGTGAGCGGCTCATCAAGCCGGGGGCTGCTGATGAGGTTCTGCAACCTGGTAGGCCACTCCGAGTACACCCGCCCCGGCGTGGGTTCCTACGACCGGGCCGATCTTGGTAACACGAATATCGCCGGAATGCACTTCAGCAAGCATCTCGCAGAACTGTTCCATATCGGTGGCTTCGCCATGCATCACAGCCAGATGCTCCACCGGTGAAGCTTCCTGCACTGTGTTTCGCAGCCAGTCAAGCGCCTTGCGCCGAGTTCGTTGTTTGGCAGCTTCAGCTACCTCACCGCTGGAGATATCAACTATCGGTTTTATTGACAGCATCGAACCGAGCAACGCTTGAGCGCCGCCGATGCGTCCGCCTTTGCGCAGGTTTTCCAGCGTGTTGAGGGTGCCGAAAACATGGGTCCGTTCGGTAGCTGCTGCTACATGAGACTCAATCTCGTCAGCATTGGCACCGCCTACAGCCAGCTTTTGTGCCTGCAGAACCAGAGTCCCGAGCCCAGCCGCGACCGAGCGGCTGTCCAAAATACGAATATCGGCGTCTTTGCCTGCCTCGCGCAGCGAAGCAGCAGCCTGCACTGCTGACTGCATCGTTGCAGAAATGGCAGCCGACAAGTTGATGCATACCACCGAGTCGCAACCGTTCTCAAGATGATGCAAAAAGGCCTGCTCGAAGCGGCCAGGGGAAGGCGCAGCCGTCTGAGGCAACTCTGGGGCCATAGCCATTTTTGAGTAGAAGTCCTCAACCGTGATCTCTTCACGGTCTAGGAACTCTTCGGTGCCGAAGCGAATATAGAGCGGAACGACCTCAATTCCGGTGCCTTCAAGCTCTTCGTTACTCAAGTCACACGAGCTGTCAGTAACAATTCCAACGGCCATCGTCGATTCCTTCCGGCTTTTATCGGCAGCTTTCGCTGCCACTTCATACGTTGTGGACAGTAGCACTATGCAGCGCAGTGAGCCGTCCGCTACAACAAAGGGGCAAGCTACGCTCGCCGCGGTGCTACCATCCGCTCGCAAAGCTGTTGCAGATGCGCTGTCAGCCGTTGACGCTTTAGCTCAACTCTTCAGAGAGGGCGGCTACCGGCTTTATCTTGTGGGCGGCGTTGTCCGTGAAGCCGTTGCTGGCAAGTTCGACGCTCTCACCGATCTTGACTGCACCACCGACGCCCATCCACACGAAGTACGCCGCATTTTGGATTCTCTGGCTACCGCTGTGTGGACTCAGGGCGAACGCTTCGGCACCATTGGCTGCACCGTTGGTGATCGCGACTATGAGATCACTACCCATCGAGCCGACTATTACTTGAGCGACTCACGCAAGCCGCTGGTCACTTTCGGCGATGATGTAGCCGCCGATCTGGCCCGCCGCGATTTCACGGTTAATGCCATGGCTGTTGATACCGCTGACGGCATCTTGATCGATCCTTACGGCGGCTATGTAGATCTGCAGGCGCAAGTGCTGCGCACACCGCTTGATCCCACCGTGTCATTTGCCGATGACCCTCTGCGGATGCTGCGCGCCGCTCGGTTCATAGCCAGCCACAGCTTAAATCCCGAACCAAATCTCGTGAACGCTGTGCAATCCATGACTGACCGAATTGATATTGTGGCAGTCGAACGCATACGCGACGAATTTCAAAAACTGCTGTTGCAAAGTCATCCCATTGAAGGATTCCAGTTTCTTGCTGCAACCGGCTTGATTACTCGATTGATTCCCGAACTCAACAGCCTTCGCCTTGAAGAGTCCGCCCATGTCGTGGCTGCTGTAGCAGCTGACCTTGTGTCGCGCTGGGCTGCGCTGTTCGTGAACGATTCGCCTGAGACAGCTTCGCTCAGCTTGTGCAGGATGCGCTGCTCCAGATCACTAACCACCTCCGTCAGCGCATTGCTGCAAGCTCGTCTTGATTTGATTGGAACGCCAGCGACCCGTGCCAACGTGCGCCGTTTTGTTCACAGCTGTTCTGTGCCAATCGACGACGTGCTGGCTTTCGCTTCGGCCGTGGCGAAAGCCAGCGACACAGACCAAACCGCTCAAAGCACCAATTTGCTAGGTGCCTTCGCCGAGAGCCTCGTCGAACTGCGAGCCAACGAAGATTTAGACATGCTGGTTCTACCCCTCGACGGAACCGAAATAATGGCAGCTCTAGCTATCGAAGCTGGACCCGAAGTCGGTCGAGCTCTCGACTTCTTGCGCAACAAGACCTTTGAACAGGGACCGCTTAGCAAGCCCGAAGCGCTGGCTGCACTAGAACTTTGGTCTGCCCACGAACTACGGTTTAAGTCGTGAAGTCTCAGCGCTCCGATCTTGCTGCTGTTAAGCGCTCTGGCCGGGTTGACTCCATGCCTGCTGCACCCGTTGACTATCGAATAGCTCGCAATGCCACAGTGAAGGCATGGAAAGACAAACAACTGGGCCGTCTAGAAGTTTGTGACGCGCAACGTGAACTGCGCCGCAACGCCGAGTTCTGCGGCGCGGAAACCGACCGGGATTGCCCCGTTTGCACCGTTGAGGGACTTGTCGAAGTTACCTACGTGTTCGGCCCGTATTTGCCTAAGCACGGCCGTTGTGTCACCACTCGCAAGGAGATGCAGCGTTTGCAGCAGCGTCGCAGTGTTTCCACTGGATATGTGGTTGAGGTATGTCTTGAATGCGGTTGGAATCATCTGATTCGCCGTTACACGATGGGTGGCGCAAAGGCGGGGTGACCCTCAAAATCTTTTGAGGCTGTTGCGGCGAGGCTGTTACAGCAATTGAGCGAAACTTGCGCTGAGGCAGTTCCAGAAGTTAATATCGGCTGCACCGCTGGCAGCCGTTGTGCGCTGGACGGGAAAGGAGTTACAGATGGTTGATCTGTCTGCGCCTGCAATACGTGCCCGCAAAGCCTGCAATGGCACCGACCGGTTGGTGATGGTCACGGCCTACGACGCGCCCAGCGCCCGAATCGTTGATGAGGCGGGTGTTGATCTCATCCTGGTCGGAGATTCGGTAGCCATGGCGGTTCTCGGCTACGACAACACTTTGCAGGTGACCGTTGATGACATGGCTCACCACGTCGCCGCTGTGGCTAGGACTAAGCCGACGGCTCACATCGTGGCTGATCTGCCCTGGATGAGCTATCACGTTTCACCTTCAGAAACGGTTCGTAATGCGGCTCGGCTGATTCGCTGCGGTGCTCAGTCGGTGAAGCTAGAAGGCGGCCGCAAGCGCCTGCCGATGATCGAATGCATCACCGCTGCTGAGATTCCAGTGATGGGGCATATCGGCCTCACGCCACAGTCCACGCATGTCATGGGCGGATTCAAGGTGCAGGGCCGAACCGCCGAAGCCGCCCGTCGTCTAGTGCAAGCTGCTAAATCGTTGACTCACGCAGGCTGTTATGCGATTGTTTTGGAGGGAGTGCCGGTGCAGGTCGCCGAACTGGTGACCGAAGCGATCGAAATCCCCACCATCGGCATCGGTGCCGGGCCTGTCTGTGATGGCCAAGTGCTCGTCTTTCATGATCTGCTCGGCTTTGAACAGCAACTGAACCCGAAATTTGTGCGCCGCTACGCGCAACTGCACCATAGTGCCAAGGAGGCGGTTGAGCGTTTCGCTGGAGACGTTCGCTCAGGTGTCTTCCCTTCAGAGCAGGAGTCCTATCAACTCCCAGCCGAAGAAGCAGCCGAACTAGGCGTGATCAACCCCTAGAGGTCGAGCAAACGAGCGGTTCAATGAGTTGCTCAGCGAGTTAAACGAGCGGATCGGTCCTTGGATTGGCGGCTCACGGCTGTGGGCAGAGTTGTGGATTATTGGGGAGAACTGGGGAAAAGCTTGCCTCGGTGTTGGGTTCAATCGGTTAACCGGTAGCCTGCGCAGCACAACGCCAATTGACTCATAGCCGGATCAGCTTGAATGTCAATCCGTGTTGTAACCACACCGAACCTGCCCCGCAAGGGGCCCCGGCTCAATGCTGGGTCCACAGAGAGGTGCTCGCCCATGCAAAGGGCCTACGAACTAATGATCATCATTGACTCTGATGTCGGCACGGCTGACGTTGATTCGGTGATTAACCGAGTTGCTGACCTCATCACCGATGAGGGGGGAACGATTTCCTCCACGGACAACTGGGGCCGACGCAAGTTCGCCTACAAAATCAATCACAAAACCGAAGGCACGTATGTGGTCTGGGAAATCGTGACCGAAACAGCAGGTCTCCCTGACACGGAACGGCGACTCCGGCTCGCGGACGACATAGTCCGCCATAAATTGTTCAGGCTTCCCGAAGCCGAGGCTCAACGCCGCGGACTTCTCGGGCAAGCCACGCTGGCTGATGCCAGCTGAGATTCGGAGGTTCCCCAAATGGGATTTGACAATACGGTGACTGTTGTGGGCAACGTCACAAGAGACCCCGAGCTGCGTTTTTCGCAGGCGGGCATGGCCATCGCCCAGTTTGGAGTGGCCTGGAATCGCAGGCGCCAAGAACAAGAGGACGAAGTTTCGTTCTTTGACGTGACCTGCTTCCGCCAGCTCGCCGAGAATGTTGCTGAGTCAATTCGCAAAGGCTCAAGAGTGGTGATCTACGGCACCCTTCAACAGCGCAGCTGGCAGACCGACGGCGGAGACAGGCGCTCCAAAGTGGAGATACTCGCTGACGATGTGGCACCCAGCCTCAAGTGGGCCACAGCCGAGATCAGCAGGAACGAGCGCTCCTCAGGCGGTGACTTCGGTGGCAGCCGCAACGATTCAGGTTCAAGGTCTGCGCCCCCCCAACGTTCCAACACTCCCGCAGCCAGCGCCGATCGAGACGACGAGCCCTTTTAGGCATCAGCTCAAGGAGACAAAAAGCCAGTGCCCAAGAGCAAGAAAAAAGCGCGTGCCAAGACTCGTGAAGTTACGCGTCGCGTAAAAAAGAAGATCAGCTTTCTCACCACCGAAGGAATCGACTACGTCGACTGGAAGAACGAAAAGCTGTTGCGCAAGTTCATGTCTGAACGAGCCAAAATCCGAGCGCGCCGCGTCACAGGTAACAGTGCTCAACAGCAGAAGCTCGTTGCTGATGCCATCAAGTTGGCTCGCGAAATGGCACTGGTTCCCTATGGCACCAAAGTCACCACGCAACGCCAAATGAAGGAACGAGACGGTCGCCCTCGCGCTGATGGCCCGGCACCACTGCCGTCGTCGTTGCCGCCGGGCAGCGACCTTGACGAGTTCGATCAAGCGGAGGGCTCCGCAGATAATGGAGCTAGTGAGGCAGTCGAATTACACGATCCTTCGGATGCAGAGCTGCCGGTGAGCGACGAGTCCGACTCACAGTCAGCAGACTCCACGGCAGGAGTTCACCCATGAAGGTAGTGCTGCGTGATGACTTTGAAGGCTTGGGTCGCAAAGGTGATATCTGTGAAGTAAGCGCAGGTTATGCCCGCAACTATCTAGTGCCTAAAGGTTTTGCGCTGCAGGCTTCGCCAGGAGTGATCCGTCAAGCTGAGGCGATGCGTCGCAGCGCTGCAATGCAAAGAGCAGCCGACCGAGCAGACGCTGAAGCGATCGGGGTTCGTTTGGCACCGACAACTTTGACGGTGTCGGCACGCGCCGCTGACTCGGGGCATCTTTACGGATCGGTTGGGCCTGCTGATGTCGTGGCTGCGGCCGCTGAGCAGGTGGGTGTCAGACTTGACAGTTCAGTGGTGGCTCTTGAGTCGCCCTTGCGCGAGGTCGGTGCGCACACCGTGATGTTGCGCTTGCATGAAGATGTGGTCGTGCCGGTCACCGTTGAGGTGACACCCCAAGCCTGAACGACCGTCTCATAAGTCCGAATGGCACTCCATAAAGGCCTTGCTTGGACTGCCCACAGCGTTTGCACATCTGCTGCTAAGAAATCCCCGTATGTCCAGAGGATTTCCCCAAAGCTCTCCCCAGCAAGCAGCCATAATTGTCATAGGTGTGAGTTAGTGTTGCCGCGCCCAGCTTTCATCTTCGTTGATTTGAGCTGAACGCAGAGCCCCACACGAGTGCCTTGGCAGGTAGGTAGCAGACTCATGCAGCAGCAGTTCATCCAGCAGCAGCAGTTATGACCGTCACCGACATCGCTGAGCGTTACGGCACTGGCACCACCGGTTCTGCCGCCTCCTCCCGGCAACACCCAACTGAGCGCATCCCGCCGCACAGCTTGTCGGCCGAGGAATCCCTTCTGGGAGCGATGCTGCTGTCTCGAGATGCCATTGCCGACGTGCTCGAAATAGTCAAAGCAGAGCACTTCTACCGTCGGACGCACGCCGACGTGTTCGAAGCGGTGCATCAGCTATACAGCATCGGCGAACCGGCCGATGCCGTGACCGTGGCCGAGGCTCTCGAGCGCAACGGCAAACTTGACACGATCGGGGGCCTTGACGGTCTGCTGGGGTTGCAGATGAACACCCCAGCTACATCCAACGCGGTCTACTACGCCCGGATCGTCCAAGAGCATCACACACTGCGTCGTCTCATTGAGGTGGCGGGGGAGATCGCAGAACTTGGATACAGCCGTCCCGACGATGTCACCAAAGCCGTCGACTCCGCTGAGAACCTGATGTATCAGGTGGCTCAGGGCCAGGTTGGCGATAACACGGCTCAGCTTTCGGATTTGCTTGACAGCACTCTTGACCGTCTTGAAGAGTTGTATGAGCGCGGCGATTCATTGACAGGCACCGCCACCGGCTACGCCGATCTCGACAAACTACTGTCAGGCTTGCAAGCCTCGTCGTTGTATGTGGTCGGGGCTAGGCCGTCCATGGGCAAGACCTCGTTTGCTTTGGGCATGGCCGCGCACGCCGCTATCCATGAGCGCCGGCCGGTGCTGGTGTTCTCACTTGAGATGGGCCATATGGAACTAACCCAGCGCCTGCTTTGCTCTGAAGCTCGTATTGATTCAAGCAAGATGCGCGACGGAAGTCTCAGCGACCAAGACTGGACCGCGATCACTGCTGCTATGGGTCAGCTCGCTGAAGCACCCATGTGGATTGATGACAATCCCAACGTCACAGTCATGGAAATCCGTGCTCGCGCTCGCAGACTTAAAAGCCAGGTCGGGGATCTGGCGATGGTGGTAGTTGACTATCTTCAGCTGATGACCGGTCGGCAAAGCGCCGATAACCGTCAAGTGGAAGTGGCCGAAATCTCTCGTGGCTTGAAAATCCTGGCGCGTGAATTGCAATGCCCAGTCGTGGCGTTGTCGCAGCTGTCACGCAATCTAGAGATGCGCCAGAACAAGCGCCCGATTCTTGCTGATCTGCGAGAGTCTGGTGCTATTGAGCAAGACGCCGACGTAGTGATGTTCATCTACCGTGACGAGATCTACAATCCTGATGACACGGCCACAATGGGCATAGCCGAAGTGATTGTCGCCAAGAACCGCAACGGCCCCACGGCCACCACCGAACTCACGTTCCTTTCGCGGTTCACCAAGTTCGCTAACTTTTCCAATTCGACCCCCTGATCAGCGGCAATGTTTCTAGGCCAAAACCTGCTGGCGTGGCTGGTGTTGGCTCTGGGAGCATCCATGGCCGCTGGCAACCTCGCCGCAATTTTGCGACCGCGAACTCAGCGTCGCGACCCAGATGATTTAGACCGAGCACCGCTGCTGCGCAGCATCGTCTACGCCGTTATCGGTTTGCTGGCGGCGCTGTGGGCTCTAGCATCGCTGTTGTCGCTTTGATTAGCGGTAAGTCAACATAGAAACACGAAGGGTCATCATCATGTCTCGGTCTGCTCTGCTGGGAAACTTTGATCCTTCGAGTCTTGATTTAGCGATGTCGCCGCAAGCCCTACCTTTGCTTGACCGCGTTATCAAGTTCATGGACTCTGAGATAGCCCCGGTTACCGAAGAGTTCTTCCGCCTCGGTGAAGGCCGTGAGCAGCGCTGGAGCTACGGCGAAGGCCAGCTAGAACTGCTGGACGAGCTTAAAGCCAAAGCTAGACAAGCAAAGCTGTGGAACTTTTTCTTGCCCGACTCTGAGACCGGTGAGGGTCTCAGCAATCTTGATTACGCCTATATCGCCGCAGAACTCGGCAAGAACCCAATCGCTTCAGAGTGCCTCAACTGCAGCGCCCCCGACACGGGCAATATGGAAGTGCTTGAACGTGTTGGTACTCCCGATCAGAAGGAGCGCTGGCTGGTGCCGCTGTTAGCCGGTGAGATCAGATCATGTTTCGCCATGACCGAACCGACACTGGCTTCATCAGATGCCAAGAACATCGCTGCAGGGGCTGTGGTTGATGGCGACGAGTGGGTCATCAACGGCGAGAAGTTTTACATCTCAGGTGCTGGCGATCCCCGCTGCAAGATCATGATCTGCATGGTGCAGACCAATCCAATGGGCCCTCCGCATCGCCGTCAGTCGCAGATATTGGTGCCGATGGATACTCCCGGTGTTGAAATCCTTGGTCCGATGCACGTTTTCGGCGAGGACGACGCCCCTCACGGGCACATGCACATACGGCTAAAAGATGTGCGTGTGCCAGTCAAGAACGTTCTGCTAGGCGAGGGGCGCGGTTTCGAGATTTCGCAGATGAGGCTGGGCCCGGGCCGGATTCATCATTGTATGCGTTCCATCGGTGCAGCCGAAAAAGCTCTGGAACTGATGGTACGTCGTGGCCTCCATCGCGAAGCCTTCGGACGACCACTGGCACAACTCGGCGGCAACGTAGAGATCATCGCTCGTGCTCGTATTGAGATCGAAGCGATGAGGCTGATGGTGCTGAGAGCCGCCAAAGCTATGGACACTCTCGGCAACGCTGAAGCCCGGATCTGGGTGAGTGCTGTCAAGGCCATGATCCCCGAGAGGGTGTGTCAGATCATCGACTCCGCGATCCAAATGCATGGTGCCGCCGGGGTTTCGCAATGGACCCCACTGGCGAGAATGTATGCCAATCAGCGCACGTTGCGACTGGCTGATGGCCCAGATGAAGTCCACTGGTTCGTGGTGGGGCGAGCCGAACTGGCCGCCCACGAAGGTCTCGGCGATCCCTCTGATGCCGCCCGTCGCCAGCGACTCGCGGCTACGAACTCAACTTGAACTCATCCGTTGACCCTGCTGGCTGCTAACGGCTGACTGCTGTAGCCGTGCTCGGTAGTCGTGTTGCGATTACGCGCCGCGCTAAAAAGCTTGCTAACGTTGCCGCACTTCGTCTAGTTGCCTTTGGATTGCCTTTGGATTAAGTGGACTAAGTGATTAAGCACAAAATCAAGGAGAGCGCCGCATGACAGTCACCGCGCAACGAACCGCTTCAGAACTGCCCTCGCCTGAAAGTGCCTCTCAGGGGGTGGTCACGGTGGCATCACTCGCACGCGACTGGGCTCATCGCAGCCCTGATCAGGTGGCTATGCGTGAGAAGGACTTCGGTGTTTGGCAGGAGTACACTTGGGCGCAAACTTGGGATCTGATTGAATGTGCTGCCCACGGCTTGTTGGAACTGGGCGTTGATGTTGGTGATGTAGTAGCGATCCATTCTGAAGACCGCCTTGAATGGGTGATTTTGGATCTGGCAACCGTGGCAGTGCGGGGCATCACCGTGGGCCTCTACCCCACCAACCCTACGTCTGAAGTGGAGTATTTGGTAGGCGACTGCAACCCCAAGGTGTTCTTCGCCGAGGATCAAGAACAAGCTGACAAGATTCTTGAAGTTCCGCCAGATACAGCAGTTTCAGTCAATCGCATATTGTTCACCGAGCCCCGTGGCTTCGGCGACTACGACGATCCCCGGCTGTTGTTCTGGGACAGCTTCCTTGAAATGGGTCGCCGTCATCGCGAAGCTCACCCGACAGCAGTAACGCAACGCATGGAAGCCGCCGAGTCCACCGATGTGATGACGCTGGTCTACACCTCAGGCACCACAGGGCCACCCAAAGGAGCCATGCTCACCAACGCTAACGCTGCCTACTGCATTGACAAGATCGTCAATGAAAATGAGCGCTTTCCCGACGGTGTCGTTCCCAGCCCCAAAGACCTGATCGTCACTTATCTGCCACTGTGTCACGTAGCCGAGCGAATCTTTTCCACATGGACGTTGGTGGGGGCAGGACCCTCGCTGAACTTTGCTGAGTCCATTGAGACGGTCACCTTGAATCTGCGCGAAGTGCAGCCAACGCTGTTCTTCGCAGTGCCGCGCATCTGGGAGCGAATACACGCCTTGGTGACCATCAGAGGCAACGATGCCACTTTCTTCAAGCGGATCTGCCTGCGATTCTCTCTGATGCTTGCGGCTTCCATCGGCAGGCGCAAAGCCGCTAACGGTGGCAAGCACACACTAACGACGCGCCTGCTGAATGCCATCGGCGAGCCGCTGGTGTTTCGTGCCATCAAAGAACGCATCGGACTGCGCCGCTGTCGCCATGCAGGCTCGGGCGCAGCAGCTATAGCACCCGAAGTGCTCGAATTCTTCATTGGCATTGGCGTGCCGGTGTTTGAACTCTACGGCATGACCGAGAATTCAGCTGTGGCTACATGCAACTTTGCGGGTCGTATGAAGCTCGGCACTGTGGGTGAGCCCTATGCCGACATCGGCTTGCGTATTGATGAGACGACCGGTGAGATTCAGACCAAGCATCCCGGCGTGTTCGCCGGTTACTGGAACAAGCCGCAACAAACCGCCGAGACTTTCACCTCCGACGGTTGGTTGATGACCGGTGACGTGGGGGAATGGGTGGATGGCACTCATGTCAAGATCGTTGATCGCATCAAGCACATCATCATCACCTCTGGAGGCAAGAACATCTCGCCTTCAGAGATCGAAAACAGCCTCAAGACCTCGCCGTACGTCAAGGAAGCCATGGTCATCGGCGACGGCCGCAAATACGTGACCGCTCTGATAGGCATCGAACTCGAAACGGTCAGCAACTGGGCCCAACGCAAGAACGTCGCATACACCACCTATCGCGACTTGTCAGAAAAAGAAGAAGTGATCGATCTGATCTCCAAAGTAGTTGATGAGACCAACGCCAAGTTCGCCCGAGTGGAGCAGATCAAAAAATTCAAGATGCTGCCAAAAGAGCTTGATCATGAAGACGGCGAACTCACAGCCACCCAGAAGCTGAAGCGCAGCGCTATGGAAGAGATGTTTGGCGATCTTGTGGAGTCGATGTACTGATGGCGTCGGCCGCCGCCAATTTCAAAAGCGTTGACCTGCGTCGCGGCGCGCCCCTGGGGTTCCTTTTTGGAGCATTGGCCTCAGCTTTGGTCTTCGGTTTGGTGCAGTTGGCTAACGATCCAGACCTGTTCTTTGTGACGTTCATGAAGTCAATGGGTCTCGGTTCGGTCTACGCACTGATTGCGCTGGGTTTCGTGCTGATCTTCAAAGCCACTCAAACCGTCAACTTCGCTCAAGGAGCGCTAGCAGCCACCGGGGCACTGTTCGTTTCGTTTCTGGTGGCAGAACGCAGCGTCTTCGTTGCCGACAGCATTCAGACCGAACGCTATGGACAGATTCCTTTCACCAATCTCAGCAATCCTCTGAACGCCATTGGTGGCCCCGACTGGCTTTTCTGGGTGCTAAGCGTGTTCATCGCGCTGGCTTTCGCCGCCGCGGTCGGTTTGGTTGTTGAACGACTGGCGATTCGTCCCATGGTGGGAGAACCGCTGTTCTCGGTGGCGGTGATCACTCTGGGCCTAGAAATCATGTTTCGTGTCTTCAACAACGATGCCGTGGTGATTGAGTTTCGGTCGTTGCAGGCACCTTGGGGGCTTGAAGGCTTCACAGTGGGTGATGAACTAATCAACTGGAGCTTCATTGCGGCCATGATCACCGCGGCCGTAGCATTCGTGGCGGTCTACTTCTTTTACCGATCGCGTCTTGGTATCGCCATGCGTGCGGTTGCTTTCGATCAGGAAGCGGCCATGGCTCAAGGCATCAATGTGGGCCGCGTGTTTGCGATTGCCTGGGCTGCTGGCGCAGTGCTCGCCGCGATCGGTGGGATCTTCGCTACCCAGCCTCCAGTTGATCAAACTCTCTCGGTAGATCAAGAAACCGCCAATATTGCTTTCCGGGCTTTGCCAGCGGTAATCCTCGGTGGGCTTGACTCGGTGACCGGCGCTCTCCTCGGCGGTCTGCTTGTGGGCGTGGCCGAGATCTATGCAGGCCAATACGCCGCAGCCAACACCTCGTGGCTCGGTGCTGGTTACCCGCTGATCGTGCCCTACATAGTCATGCTGGTCGGGTTGCTGGTGCGTCCCTACGGCTTCTTTGGCACCCCCGAGATTCGAAGGGTATGAAACAGCAGTGCTAGGCCGCCCCAACCTCTATACCTCGTATCAGCAAGAAAGCCAGCTGCTGCCAACCTGGACACAAAAGGTCGTGTTCGCGATTTTTGTGGCCGTGCTGTTTTTGCTGCCGTTTGATTTGCCGGTGATTAGCCACATTCCCTTTGTGCGTTTCTTGGGCGACAGCGACTGGCTGTTGATCATGTCGCGGATGCTGGTGTTCGCCATTGCTGCTTTGGGCTTGAACCTGTTGAGCGGCATCGGCGGGCAGGTGTCTTTGGGTCATGCCTTCTTCATGGGGGTGGGTGCCTGCGCTGCGGTTTATCTGGGCGGCACCAGCGGCGAAACTACTTGGGGGCATGCTCTGCCGATCTGGATCTGGTTGCCGGGTGCTGGCATAGCTGCCGCGCTGATAGGTGTGCTGGTGTCACCGGTAGCGGTGAGGTTGCGAGGTCTATACCTGGCAATCGTCACGCTGGGTTTGGTGTTTCTGGGGCTGCATTTCGGCAACACCAGCTGGGGAACCAAAATCGCAGGCGCGCCCGCATACGGCAGAGAGTTTCCTGATCTGGACATCCGACTCTGGAAGGAAGAGACACCTCTGCTTGACGTGTCATCAAGTGGTCGCTGGCTTTGGTTCGAAGTCAGCGACCTGCAGAAGCTCTACCTTTTCATGTTGACGCTGACCATCGCTTTTGCAGTGTTGTCTAAGAACCTGTCGCGCTCGCGCACTGGACGGGCGCTGCAAGCAATCCGCGACCGTGACATCGCCGCAGAGGTGATGGGTGTCGCCGAGTTCCGCTACAAGCTCATCGCTTTTGCAGTGTCGTCATTTTTTGCTGGTGTCGCTGGTGCTCTGTTCGCGGCGCTGCTCCAGCGTCTACAAGTTGAGCAGTTCGGCTTGTTTCTCTCGGTTGAGTTCATTGCCATCTTGCTAATAGGTGGGGCTGGCACAACCGCAGGACCTCTAATCGGTAGCTTCTTCGTGGTGATGGTGCCCGAGTTCGTGAAAGCGTTCACCAACTGGCTGGAGGGTGCCGAGAGCGGCCCTGCAGAAATTTTGGCACGGGCTGCTCTGACCGACGGCGACGACTTCGGTGTCATCAACACCGCCATCCAGACCCCAGGCTGGACTCTGAGTGTCGATGCTTGGAATATTGTGCTCTTTGGCGCGCTCATTATCGTGTTCTTGATCGCAGAGCCGCTCGGAATCTTCGGAATCTGGGTGCGTATCCGCAACTATTGGAAGAGATGGCCGTTCAGTTATTGACCAGTCGTCGCTTGCAGCAAGAATGTGGGCACCGTTTCGGGTGCAGACAACAATATGGATGCTCCGAGAGGGCACCCAGCAATCAGAATAACCCTTGGAGGTAAAATCGTGAAACGAATGAGATGGCTAGTCGCAACGCTTTGCGCTGTGGCTCTGGTCGCTGCGGCTTGCGGCGACGATGATTCAGACGATTCTGCGGCTTCGTCGGCGGAGACGGCTGCCGCACAGGCGGCTGCTGAAGAATCGGCGGCGGAGGCTGCTGCCGCGCAGGATGCAGCCGAAGCAGCTGAGACAGCACGCGCCGAGGCTGAGGATCGCCTCGCTGAAGCTGAGGCTGCCGCGGCTGCGGCCAGTGCAGAGCAGCAGGCTGCGGCTCAGGAAGAACTAGAAGCAGCCATGGCTGCTGCAGCTGAAGCTGAACAGGCTGCAGCAGATGCTATGGCCGAGGCTGAAGCGGCTGCCGCCCGCGAGAGTGAAGCCCAGCAAGCTCTGGCTGTCGCCGATGAGATCGCTGTCGATTTCGGTGTCGATGCCGACGAGAAAGTCATCCGAGTTGGCCTCAACACTGACTTGACTGGCGCGTTTGCTCCGCTGACCACAGCGATCACGGATGCGCATCAGGCTTATTGGGAATGGATCAACGACACTGGCGGCATTGAGGGTTGGAAGGTTGAGCCGGTCGTGCTTGACAATGCCTATGACGTG